>CAJKOS010000124.1 GCA_905201565.1 uncultured Erysipelotrichaceae bacterium
AGAGCTTCCTGCAGGATATATTTCGCGAAAGAACATCAAAGGAAAAGTCCAGCACTATAGACAGTGGAGGGAAAACGGAAAGATCGAAAGCAAATATATCCGGGAAAGTGATCTTGCTGAAATTCAGTATCAGATTGGCGAACGAAAACAATTGGAAGAGCGTCTGAAGGAACTGCGAAAACAGATTCCCATCAGTGATTTGCAGGAAAAGAAGTTTGAAACACATTGTGTCACAGATGATACCCTTTCAAGAATGGTTCAGCATGTCAGAAACTATCAGAAGCGGGATTGCTTTGAAAAGCTGCAGAGATATCTCCATGATGAAGGAAACTGGACAAGGCTATGTGTTATCTATGGTTTGCGCAGGACTGGCAAAACGACAATGCTCTTTCAGGCAATTGCTGATCTTGGTGAGAAGACTGCTTATATCAAGATGCGTAAAACAGACATGATGAGCAATCTGATTCATGATCTTGATGTGTTGTACCACAATGGGTATAAATTTATATTCATTGATGAAGTGACCCTGATGGAGGATTTCATTGACTCTGCAGCACTGCTCTCTGATCTCTATATTCCGATGGGTATGCGCATCGTGTTATCAGGAACAGATTCCCTTGGCTTCTGGTTTGCGAGAGATAATGAACTATATGACAGGGTGCGCATGATCCATACGACTTTTATTCCATTCAGGGAATACAATCGTCTGCTTGGTATAGAAAGTGTCGATGAATATATCCGCTATGGTGGAATGCTGAAGCCTGGTGAATTATCTTTTGAAGATGAAGACGCTTTAGCCGACGATTTTTCTTTCCGTGATAATGAATCAACGAGAAGATATGTTGACACTGCAATCGTCAGAAACATCCAGCATTCTCTTGCCCATTTTGAATACGGTCATTATTTTGGATATTTGCGCACTTTGTATGAAGCTGATGAGTTAACACATGCCATCAACCGTGTCATTGAAGATATGAATCACCGCTTTGTGGAAAATGTGATAACACGAGATTTTGTTTCTCATGACCTCGGTATAGCAGAACGGAATTTACGTAACGAACGGAATGTAACAAAACGGACGAACGTGCTTGGAAAAATTGATAAGAGAACTGTTACGGATACACTGATGCGTCTGCTGAATATACGAAATCGTGACAAGCAGACAATACGCATAAATGATTCTCAGGCAATACAGATCAAGGAATATCTGAAGTATCTGGATCTTATTGTGGAGTGCCCGATACGGTATGTTCCTGATGCAAATCAACAGGAGCAAAGGGTTCTGTTTACCCAGCCCGGTATGCGCTATTGTCAGGCACAGGCACTTGTATATGCTCTTCTGCAGGATGAATCGTTTAACCAGCTTTCAGAAAGAGAAAGAAGATATATTATTGAACTTATTCTTTCAGAAATCAGGGGCAGAATGCTGGAAGATATCGTGCTTCTTGAAACAATGAAAGCTCTTCCTGCACAATATGATGTATTCAAACTGCAATTTCTCACCGGTGAATATGATATGGTCATCTATGACAAAGAATCAGACACCTGGTCCGCATATGAGATCAAACACAGCAGCCAGCGTGTACCTGATCAGGCAGGACATCTTTCAGATGAAAAGAAGCTTGCACAACTCTCATCCCGGTATGGAACAATAACAGGCAGATTTGTTTTGTATCCTGGTGAAGATACAGATACAGAAGAGAGAATTGCTTATCGGAATGTGGAAGGATTCCTGAAAGAATTGCCTGACATTACCCTTGCAAGCGGACTTGAAGAGAATGCATTCGATGATGTGTGATTGTGTTTGTCAGTCCGTATATAGAAAGCCCTGTATGATACTGCAGTCATACAGGGCATTTTCTGATTCAGAACATAGCTTGTTAGTTGCTGGACTGTGTAGGGATGAATACACGGATAGCATTCGCAAGGGAATGCAGGTTTCTTGTCTGGATCAATACCTTACCAGAACCATGGAACTCATTGACAAGACCTTCACCTGTTGTGAAACCAATCATACCGCTGGCAGCCTGGATGTTGTAGTCCAGTGTGCTGTCCCATGCGACAACATGTTCATTATCGATGCGCAGTGGTCTCTCTGGTGTGACTTCCATTTCCAACAGATCCCCAAAGGCATTGACCAGGATATCACCTTCACCATCTGTCTCCATGACAAAGATTCCACCTGTTCCACCAAAGAATGCTTTGCCGATGTCCTGTGACTTCATGTTGTAGACAACACTTTCATCACAGGCAAGGAATGCGCCTGTGTTGAGGCGGTACTGTCTGCCAAATGATACCTTGAGGCAGGCAATCTTGCCGGGGATAGCAGGGGCGATGCCGATGAATGCTTCCCCTCTGCCACCGGTCGCATGGGTGACGAAGAAGCTTTCACCACTGGTGATTGATCTTCCAATAGCACCGAGCAGTCCTCCAATACCTTTCTTCTCTGTGTTCATTTTGCCTTCCATTTCTACATTGGAAGAATAAGCCATACTGCCTGATTCGATTTTGACCTGACCACCATCAGAGAGATCTACATGGATCAAAGGGCAGTCAGAATCTCCAAGAACTTTGAAATTCATAAGATGTATTTCCTTTCTGTTTGCATTCTATCAGACATTCAAGGTTATAGCCAATAAAGAAAATATATATCTGTCTAATTGGCAGAAATGAATGGTGTACCAATGCCGGAATATACGCTTCATGCAGAAGATATTATGGTGAAGTTTACGCCTTTAGGACATCAGGACATTTCAAAAGATCAAAACGTCCTGATTAATGTCCCATTAAATGTCCTGATTAATAATTCATTAGAGAAAGAAGTATTAGCAGCAATAGAAGAAAACTCTCATATAACACAGGCGCAGCTTTCTGCATAATTGAATCGCTTTGAGACACAAATAAGAAGAGTTATAAAAGACCTGAGAGAAAAAGGGATTATCGAGCGTATCGGCAGTCGCAAATCATGACGATGGATTGTGAAATAGTTTTGCTTAGAGAAAAGATATGAAGAAATATTTCCGCTTACTCAGGAATATCTGCCGGAATATCTCAGAGGAGTTGTATGCAAATGATACTTTGAGCAGGCTGTTTTGTCAGGAATAGCTGATGCAATACGTTGAAGATTTCACCATGATTGACATCAGAGATCCATCTGGATCAATGGGCAGTCAGAATTCCCTGAAACTTTGAAATTTTAAAGGTGTATTTCCTTTCTGCCTTCATTCTTTCAGAAATAGACTATGCAAAACGCATAGACTACTATAGAAAACCGATATAAATTCACATCTCAAAGAGTGCTACAATTGTATTGGAAATTGACAGAATGTCAGAAAGAAGGAGGATAACTATGTCTAAGATACTTGTTGCGTATTTTTCCGCAAGTGGTGTGACAGCACATGCTGCAAAGGAAATTGCGGATGCAGTAGAGGGTGATCTTTTTGAGATTGAACCAGTTGAACGTTACAGTGATGCGGATCTTGACTGGACAGACAAACATAGCCGTTCCACATTGGAAATGCAGGATGAAACAAGCCGCCCAGCCATCAGAAACAAAGTGAATAACATGGCTGACTATGACATTGTCTTTGTCGGTTTTCCAATCTGGTGGGGTGTAGAACCACGGGTTGTGGATACTTTCTTTGATAGTTATGACTTTAGTGGAAAGACGATGATTGCCTTTGCGACTTCTGGTGGCTCTGGCATGACACATGCGAATGAGAGTGTTCGTAAACACTGTCCTTCCGGCAACTGGAAGAATGGTGCTCTTGTCAATCGCGCTGCAGGTAAGTGGGCAAAGAGCATATTGTGAGGGAGAAAACTATGGAATATCGCATTCATCCAAAAACTGGTCAGAAGATCAGTATCATCGGTTTTGGTACAGGACCTCTTGGTGAGGTAAAGGAAAGTGTTGCTATAGAGACATTGGAATATGCAGTGGAACATGGCATCAACTACTTTGACTTTGCGACAGCTGGTGGTAAGACATTTACCTATGCCGGTAAAGTATTAGCCCCTTATCGCAAAGACCTCATCTACCAGGTGCACTTTGGCGCAGACTATACAACCGGAACTTATGGCTGGACTACAAAACTGGACAAGATCAAAGAACAGATAGACTGGCAGTTGAAACAGTTACAGACAGACTACATCGACTTTGGTTTCATCCACTGCCTTGATGAATTGTCTGATTGGTGAGCTACCAGAAAAGTGGAGCACTTGATTATCTTCTGTCCATGAAGAAGGCTGGTGTTGTCAGACACATCGGTCTCAGTTCTCATACACCAGAACTTGCCAACGCCGTACTGGATACAGGACTTGTGGACCAGCTCATGTTTTCCATCAATCCTGCCTATGACTACCACCATGGTGAATTTGCAAATGGCAGTGCAGAAGAAAGAATGGCATTGTACAAGCGCTGTGAAGCAGAAGGTGTTGGCATTTCAGTCATGAAACCATATTCTGCAGGACAAATGCTGAGTGATAATACTTCACCATTCTCCAAAGCATTGACCAAAGTACAGTGCATCAGCTATGCCCTGGACAAGCCTGGCGTGTTGACTGTTTTACCAGGTTCTAACAGCATTGCGGATGTCAAAGAAGCACTTGCTTATCTTGATGCGACGGATGAAGAGAAGGATTATTCCATCCTTGGTACATTTACTCCAAATGAAGCAAAGGGTACATGTGTCTATTGCAACCATTGTGCACCATGTCCGGCAGGTCTGAACATCGGTCTTATCAACAAGTTCTATGACCTTGCAAGCATCGGTGATGCCATGGCAAAGGAACATTACGAAGCATTATAGAAACACGCTTCGGATTGTGTTGGTTGTGGACATTGTGACAAGCGCTGTCCATTTAAAGTCAACCAGAGCGCAAGGATGAAGGAAATTGCAGCATACTTTGGAAAATGATCACTGACCGCTATGGCGGTCTTTTCAATTGTTTCCTATAATGAAGGCAGGAAACAGGTGAATTATGAATACAATTGAAGTTTTTGAAGATACGTTAACATGTCTGAAACAGGGTGGTTATCCATATGGTGGTAACACTGTTTCATTTGCTTACACACTCGAAGAGATGATGGAAGCCAGAGTGCTATTACCAGATGTGGTGCGCATATTGGTTAGTAAGCCACCTAAGAAAGGTGATAAACGGGCAGGTGTGATCACCTGTGAAAATGTGGACTCCTTTTCAGCCGCAAGGAAGCTGAAGTCACAAGTGCAGCCTTCTATGAAAGATGTGCTTGTCTTAAACTTTGCAAGTCCCGTCCATCCAGGTGGCGGAGTAAAGAAAGGGGCCCGGGCACAGGAAGAAGACCTCTGCCGGGTGAGTTCTTTGTATGTGTCTTTAACAAGTGAAAAAGCTGCTTCGTTTTATAAACATAACCGGATGGTAGATGATACAAAGGGTTCTACAAGCATGATTTTCAGTGACTATGTCGAAATCTTCAAAGATGCAAACTACAACTATCTCAAAGAACCTGTGCGGGTATCGGTATTAACATGTGCTGCCCCCA
Source organism: uncultured Erysipelotrichaceae bacterium (assembly GCA_905201565.1). Lineage (GTDB taxonomy): Bacteria > Bacillota_I > Bacilli_A > Erysipelotrichales > Erysipelotrichaceae > Bulleidia. The sequence goes on from CAJKOS010000124.1 coordinate 5,522, forward strand.
TCTATCGCTCAGGCAATATGGCAAATCCATTCCTCTATGAACAGAAACACTACCAGCTA
>CAJKOS010000125.1 GCA_905201565.1 uncultured Erysipelotrichaceae bacterium
TTAGGTGTAGAGGAGCCACTTGTGACAGCAATTCTTTCATGGTTCTGTATCATATCAATCGTGAGATCTTCAACAGAGGAGATGAGCAGGCATTCTGGTATGCCTGCTTTTTTACCGGTTTCCGCAAGCTGCCGGGAGTTGTTGGAACGTGGATCACCAACCACGATGAGCAGGTCCGCATTTTCAATCTTCATGACCGCTTCCTGGCGGATGCGGGTCGCATTGCATATTTCTTCCGCTGCCCTGGCGTCTGGATATTTGGATAGACATGCCTCGATGATCTTCTTTGTATCAAGGATCGAGAGGGTTGTCTGGTTGGTGATGAGCACATTGTGCAGGTTTCCTAATGTCTTTACATCTTCCATGCATGTCACAAGGTGGACACGGTCAGAAAGACCACAGGCTGCTTCTGCTTCGGGGTGGTTTTTCTTGCCGATGTAGATGACATCTCCTTCATGGTTTTTGATGAGGGTATGGGTGCGGGCAACATCATGGCATGTGGCATCAACTACGATGAGTCCTTTGTCTATGGCTTTCTGCCTGACGGCATCGCTGACCCCATGGGCGGTGAAGATGACGACACCTTCATCGATTTCATCGAGCAGTTCAAGACGGGTCTTTGCACTGTTTTCGATGAAACTGATGCCTGCCTTGCGGCATGCTTCGACTACATAGCTGTTATGGACGATCATGCCAAGCATGGTGATGGGCATGCCTTTATATGTTTCTGCTGTTTCTTTTGCGATCTGGATGGCACGGACTACGCCCTGGCAATAGCCGCGCGGTACTACACTGATGATTTCCATCGACATTCCTTTCTTTTTCGGTATAATGCTAATACGGGATTTTACGAAAGTCCCTTATTCATGCACTTTTGTGCATCTTACAGACCTATTGTAACCTTTTGGAAAGGAGGATGCCACCCATGTGTCTGGTGGCAGATGTGATATGAAGAAGTTTGAAGATTTTAATATGCATAAAGAAGTGATGGATCTCATCCATCAATGTGGTTTTACATCACCTACACCAATCCAGGAACAGGTCATTCCTGCTGCCATCAGGGGAAAGGATGTCATCGGTCTTTCCAAGACCGGTACCGGTAAAACACATGCCTACCTGATTCCGATCATGCAGAGAATCGACCCGGATAAGGATCATACCCAGGCGGTTATCACCGCTCCAACAAGAGAGCTTGCCATGCAGATATATGAAAAGGCAAAGATGATCACGGAATGTGATCCTCGCATCCTTGTGACATTATATACAGGTGGAAGGGAGAGATCCCGCGATGTGGAAGCGCTGGAGAAAAGACAGCCCCATATTGTAATCGGTACACCTGGCCGTATCAAAGATCTCTTTTTGAATGGTGGTGCACTTCGTCTCGACAAGGCAAGAATCCTTGTTGTGGATGAAGCGGATATGACATTGGAATATGGGTTCCTCGATGAGATTGATGCCTTTGCCGGAAGGATGGGAGAAGACCTGCAGATGCTAGCATTCTCTGCAACCATGCCGGATCAGTTAAGACCATTCATCCGCAAGTACATGCATCATCCAATCACCTTCCAGATTGGTGAGACAGTGCGTTTCAACCCGGACATCCGCCATGTCCTTGTGCCATGTTATCACCATACATTTGCCGAGACGATTCTTTCCATCCTGCCAGGCTTTCAGCCATATGTATGCCTGATCTTTGCCAATACCCGTCAGGAAGCAGCACAGATTGCGGAAGAATTGCGCAACAATGGTGTAGAGGTTTCAGAACTGCATGGTGACCTTACTTCCCGCAAGAGAAGACAGTCGATGAAAGACCTTGCGGATAGCAGACATACGTATGTGGTATGTACAGACCTTGCCGCAAGAGGTATTGATATCGATACGGTGAGCCATGTCATTTCCTGTGGTTTCCCAGAAGATCTGGAATACTATGTTCACCGTGCCGGAAGAACTGGAAGAGCTGGTGAAAAGGGCACATGCTATGCCCTCTACCATGAGTCTGATGATGCCTCCATCCGTTCCCTGATGAAGATGGGTATCCGCTTTGATCATATGCGCTATCGTAAAGAAGGCTGGCAATCCCTGCATCCATATGGTCAGAAGAGGCTGAAGAAGGATGATGAACTCGAACAGAAGATCGCCATGATCTACACGAAGAAGAACCAGAAGGTCAAGCCTGGTTATAAGAAAAAGCGTGCTGCCAAGATTGCCCAGGTACACCGCCATAAGAAGCGTGAGATGATCCGGGCAAAGATCCGTGAAGAGAAAAAGGCGATGTACAAGCAGAGACAGATTGAGAAAAACAGGGGGAATGAGAGATGATCCTTGGGTGTCATGTACAGATGAAGGCACCGCTGTTTCTTGAAGGCAGTGTAAAGGAAGCGCTCAGCTATGGTTGCAATGCATTGATGCTCTATACTGGTGCTCCACAAAATACAAAGCGTAGACCAACAGAAGAGCTTTATATCAAAGAAGCACAGCAGCTCATGCAGGAAAATGGTATGGACATGGAGAGGATGATCATCCATGCCCCGTATATCATCAATCCTGCTAACAGCATCAAACCGGAAGTACAGGAACTTGCACGGGAATTTCTTGAATTTGAAACAAAGCGGACAAGTGATATCGGTGCAAAGTATATGGTCCTGCATCCGGGGTCTTTTACAACGACTGATCTAGAAACGGGTATCCGTTCGACCATTGACTGTCTCAACAGTGTGCACTATCCAGAAGGAGTTATTGTGTGTCTTGAAACGATGGCAGGCAAGGGCAGTGAGATCGGTTTTCAGTTTGAACAGCTTGCAGAGATACTCGAAGGGGTAAAGGAACCGGAACACTTTGGCATTTGTCTAGATACTTGTCATATTTCCGATGCCGGCTATGATGTGACAGATTTTGATGGGGTGCTCGATGCATTTGATCATGTGATTGGTCTAGACAAATTACATGTCATCCACCTCAACGATTCCAAAAATGTGCGCGGTGCCCGCAAGGACAGACATGCCAACCTTGGACTTGGTGAAATCGGTTTTGAGGTATTGCATGCGATTGCGGAAAACAGGCGGACAGAGCACATTGCCAAGATTCTTGAAACACCATACATCAATAAAAAACCTCCCTATGCATTAGAGATTGAAATGCTGAGAAGCGGCATATACAATCCATCTGCACTGGAGGCTTTGGAACAGGAGTAATCCTGTTTTTTATTTGTTGTTGTGTTTTTCCTGAATGATGTTTTCGATTTCTGCAATCAGGGCATCTTTGATCTCGTTTTGTGGTACGGTGCGGATGATCTTTCCCTTGCGGAAGAGGATGCCGGAGTCATAGGAACCGGCAATGCCGACATCAGCACGTCCAGCTTCCTGGATGCCGTTTACCGGACAGCCCATGATGGCAACCGTGATATCTTCATGTACCGTAGCAAGGTAGTCTTCCATCTCTTTGACAAGTGGCAGCATATCATACTGGATTCTGCCACAGGTTGGACAGGAGATGAGGTCTGGTACACCTTCGATGAGATTGAAGCACTTGAGCAATTGCTTTCCGATGATCAGTTCATCTGCTGGTGGGGCAGAGACGGATACGCGGATCGTATCACCAATGCCTTCATGTAACAATGTGCCAAGGGCTGCACTGGATTTGACAGCACTTTCCGTAAAACCACCGGCTTCGGTTACACCAAGGTGTAATGGGTAAGGGTAGTGGTTTGCGGCGAGTTCATACGTGGCAATGGTCAGTTCGACATTGCTGCTCTTGAAGGAAAGGCAGATGTCATGGAAGTCGAGGTCTTCCAGGATTTTGACGTGTCTGTCAGCGGAGGCGATCATCGCTTCTGCAGAGAGTCCATATTGTTCAAGGAACTGTTTTTCCAAAGATCCGCCATTGATGCCAATGCGGATTGGTACATGTTTTTCCTTGCATTTGCGCACAACGGCTTCTGTCTTTTCCTTTGAACCGATGTTGCCCGGGTTGATGCGGATGGCATCTACACCACCATCCAGTGCCTTGAGGGCAAGAAGGTGGTTGAAGTGGATGTCCGCAACAAGGGGAATGCGGATGCGCTTTTGTATTTCAGGGATGGCTTCCGCATCTTTTTCATCCAGTACGGCAATGCGGGCAATCTCACATCCGTGGTCAGCGAGTTCTTCAATTTGTGCAACTGTGCGGTCTACATCTTTTGCAGGAACATTTGTCATGGACTGCAGTACACAGCGGTTCTGTCCGCCAACCTGTACACCGCCAACATAGATAGGTCTTGTTTCAGTACGTTTCATGATTGGTCTCCTCAATACAATTATTGCATAATTTTCTTGGAATAGAGGGATGATTCTGCTATAATCGTACTGCTGAACAGTTAGGAGGTATAACATGCCAAGAGAAAATATTACTTTCAAGTGCTCCGTTTGTGGTGAAGAAAATTACATCGGTACAAGAAACAAGCGTAAGCATGCTGAAAAGATGGAAATCAAGAAGTACTGCCCGCGTTGCAATAAGATGACTCTTCATAAGGAGAAGAAATAAAAATTACCTACATGGTAATTTTTTTTCAATTCTATGAAATTCGATATATTGCCATTTGGTCTCTATGGTGAAAATGTGTATGTCCTCCACGACAAAAAACATGTATTGATTATCGATCCGGGTGCTAAGGCAAAACAGATTTCTGCCATGATTGGAGAAGATGAGGTTGTGGATGCCATCCTTTTGACCCATGGACATGAAGACCATACCCTTTCTGTCGATGACCTTGTGGACATATACCATTGTCCGGTATATCTGCATGAAAGTGATTTTGTGCTCGTGGATCCACAGGATACAAGAAATATCGGTTCTTATGTCACACCGGTGTATTCTCCTTTGCACAAACTGGATAAGGTGTTGGACATCGGTCCATTCCATATGGATGTGTACCATACCCCGGGACACACAGAGGGCAGTGTCTGTTTCCGGTATAAGAATATGCTGTTTTCGGGTGATACACTGTTTGCGGGAAGTTGTGGAAGAACAGATCTTTTCTCGGGTGATGAAAGCAAGATGCTGGCATCCCTGCAATTCCTGAAGACACTTCCACGTGATCTCACGGTTTATCCAGGACATGGACCTGGTACGACCATTGGACAGGAAGCTGATACAAACTTTTATATGATGGGACTCTGATGATCAGGGTTCTTTTTTTATGGGAGTAATAGAAAAAGTTTTTGCGGTTTTTTTTTACTTTTTTTGAGGAACTTTGATTTTAGACACTACATAGATAAGTGAAGGAGGTGTTATGGAAGAAAGGTTAGTCGAAATCCTTGCCCTGGCTTTGCAGTTTCATGTCAGTGACATTCACTTCACATTGCTGGCAAAAGAGGATGGCAGTGAGAGTCTGACGATTGAGATGAGAGTACATGGAAAGATGAAGAGATTGAAGAAGGATGAAAGGGATATCCGTCTTTTCCGCTACCTCATGTATCGTGCAGATCTTGATCTTTCCTCTGTCTTTCTGCCACAGACAGGATCATTTGAGGCCGTGGTCAAAGAAAGGCGGATATCATTGCGTTTTGCCATCATGGCAGGGTACCAC
>CAJKOS010000126.1 GCA_905201565.1 uncultured Erysipelotrichaceae bacterium
TGACAAGACACATCTGTTAGCACACAATTCCCAATAAAATAGTACAATATTGTCATATGGAAGAGAAAAAGGAAAAAAGTACAGGTGGTGTGCTGCCGGCGGAGTTTCGGGCAGAGGATTTTATGTGTTCTGACCGTGTCAGCTGGAGCTGGCATGAAGAGATGGAATGTGGTGTTGTGGTAGAAGGGACACTTTCCTATTTATATGAAAATGAGATTGTAAGGCTATCTGCAGGTGATGGGTTCTTCATGAATACCATGACCCGTCATGGCATCATCAACCGCACAAAGGATTATTGCCTTGTGTATATGATCAAGTTTCATCCAAGGCTTGTCGGAGGAAGCAGGGACAGTATCTTCTGGGAGAAGTACCTCTATCCGATCATCCGCAATACAGCATTTAAAGGACTGATCATCCGCCGCAAAGATGAACCAGCAGTTCTCAGGAATATCCTGCAGGCTTGTGTTGCAATGCGTGACAGACAGATCGGTTATGAATTTGTGGTGCGCAATACCTTGTCCAATGTCATCTTTTCTGTCTATGAGAAGCAGAATGTAGTAACGAGTGGTCTATCCAGGAAAGATGTGCTGATGGAAGAAAGAATCAGAACGATGCTTGATTACCTGGAGGCACATTACATGGAGAATGTGACACTGGAAGAAATTGCCGATAGCGCTGCTATTTCCATCAGTGAGTGCATCCGGTGTTTTAAAGCCATGGTACATGTCACACCGATTAATTATCTCCGTCAGTATCGCCTTGAAAAGGCTGCTGATTTATTGCTGCATACAGATCTGTCCATTTCCGAAGCAGCCTCGTATTGCGGTTTTGAGGAAATGAGCTACTTTACAAGGTGTTTCCGCAGCCAGTTTGGGGTTACCCCAACACTTTATCGCAGGACCTATAAAAAAACAGGATGATCAGTCCTGTTTCTGTGCATCAAGCCATCTTCTGTGGGATGTCATCCTGCGTATGGCAAGAGGTCTTGGTTCATCCGGGAAGGTGACAACCGTAGTTGGGTTTTCTTTCCATAGGGCGATGATATCCTGAGCATCTTCAATGAAGCATTCCGCATTCATCAGACCATACAGTCTTGGTGGAATGAAGTAGAGCGGGGCAGGATAGTGCTTGTCCTTGAGATTGCGCATTTCCATCTGTAAATGTGGACATAACATGGCAATATCATAAGGTTCCTTTCTGTCCTTGAGATGCAGAAAGGGCACGAATTCAAAACTTGCCACATCACTGAGGTGCTTTTCCTGCACCTCTTTTTCCATATGTGCGGCAAGGGCACTGGAGGAGAAACCACCTCCACAACAGATCAGAATTTTCAACATGATACGTTCCTCAACATTTCTGCCTGTATTGTAACACGGTTTGAGGAGGACAAAATTGCAAATGACTTGCAATTTGTCTCTGCTTCTATATAATGCACATCTGTATGGCAAAAGAATATACGACAAAAGTAAAGACATGGCTGCTCGCTTACCTCAATGAACACGAAGATGAACGAAACAGCGCAAAGGATATTTATGCAAAGATGAAGAAGGATGGACTTGTGGCCAACCTTTCCACAATCTACCGCAACCTTGAAAAACTGGTGGAGGAACATGTGCTCTCCTATGAAGAAATACCCGGTGTTGAGGAAAGGCTGTATGTCTTTCATAAACCGGATATGGCATGTGCCCACCACCTGCATATGCATTGCATTAAGTGTGGCAGGGTGTTTCATCTCAATTGCAGTTTCATGAATGATATACAGCATCATCTGAATGCAAAACACGGTTTTTCACTGGATTGTGAGAAGTCGGTATTGATGGGTATTTGTAAGGATTGCAGGGAGGAAGAATGATGGAAGTTTTGACACATGCTTTGATGCATGCTTTTGAAGATACGATAAAGCTCGTTCCATTTCTGTTTGTGACATATTTGTTGATGGAATGGCTGGAACGGAAAACTCAGGAAAAACAGACGGTATTATTAACAAAAGTTGGCAGGCTTGGACCACTGTTTGGTTCATTGTCCGGTATTTTGCCACAATGTGGGTTTTCAGCAGCTGCCGCCTCCTTATATGCAGGTGGTGTGATATCGATAGGAACACTTGTTTCTGTTTTCTATTCGACATCCGATGAGATGCTGCCATTATTGATATCAACAGGTGTTCCAGTGGAGCGCATTGCAAAGATTGTTGGTATCAAGGTTCTGACGGCTCTTGTCAGTGGCTTTGTGCTCGATGGTATATTGCGGTTTACAAAATACCGCTACAAGACAGAAAAGCGGATTCATGATCTGTGTGAGGCAGAACATTGTGGGTGTGAAGAGGAAGAGGGCAGTATTGTGCACTCAGCTATCATCCATACGATTCACATCATCCTGTTTGTCTTTGCGATCACCTTTGTTTTGACACTTGTTGTGGAAGGTATTGGTGAAGACACGCTCATGACAATTCTTTCTTCCCATCCTGCCATTTCCATTTTCCTGAGTGGACTTGTCGGTCTTATTCCAAATTGTGCATCTTCGATCATGATCACCCAGCTGTACCTTGATGGCATGCTTGGTTTTGGGGCGATGATGGCAGGACTGCTTGTTTCAGCAGGGGTTGGATTACTTGTGCTGTATCGCACAAATGCCCATCCTTCAGAGAACCTCAAGATTACCGGTATTCTCTATGCTGGTGGTGTGTTATGGGGTATATTGTTTGAAATTCTGCATGTTGTGATCTGAGTTTTTGAAATGTTCATGCAGTAGTCACTTTGCGATTGTATTATACTTGTTGTGAGGTGAATGTATGTTTGTGAAAGTGAATGGAATACAGCTCTTTTATGAACAAAGTGGTATGGGGAGACCTTTGATTCTCGTCCATGGCAATGGAGAAGACCATACCATCTTTGATGAAGCAGTAGATGTGCTCAAAGAGAGATATACGTGTTATGCAATTGACAGCAGAGGACATGGACAAAGTGCTTATGATGGGCAATTGCACTATCAGGACATGGCGGATGATATTACCGCAATGATTGAAAAGTTAGATCTGCATAATGTGATTTACTATGGATTTTCTGATGGTGGTATCATCGGTCTTCTTGCGGCGGAGCATTCTGACAGGATTAAAGATCTCATTATTTCCGGAACCAACCTGGAACCGGATGATATGAAACCATGGCTCTATAAGACATTTAAGATGATCAATCATTTCAAAAAGGATGACAAGATCAGCCTGATGTTGAAGGAACCGCATATCACCGATGAAGTCTTGCACAATATCAGCGCAAGGACATTAGTGCTTGCCGGCAGTAAGGATCTTGTAAAACAGGATGTGACAGAACATATTGCAAAGACCATCCCACATGGAGAATTGCGTATTCTTGCCGGAGAGGGGCATGGCAGTTATATTGTGCATAACCGCAAGGTAGCGGATATCATCATGGCATTTGCTGGTTAGAAAGATGGGGGAAGAATGGCGACATTAAATGAGCTGCATCTGCAGTTGGAATTGAAAGTACAGAAGTTTCTCGAAGAGGAAAGTGATGAAAACAGTTCATTGATCATAGCGGAGATCATCCGCTTGCTGGCAATGGACGCAGAAGTTGTGATTGCTGGTAATCCGGTGGAAGGAAAGGAAGGACTGACCGACCCGGCTGGTTACTATGGACCAGATGGCAGGTTCTATTTCCATGTGTTTACAAGCAGGCTGCGCTTCAATGAAAGTGGTGCAGAACACCCGTATATGACAAAGCTCAAGTTTCTTCTGGAACAGGCATTTACCAATGATACAATCGGTGGTCTTTCTTTGAACTACCAGAAGGGTAAGGGCACTGTTGTCATCAGTAAAGAAGATATCATGGAAGCTTTAAAACAGCTTTCTGGTGTAACAGAGTGAGCATGGCTGCCGTGGGGCAGCTTTTTTGTTGTATAATAACGGTTGTTTTTTGGAAAGAGGTGCTGAAATGACATTAGCTGAGTTAAAAACTGGTCAGTCAGCCATCATCGAAGCAGTAGGAGGAGAAGGAGAACTCCGCCAGCATTTTCTGGATATGGGTGTGATTCCCGGTGTGGAAATCACCCTTGTCAAGCTTGCTCCACTTGGTGATCCGATGGAATTCAGAATCCATGGGTATGAGCTGACACTTCGTGTAGATGATGCAAAAAAGATTGCCGTTCAGAATATTCATCCTGCCGACAGGGCAAAGGAAGTACAGCATGATAAAGATCTCAAAGACCATCCGGGTCTTGGAGAAGGGGGAAGATATCATGTCAAGGCAGATGAACATCCTGTACAAGAAGGTACAGTGCTGACATTTGCCTTAGCGGGTAATCAGAACTGTGGCAAGACAACATTGTTCAACCAGCTCACAGGTTCCAACCAGCATGTTGGTAACTTCCCTGGTGTAACCGTAGACAGAAAGACAGGTTCGATTAAAGGACATCCTGATACTGAGGTAACAGACCTTCCTGGTATCTATTCCCTTTCACCATATAGTGCTGAGGAAATTGTATCGAGGCAGTTTATTCTCGAATCGCATCCACATGGCATCATCAATATTGTGGATGCGACGAATATTGAAAGAAACCTGTATCTGACCATGCAGCTGATGGAACTGGATATTCCGATGGTGCTGGCTTTGAATATGATGGATGAATTGACAGGGAATGGAGGATCGGTGATGATCAACCGCATGGAGGAGATGCTCGGCATTCCGGTTATTCCTATTTCTGCTGCCAAAGGGCAGGGTATCAGTGAACTGGTAGACCATGCCATCCATGTTGCCCATTATCAGGAAAGACCTGGCAGAAAGGATTTTTGTCCAAAGGAAGCCCATGGTGGAGCGGTGCATCGTGCCATCCATGGTGTATGCCATCTGATAGCGGACCATGCCGAAAGGGCGGGCATTCCTGTGCGCTTTGCTGCCACAAAGGCAATAGAAGGGGATAATGCTGTACTGAACGCATTACAGCTTGATGAAAATGAGAGTGAAATGCTCGAACATATCGTAAAGCAGATGGAAAAGGAAAGAGGACTCGACCGTTCTGCTTCCATTGCGGATATGCGTTTTTCCTTCATCACTGATCTTGTGGATAAGACCGTTATCAAACCGCAGGAAAGCATGGAAGCCAAGCGCTCTGAAAAGATCGACCGCTTCCTGACGGGTAAATATACAGCCATTCCGGCATTTATTGCCATCATGGGACTGGTGTTCTATCTGACATTCAATGTCCTTGGTCCATTCTTTCAGGACTGGTTACAGGCTGGGATTGATGCACTGGGTGGACTTGTGGAAGGACTGATGGTCCAGTGGAATGTCAATGAGACCATTCAGTCACTTATCATCGATGGCATATTTGGTGGTGTAGGCAGTGTGGTAAGCTTTCTGCCGATCATTGTCATCTTGTTCTTCTTCCTTTCAATGCTTGAAGACAGTGGCTACATGGCACGTATTGCCTTTGTGATGGATAAGCTGCTGCGCCGCATCGGCCTTTCGGGCCGCAGCATCGTGCCCATGCTCATCGGCTTTGGCTGCACCGTGCCCGGCGTCATGGCAAGCCGTACCCTGCCCTCGG
>CAJKOS010000127.1 GCA_905201565.1 uncultured Erysipelotrichaceae bacterium
TTTCGGCAGAGCATATGCAGCCCAAAGAATAGAGGAGTATCTTAAGAAATGCTGACTTTTATTTTGTTTATCCTGCTTTTTACCGTGTTGATTATGGTTCATGAAGCAGGACATCTCATTGCCGCAAAGAAATTTGGTGTATATTGCTATGAATTTTCTTTCGGTATGGGACCTCTTTTGTTTTCCAAGAAGTTCAAGGAAACCCAATATTCCATCCGTGCACTTCCCATCGGTGGCTATGTAGCCATGGCAGGGGAAGAAGGGGATGATGAAGTCTATCCGGGTGTTCAAGTACCAGAAGGCAGAAGAATCACTGACCAGGTATGGTGGAAAAGAGCTATCATCCAGCTAGCCGGTATTTTTAACAATATCCTGCTTGCCTATTTCATCTTCTGTATGGTAGTCCTTGCGGCAGGTGGTATTTCCACTTCCCCAGAACCTGTAGTGGATTCGGTAATTGCCGGATCTGCAGCAGAAGCTGCCGGTTTTGAAGCAGGGGACAGGATTATTGAAATCCAGAAGGAAGATGGTTCTTCCATCAAGCCTGCAGAGTTCATCGATATGCAGACATTTATCACCGATGACAGCACTCTGACGATCACTGTTGAACGCGATGGTACAGAAGAAGTGTTCACCGTCACGCCGGAATACAGCGAGGAAGAAGAGCGATACATGATCGGTGTCAATGCGCCAGAAGGCAAAGTGACAGAGGTGAATCTGCTCAACTGCTGGTATTATGGTGCATATGAGATGGTAATGCTTACAAGGCTGATGTTCCAGGCAATCATCAACATCTTCCAGGGAGCCGGACTATCCAATCTTTCAGGACCTGTTGGTATCTATCAGGCAACAGAGACCTATGTGAAGATGGGCTTTGAAAGCTATATGCTGCTCATCGCACAGTTGTCTTTAAACCTTGGCATATTCAATGCTCTTCCATTACCGGTATTGGATGGTGGACAGTTTGTGATCACTGTTGCTGAGGCTGTTACACGCAGGCGTCTGAATGAGAAAATCCGGGTTGGTTTGATGTTAACGTGCTGGGCATTATTGATAGGTCTTATGATCTATGTGACGTGGAATGATATTGTCCGGTTATTTTGAACAAATTTTCTAAAAAAGCATGGCTCTCTGCCATGCTTTTGTTATAATAATCATGAAGAATTTTGTCCTGCTTTCCCGTTACTCGAAGCGCGGATCAACAGCTTTCATTCAGCTGTGCATGCAGACAATGTTCGTCAGCTGTGAATCTGTCTTCATCTGACAGCTTTCACATGTTATATTCCTGCAACCCGATATCTGTTTGTCAGGGGCACTCACTGATCTGAACCAGCTGATGCAAACTGACGTCTCGAACTCAGGTGGATGTGTGAAACAGGAACGAAGCTTCTTCAACGTGGCAAATGTCAGTCTGCCTCAGGAAGAAGACAGGGTCAACGCATACCCAACATGATTTATGCGTGATACATAAAAGCAGTCTTCAAGCATTTCATTTGTGCCCCATGAGGTTCCTGCTGTATTGAACTGACGAGTATTGATCGGTCTTGTGTCGTGATTTCACACCTGTATTTTGTGAAATTGCATGATCTGCTTATCAACGGGTTTTTTATACCCTTGAGCAACTTCGAAACGAGGAATGACGATAATGAAAATGATAAAAAGAGCTTTTCTGACAGTTGCGACGCTCTGCCTTTTAGTACCGGCAGTACAGGCAAATGTGACTGAAGTCAATGCCGTAAACACAGGTGACTATGGCATTCACCAGGGATGTGTATTCGATGTTGATGTCGTAAATGATCAGGGTGGTTTTGACCATAAAGGATGTTACAACAATTTTGATGAAGCAAAACGGGCAATGGAAAGTCTTGGACAGGATGCTGTGGTGAGAAACAATGCCAGCAAGTCTCCGACAAAAATCGTTGCCATGACAAACGGTATTGTGATCTCCAATCCATACCGTACAGGTGATTGTCTCTCCTACTATTATGAAAGAGGGGACTTCACAGGTTCTACAACTTACTCCCAGCAGTACATGCAGGCTAAGTACAACGGCACCGCTTCCTATAATTCTGGAAATGGTTCTGGTTCAGTTGCACTGACAATGAATGGTTTTGAAGGTTACATCAGAATGGAAAACTGTGACCTTGTACCAATCAAGTACTTCACAAACCATCTGCCAATTATTCTTGGTGGCAACAACAACGAAGATCCAGAATATACCATCTATCCGGAAATGAACAAGTATGTCTGTGGTACAGACAGTGCTGGTAACAAGGAACTTTACTTCTATTCCTATTGGGGCTGGAGTAACAGTGTTAATGTTCCTTCTTCTACAAATGCTACACCAAATAGACAAGGTGTTTCCCTTTCTGCTGCTGACTGGATGCAGCCGGGTACTACGTATTACAGCTATAACGGGTACGACTTCTATACCGATATGGCGATGAATAACAAAGCTGGCACTTACTATGATTACTACCAGTTCCTTCCAGCTCGTACAAAGTCCAATATCACCGGAGCAGATTTCAATAACTACCTCATGGGTAAGGGCTACACAGCAGGAAGATCTGCTATGTATGGAACAGGTGATACTTTTGTAAGTGCACAGAACACCTATGGAGTTAATGCATTGCTTGTCTATGCTCTTGCAATTCAGGAGTCTGGATTTGGTACAAGTAACTATGCACTCAACAGAAACAACCTGTTTGGATGGAATGCAGTAGACTCCAATCCGAATAATGCTACTTACTTTGGTTCTGTTTCACAGGCAATCAATGAACATATGCATACAAACCTCAATGGCTATCTCGATGTTGATGACAGCCGTCACTTTGGTATGCAGATTGGTAACAAGGGTAATGGTTTCAATGTCAAGTATGCTTCGGATGCTTACTGGGGCATTAACATTGCGCACTATGCATATGACATTGATAAGTACACTGGTTTCAAAGACAGATACAAGACAACTGTTGGTGTTGTAAGCAGCAGTACAGATGTATGGTTCAACAGAAGTTCAACCGATAACTCTCATTTCTTCAATATCAAGAACCCAGGTGGTACATACTATGAAAAGGCATATACTGTCACAATTCTTGGTGAAGCAAATGGCAAGTACAAAATTCAATCTTCAGATCATCTCATCAATGGCAATCTAACAAGAGCTTCAGCTTACAATGGCAGAGAATATTCCAATGGTAAGGCATATAACTGGGATGCTTATGTAGCATGGATTAACAAAGACTATGTCACAGTTCTTTCAAATGGAACACCTTCTGGTAGTGTGAGTGTACCGGAGACACCGGAAACAGGAGGTTATCCAGATAGTGTTATCGAGGCAATTTCTACATTTGATCTCGAACGTGGTGTGACTGATATTGCCGTTGAAAATGATATAGTGACTATTAAGGGACTTGGCTATATTTCTGGTGTAAAAGCTGACGATGAAAACTCTGTTAATCATTATGTTGTATTAGAAAATACTGAAACTGGCGAAAAGACCGAAATCGAGGCAAAGAGTGTCTTGAATGAAGAAATGTCTGCCAAGTTCTGGAGTCATTACAAGTATGTAAACTATGAAGCAGTATTCTCAATAAAGGATCTACAACCAGGAAACTACACGATCAATCTCAGAGTTGTAAATAGTGAATATGATATTACAAAGGATCTTCAATTTAACATTGACAAGATGATTTATAAGTATTCTGATGATGATGGATATACGACAAGAGTCTTTAGTGATTCTCTGTTTAGAAACAGACTCTCCATTTCTAAAGAGATTGAAAGTGCTGATCTTAAACTGGATGAAGTAACCAGACCTTCTTGGAGAAAAACTGTATTAGGTACAGCAGGAATTTCAATTGAAAATGGTCATCTGACTATTTCTGATGGTTATGTTTATATGATTGATGCAGATCAGAAGGAAGACTTGAATCCTGTATTAACATTCTATCTTGAAGATGACAATGGCAATCTGACGTCTTTCACAGCAACTTTGAAAGAAAGTACCAGAGATTATGCAACGATTACTTCATCTGATAAAGATCTGTCATTTGCTTCCTATGATTTGGATGCTGACTTGGCAAATCTTGCTTCGGGACACTATCGTTTATGGACGAGTATTTCTACAGATGAATATAGAGATGTCTTTGAGACATATAGTCTGGATAAAACAAATTATTCTGGATCAACAGATACTAAGAACTTTGAACTTGTTCGTTCAAATACTCGTTACAGATATGAATTGACCGTAGAAGATATTGGTTGATGGAGGTTATGATGTTTAAAGCAAAATTAATTATCAGTGCCATTGCTGCTGCAGTTCTTACTGCAGGTACAGGTACTGCTGTATATGCGTATTACAACAACAATTCTACTTCTGGAATTGCTGTACCGGACTTTGTTGGATCAGATAAGGCAACAGTAGAAAACTGGATAGAGAAGTATGACACGGAAGATCAGGTTCAGCTTGTCTATGACTACAGTGAAGAAGTCGAAGTTGACATTGTTATGGAACAATCTCTTGAAGAAGGGACTGTTCTTGAATCAGATGACACACTTCAGTTGACACTGTCTCTTGGGCCGGATGAAAAAGCACTCTTTGAACTGCCAGACTTTACTGGCAAGAAGAAAGCTGAGATTGAAGAATGGTTCAATAAGTATCATTTCACTGCTGTAACCTATACATATGAAGCAGTAGAAGACGCTTCTATTGAAAAGGATACGTTCATCAGTATGACTCCAGAAGCAGGAAATGAAGTACTGCGTACAGATGCTATTGAAGTCAAGCTTGTTACAGATGAAATCACTGTTCCAGACCTTGCAACAATGAGCAGAGAAGACATCCAGGCTTGGGGTGACAAGTGGGGTGTAACAATCTCCTTTGAAGAAGAGGAAAGTGAAATGCTGCAGGATGGTGCTATCGCTTCTGTATCTGCCGCTAATGGTGCCATTGTCAAGCGTGGTGATACAATCGTTGTCAAGATTGCAAAGTATGTTGATAGACCAACAGATCAAGCAGCTGCAGATTATGAGAATACGGCAATGACTACTGATCCAAATGTAAGTGCTAATGCAGGCAGCGGTAGCGAATCATCATCTAATAACGCAGGCTCCAATAGTGATTCTTCTAATAACGGAAGTGGAACTACTGTTATGAATGCTTGTCAGGCATTCTGGTATCCACCTGAAGAAACAATTGAGTCCGAATCAGAAGCCCGGTCTAAATTTGGCGCTATCGTCAGTTCAATGCCAGGTTGCTCTGCGACATATAATGAAGGAAAATATAGTTTTGATGGATCGTGGTCTTATGATTTATCAAGTGATGGAAATACCATTAACTTCTATATTCAAAAATATTAATGAGTAAAACAAGCAGATCTTATGATCTGCTTGTTTCTTTTTACCTGTGTCCTATTGTTTGTTTCTCCAGTTGTTGCTGAAGGTGTGCTGTTGTGTTTCTGCTATACCTCTATGACCATGTATTTCAATGGTGTTGAGGGCATTGTCCAGTTTTGTGA
>CAJKOS010000128.1 GCA_905201565.1 uncultured Erysipelotrichaceae bacterium
GAAAAGAGAAATCTCGAAGCTTCCTTTCCAATAATATTCTTCAGCACTTCGACTGCTGAAGTGAAGCCCAATGCATCAACACTTTTCGAACTGATGGAAATTACAGGAAACTTCCCCATGTATTTCTCACAAAGATCTTTCTCTTCTGAAATCTTTAAGCCATCAAACAAAGACGTATCACTCCCAATTTCAAAGAAGCACTTTAACATACTCATGTTCAAAGTCTTACCAAAGCGCCTTGGACGGGTAATCTGATTCACTTCTGAAAAATTCAATAACAATTCCCTGATGAATAGACTTTTGTCAACATAGTAGAAATCCTCACTAAAATATTCTTTAAAATTTTCAATTCCTACAGTAATCTTTTTCAACATCATTCTCACCCTTCTCTCAAACAACTCTGCCCAGGTTAAATCTAAGAAATCCTAAAATGACACCTGAAATATTATATCATTTCATATAGTATTATTAAATTGTGTATTATTCGGTTAACAACCACATTGCGTGTTGAAGTCAAAAGCTGGTGAATTATAAATCTGATGATAAACAGGACAGAAAAAAAGAACTTCAGCTTGCCTGAAGTCCTTTCAAAGTTGGTATTAGTTATGCAGAGATCTTCTTTGCGAATTCATAGCCATATGTGCAGCAGTTTTCAATCATTGCATCATCTGGTACCCAGATGCCCTTGAGACCTTCATCCACTACCTCAAAACCACATGCTGTGAGTTCCTCACTGAGCTTCTTGACTGCTTCACCACTCCAGCCATAGCTGCCAAATGCAGCACCTTTCTTGTTTTTGAAGGCGCTGCCCTTGATGATTTCAATCATACCGGCAATGCTGTAGAGATAGCCGTGGTTATAGGTTGGAGAACCAAGCAGAACAGCCTTGGAACGGAATACTTCTGTCAGGATATCGCTCTTGTCTTCCTTTGCGGCATTGATGAGCTTGACCTTGATATTCTCATCATACTTGCGAATACCATCCGCAATGCATTCCGCCATGATGCGGGTGGAGTTCCACATCGTATCATAGATGATAGCCACCTGGTTTTCCTGGTAGTTATCTGCCCATTCAAGATACTTCTCTACAATCTCTGTTACGGTTTCTCTCCAGATGACACCATGGCTTGGTGCGATCATGGAAATTGGCAGGTTCATGCCAAGTACTTCGTTGACCTTCTTTGTGACAAGGTTGCTGTAAGGCGCAACGATGTTTGCATAGTACTTGATTGCTTCCGCAAAGATTTCCTCCTTGCAGTTAACATCATTGAACAAAGACTCTGTCGCATAGTGCTGACCAAAAGCATCATTGGAGAACAGGATTGCTTCAGAATCGAGGTAGGCAAACATTGTGTCCGGCCAGTGCAGGAAAGGTGCCTGGATGAATGTCAATGTGGACTTGCCGATGTTGAGGGTATCACCTGTCTTGACATTGATGTAGTTCCAGTCCTGGTGGTACATGCCGCGCAGGATCTTCTCACCTGCAGCTGTGCAGTAAATCGGTGTATCCGGAATTTCTCTCATCAGTTCAACAAGAGCACCAGAGTGGTCTACCTCGTTATGGCACATGACGATGTAGTCAATGTCATGCAGATCGATTTCTTCCTTCAATCTTGCAACAAATTCTTTATCGAATGGCTGCCATACCGTATCAATCAGAACGGTTTTCTCATCACGGATGAGATATGCATTATAGGATGAACCATGATTTGTGGAGAGCTCATCCCCATGAAATGTCTTTAACTGCCAGTCAATCTTGCCAACCCATGTGACAAGATCAGATATCTTCTTACCCATATTTCCTCCTTAAGTTACCACAAGCTATTATTGCGGAATCTATTGTAATGTCAATCAGAATGATCATCTTTACTTTTTTCTAACAATTCCTTTTCTTCCTTTGTCAAAGGATACTTTTCTATAAGGTCTTTGCGATAGCGGATAGTTCTTTCCAAAGCCTTCCTCTTGCGCCAGGCATTGATCTTTGCATGGTTGCCAGACAAGAGAACATCCGGTACTCGTTTTCCTTCAAATTCAATGGGTCTTGTATACTGGGGATATTCAAGGCGCATTGTCTCAAAGGATTCTTCTACCGTGCTTTCCTTGCGGATAATACCATCCAATAACCTGACAACCGCATCCGTGATGACCTGACTTGCAAGCTCTCCACCTGTCAGTATATAGTCACCGATGGAAATGCACTCATCTGCTTCATCATAAATCCTTGCATCAAAGCCTTCATAATGCCCTGCCACAAACACAATGTCCTCCAGTTCTGCAAGCTCCCTTGCCTTGTGCTGGGTGAACGGCATGCCACAGGGGTCCATCAGGATGACGCGGCTCTCTGGGGATTTTGCAGAGCGGATGGCTTTGATCACCGGTTCACACCGCATGACCATACCCGCTCCTCCACCACACGGGGAATCATCAAGATGGCGGAAACTTCCATCCGCATAGTCGCGGATATCCACGATACGCGTCTCTACGATGCCTTTTGTTCTTGCCCGTTTGATTTGTACTGTTTCCAAGAATCCATCATAGTTTTCCGGAAACATTGTCACATATGTCAATTTCATATGCACCATCATAACAAAAATGACACCTGGTTCACAGATGCCACTGTTGGATTATGCAAGATTCTTTTCGATTTCTTCTCTCTGGTAAATGCTGTAATCCGCAAGCATTTTATCGATGATGGACTTGCGCTCTTCATCGGAAACTTCCGGATTCTGCAGCAATGCATCATTTGTTTTGATGATTTCATCATTGCTGAAAATGCGTTCTTCCAGATAGTAACCGAGCGATCCGGATTCATAGCGATGAATTTTATAACCAAAGCTCTCGAGAACATTCATGTTGTCATACATCGTTCTTCTTTCAAGATCAATACCAAATTCATCATGGAGATAATGCATCATATCTCTTGTGGATAAAACATGCGTCTTGTCAGAATATCTCTGCAATACTCTGAGCATGGCAATCGTACCTGTTTTCTTTTTACTCATTTCAAACACCTCTGTTCAAGCATTGTCATCCTTTCATGAACAAAATGCAAATAAAAATGCACAAAGTTCATAATTATTACCTCTATTTATCATTGAAAACAAATAATGTACAACTATCATTCACCTGTCACAACAAAGCCAGCAGTTCATCCACCGCTTCTTCAGTCGTAGCCCAGCTGATCGCAAAGCGGATGGCAGTATGGTCATCATCGGCAGCTTCCCAGAAACCAAAGCCAACCAGTTTCTGCAGCTCCTTCATCTTTGCATTATCGACCACAATAAACTGCTGGTTTGTCGGGGAATCAATGTGAAGCTGATATCCCTTTTCAATCAGTCCATGCTTCAGTTTCATGGCAAGATCAATGGCTTTTCTGCATATGGAAACATAGAGATTATCGGTGAATAACACATCAAACTGAATGCCGATCAGCCTGCCCTTGGCAAGCATTGCCCCATGCTGTTTGACAATGGTCTGGAAATGAGCAGGTTCATTATCATGGGTAAAGACAACCGCTTCACCAATCAATGCCCCACACTTTGTACCACCGATATAGAACACATCGCAAATGCGCGCAATGTCCTTCAGTGTCACTTCCGGATTTGCGGCAAGACCATAACCAAGTCGGGCACCATCGAGGAATAATGGGAGATGCCATGTATCACATACCCTGCGGATCGCTTCAAGTTCTTCCAGGGAATAGAGTGTTCCATACTCTGTCGGATAGGTTATGTATACCATACCTGGGAATACCATGTGTTCATGGTTTGCATCGTTATAGAACTTTTCAATATAGGCATTGAGCTCACCAGCATCCATCTTTCCTGCATGTTCTGGCAATGCGAGCACTTTATGACCACCAAATTCAATAGCACCTGCTTCATGGCAGTTGATATGACCTGTCTCAGCAGTCAAAACACCTTCAAAGGATTTCAAAAAGGCATCGATGATGACCTGGTTGGTCTGTGTACCACCACTCAGGAAGGCAACAGATCCATGTGTCAGACCACAGGCTTCAAGGATTTTCTTCTTTGCACTTTCACAATAGGGGTCATTGCCATAGCCATGAAGCTGTTCCATATTTGTTTTAACCAATGCTTCCAATATGCTTTCATGACAGCCTTCTACATAATCACTTTCAAATGTTCTCATAGTAACCTCCTGGTTTTCTTGTATCTATTATACATTTCCAGGCGGAAAGAGAATGTATAATAAGTTGCGCGTTTTTTCACAAAGACTGCTATAATAATTATATGAAAGCAAACGAAATAGCCGTCTATCTGACGAAATTTGTTACAGCAGAACTGGATGATGGAAGCGAAGTTTCCGGATATATATCCAATGCTGAGGAAATAAAACAGGCTGGTGAAGGAGACCTTGACATCATCCTTGTCAATGGTCTGCAGAACTCACAGGTTCCTTCTTACCGCATCATGCGCATTCATGAAGCGGTACGGGAAGACACACTCAAGATTCCGATCATCACGGAATCTGGTGATCTTTACAAAAAGAAACCGGAAACCATGGAAGAAAAACTCGATGAACTGTTTGACAAGTCACTTTCCGATACATTGGAAGTAAGACTTCCCAACGGCAAAGTCATCGACAATCGCAAAAAATGAGGCAATGCCTCTTTTTCTTCACCTGATGTTCAGAAAGCGCAATTATACTAGACCGGTATGTCAGAAAGGAGACTATCTCATGAAAAAGACGCTAACAGCGATACTTGCTGTAACACTGCTTGCAGGATGTAATAGTACTGCCAGTCAGCCTGCAGCGACAAGCACTCCCGAAAATACAAACAATGCCGGGGCAATCAACCTCAATGCCACAAAGGCAGATATGTCCGCCTATGCATTTATCGAAGATGATGACCCTGCCTTCCTTGAAGTGACAACAGAAGAATCCCTCAGGATGTTTGTCAATGGAACAGGTGTAGTTGTCTACAGCTATGAAACATGCCCCTGGTGTAACCGCATATTGCCAATCCTCGATGAAGCAGCGAAGGAATATGGAACAGAAGTGTTCTATGTCAACATCTACTCCGATGCCTTTATGGCATTAGACAACGAAGAAAAGAGCGATCAGATCAATGCCCTCTACCAGTGCCTCGATCCGATTCTCGAAAGAGAAAAAGATCCTGAAACCGGCGAAGACAAAGCGGTCATGCAGGTACCGGAGGTAGTCGCTGTCAAAGATGGTGAAATCGTCAGCCACCACATGGGTGTTGTGGATGAGGTCCCCCAGCATCCAGCAGCCCTGGGTCTCCTCCGCTGTTTTCTGGGCCAGCTCCACGGCCCGCTTTACGCCGTAGCAAAAACCGGCGCTTTCCGCCAGGATCACTTGCACAGCGGCGCACCTCCTACCTGCTGCCCGCCCAAGGCGTAAACCTCCCGCAGAAGCTCATCCGCGATCTTCTGCATTTCCTCAGCGGTCCCCCGGCGGCCGGTGTATACCGGCGTATAGGGCT
>CAJKOS010000129.1 GCA_905201565.1 uncultured Erysipelotrichaceae bacterium
TTTTATCATTAATCATATTTTACCATATGCCATATACTTTTACAAATAAAAGCGCCACCTTACTCACGACTAAAGTCACGAGAATGCGGCGGCGAATTTATTCAAGCTTCTCTAGATGAACCAAAAGCTACCACGGCAAGGAATCCCGGTCCGATATGTCCCATGATAACCGGTCCAAGGCGGTACAGGTTGACATTGTCAAACTGTGGGTACTTTTGCTGGAATTCCTGCTTGAAGAGCTGGCCATCTTCATCTTCACCAGAATAGACAAGGGCAATTTCATGTTTGCCTGTTTCTTCATTGAAGTTCTTTGCACAATCTTCCAGAAGCTGTTTTCTGCACTTCTGGTGTCCACGGACCTTGCTGTAGGCAACAAGCTTTCCTTCATCGTCCACAATGATCAGCGGCTTGATGGAAAGAAGTGAACCAACAATGGCAGAAGCGTTGGAAAGACGTCCACCTCTTCTCAGCCACTTGAGATCATTGACCATGAATCTGCCAGTGATGTGGTTCTTTTCAGCATTAGAAAACTCTACAATCTCTTCAAAAGAAGCACCATTTTCTTTTCTTGTGACTGCTTCCTTGAGAAGAATGCCAAGTAGTAATGTCACACAGTTTGTATCAATGACTTCAATCTTTCTTTCCGGATACTTCTCTTTGAGATTCTTTGCTGCAAGCAAAGAATTGTTATAGGAAGAAGTCAGTGCCTTGCACATATCCATGAAGATGATGTCCTTGCCTTCTTTGAGAATGGACTCAAAGAACTTTTCATAGGAATACAGGGAAACAGCTGCTGTTGTGACCCCGTGATCCTCATCCATCTGTTCCTTGACAAATACCTTTGTGTCCGGATGGCACTCATCCGCATAGTCTTTGCCATCAATTGTAAATGTATATGAGATAAATGGTACATGGTGTTCATTCAGCCATGCGGCCTCCAGATCACATGTAGAACCTGTTGCGATAACATATTCACTCATTGGTCATTCCCCCTCTGTTATCAGAAAACCAACAGAATTCTACCATATGCAGGCAAAAAAGAAAGTAACCATTCCGACATGAAAACGGTTACTGTGTATTTTTTGTTAACGGTTTGATGCGTTTGAGTACCAGATGTGCCACCATTCCTGTCAGGATGCCCATCGGAATGGACCCTAACAAAAGATATGGCAACAGGATGGCAATGCCTGGCTGCATATAGAACAACATGACGATGACCACCTGTCCTGAGGAATGGGCAATGGCACTGAGGATGGATGTAAACATCAAAGAACTGTGCAATTTATCCAGGATGATGAGCACAATACTTGAAAGCACAACACCACCCATACTGATCCAGAATGTCGAGCCAAAGATCATACCCCGCATCAAAGAAGAAATGACGACACGCATCGCATTGACGATGATCATATCCTTTACACCAAGCAATCGGATTGTGATCAATGCCACGATGTTGGCAAGACCAATACGCAATATACCAAACAGAAACGGTCCGATATAAATCGATTCAATCAGGCTCAAGGTTATTGCCATAGCTGATAACAGGGCAAGATAGACGAAGTGTTTTGTTTCTTTGTTTCTCATGATGCAGGTGTTTCCTCAACCACTACCACATTATTCGGAAGACAGGTAATCGGAAGGTACTCCCCTTCACCAATCCAGCCCATCTCTGCACAGATGTGGTTTGGACACTCTTCGTTTGTTACCCGCCACTTTCCATCTTTGACTTCCACATCCAGTGTGCCATAGTCACCTTCAATGGTATAGACAGCATCAATGCCTGAATCAAATTCCTGCACAATCTTGTTGCGATGATAAATCGCAACCATGACACCTTTTGTCTCGGATGTTTTCGATACATTTTTTGGCACATTTAATGCAACAATGGCAACAACTGCGATTAGCGCAATCACAGCCAGTATGATGATTTCCTTCTTTTTCATAACGCAAAGCATTATACCATCTGTCTCAACAAAAAAGGAAGGATTAACCTTCCTCTGCTGGTGTGTATTTCACCCATTCATCATTACTGTCAGCGATCCACTGCTCATCACCAATCCTGTACCATGTATAGTCTTCATCATTTCTGATTTCATAGACATCATGTTCCGTATCAACTTCAACAATACCAAGAACTGGTGCTGAAGTATCCGGAGATGTGCGGACATTGATGATATCCTCAAGGATTAACGCTTTGCCAATAGCACTGCCATCCGGATTGGCTGTTGCAGAAGCAGTATCTGGAGTAGCAGTTACTTCTGCAGAAGGTGTTGGTGTTGCAACACTTCCTGCATCGTCTTTGTTTTTACCACCCATCACAAGCATGGCAACGATGAGCACAACAACAAGCAATACGACAACAACCCCAAGAATCAGCGAAAGCTTGCGGGTTGTATCCGGCAGATTATCAAACTTATCCTTCAGCTCTTCTGCCTTTTCAGAAGTACATGCAAGAGACTTCCCAGCTTTCTTCTTCCACTTCTTCCATCTGTTTTTGATCTTTTTGCCAATCACAAGTTTCTTTTTCTTCACCTGTGGCAATTCCTGTGTATCTTCTTCATCAATCGTATTCTGCACAGAGGTAAACCGCAGAATGGATGTACCATCATCTTCTGATCTTCTGAATTGCGTACCTCCACATGTTGGACAGATATCTCTGTCAATATCTACTTTAGCCCCACAATTCACACAGATTTTCTTGCGTTGTCCCATTGCGATCACACTCCTGCACTACTTTTGAACAGAACTATTGTAGCAGATTTATTGTTTTACAGAAGAAAGGATTGCATCAATCCCTTCCTTGTAGCCGGCAATACCATGCCCTTTAATCTGGGCAAGGCAATATGATGCCGCATAGCTGATATGGCGGAATTCTTCCCGGCTGTTGATATCGCTGATATGCACCTCCACTACCGGAATCGGGGCAATCGCCTTCACCGCATCCGCAATCGCAACACTTGTATGCGTATACGCACCCGGATTCATGACAATGCCATCATACCCTTTGAAATAGGCTTCCTGAATCCAGTCCACCAGATCACCCTCATGATTGCTCTGACGGAAATCTGTTTCTACACCAATTTCATCCGCATACGTTTTGATATCCTTTAACATATCTTCATAGGACACTGTGCCATAAATACCCTTTTCCCGGATACCGACCATATTCAGATTTGGTCCATTCAATACCATGATCTTCATTTCAATTCACCTTCTTCTTATTGAAATATGCTCTTCTTTCCGTAGAAAGCCTGAGCTTTTCCTGCATAGAAGCATAATCTTCATCCGCAATCAGCTTCTTGAATGCCTGCATTTCCTCTGTAAAAGCATCAATCTCCTTCATGAGATAATCCTTGTTCAACACAAAGAGCTCTGGCCACAACAACTCATTGATATTGGCAATCCGGGTAAGATCCCTGAATGAATCACCCGTATAATCCGCAAGATCCGTATTATCTGCCACATTCATCAACGATACCGCAATGACATGTGTCAGCTGGGAAAGGAAACCAACCATCCGGTCATGTTCTTCTGCTGTCAGTTCCACAATGTTGCCAAAACCAAGAATATGGGCAATTTCATATGCCATGTCCTTTGCCTTTTCACTGTTATGTTCTGGCACAATGATGAAATTGGCATTGGTGAAACAGTTTTCATCCGCATAGGATAGACCCCTTGACTCCCTGCCAGCCATCGGATGACAGGCAATATACTCCACCCCTTCCGGAAGAAGAGCATTCACCTTCTCCATCACCGCTCTTTTGACACCTGTCACATCGGTCAGAATGCACCCCGGTTTGAGATACTTTCCATGATCCTTAATCCATTGCACAAAGGTATGGGGATAGAGACAGGAAATGACAATATCGCTGTCTTTGACAAACGATGGATCACTGCTGCCTTCCACAATCCATCCATTATCCAAAGCAGTATGCAATGCCCCTCCATCAATATCGATGGCACATACATCAATCCCTGCCTTATGCAGACCTTTGGCATAACTGCCACCCAATACACCAAGTCCAAGTATGGTAATTCTCTTATCCTTCAACATAATCCACCTGTACCCCACATTGCTTAAGATCCTCAAAGAATGCCGGATAGCTTTTCTCAATCGCCTCAGCGCCACAAATCTCTACCGGCTTTTCGCATACCGCACAAAGCACACTCAATGCCATCACAATCCGATGATCATTATGTCCATCAAGCTTTACACCACCACGTATGTCCGTCTTTCCTTTGACAATCACCGTACCACCATCACTATGGATATCGCAGCCAAGCTTATGCAGCTCTTCTTCCATACAGGCAATGCGGTCACTTTCCTTGATGCGCAGCCTTTCACAATGGGTGAATACCGTTTCTCCTTCCACCTGTGTCGCAAGGGCAAACAACACCGGTCCAAGATCCGGACAATCCGCAAGATCCACATGTATACCATGTAATCTGTCCCCCATAAACCGGTAACCATCTTCCACTTCCTCAACAACACCACCAAAATTGCGGATGATATCGAGGATTACATGGTCACCCTGATGGGAAGCATGATCCGCATGATGCACGGTTATCGGAACACCAGCAATACAGGCAAGTGAGGCAAAGAATGCCATCTGTGAATCATCACCACTAACCGCATAATCAATAGGCTCATAGTGCTGCCCACCTTGTATGGAATAGACAAGACCTTGGCGATGAATCCTGATACCAGCTCTATGCAATACATCCATGGTGAGGTTGACATAACTTTCCGATTCAAATGGAGGAAGGATGGTCAAGGTACTGTCCCTTTCTGTTAAAGGCAACGCATAGAGAAGTCCGGTAAAAAACTGAGAAGAAATATCTCCACGGGCTTTGAACTCTCCACCCTGCAGTCCTCCACCCACATAGAGCAGATTCCCTGCCTTTTCAAAGCGCATACCCCTTTCATGAAACAACTGTTTATAGACCGTCTGCGGTCTTTCCATCAGCCTTCCGCGTCCTGTAAAGATTACCGTCTTATCCTGCAGCGCCGCAATCGGAATGAGGAAGCGCAATGTGCTGCCGGACTCATTACAATCGATGGCTTCTCCATCATATTGCAATCTCTCCACCCCATAGACATAGAGGTCTTCTCCTCTTTCCTCAAAGCGTACACCAAAGTGTTCCATCGCACTTCTTGTCGCAAGGATGTCCTTGTTTGTGCCTGGATGATGCAGAACACTTACCCCATTGGATAGGGAAGCCGCAAGGATTGCCCTGTGGCTCAGGGATTTGCTGGCAGGAAGGGGAATTTCCCCTCCTGCAATTGTCCCTGGTTGAATGCGCGCAATCATCTGACACTTCTTTCAACCGCTTCAGCGATTGGACGGGCTCTATCGATGAGGTGCTTGAACTTGAGTGGTTTCAAAGACTGGGCACCATCAGACCATGCACTTTCCGGATGATCGTGTACTTCAATGATCAATCCATCACAACCTGCCGCAATAGC
>CAJKOS010000130.1 GCA_905201565.1 uncultured Erysipelotrichaceae bacterium
GGACATTCGCCCTGCCATTTAATTTACCTTGTTGTTATTTCGGTGAATAGTAACCTTTTTGTTTTTCGATAAAGAAAAAAACTCTTTACAAACATCATACGCAGTTGTAATATAAATAAGCAATGCGGATATGGCGGAACTGGTAGACGCGCTGATTTCAGGTGTCAGTGGGGAGACTCGTGCAGATTCGAATTCTGTTATCCGCACCATAAAGATGAAGCTCCTTGTACAGGGGCTTTTCTTTTTGCTGGTGACAGGAGGTTGTGATGCGCAGGGATAGAACATTGATTGCCATGATGGCAGTGTGTCTTGCTTTGTTTATTGCAGGGACATTGTTTGATGAACCGGTGGAATGGTTTATGGTGGAACATGGTTCATCTTTCGTTTCTGCAGTTGCGGCAGCGATAGGACCATTACCGCCGTATGTCATGTTATCGATGTGTTTTGCATATCTATCAAGGGAGAACAGGTTTCTTGAAATTGGTTCAGTCGTATTTGCCTTTGTGTCAGGCTGGAGCCTGTTTCATCGATTTGTGGATGGTATTGGACTGCTTGTTTCTGTTTTTGTTACTGGTATTGCGATATATGGTCTTATGAAGTGGCTTGTGAGCAGGATGGAAAGCAGTGATGAAAACAGAAAGAAAATCATTACTAGTATTGTGGTCATTGTTATAGCACGGTTGATTGTCGAAGTGATGAAGATTGTTTTTGCCCGTCCAAGATTTGTGTATCTTTGTGAATTGGATGCTTCTTATACGCCATGGTTTCGTGCTGGTGGTCCTGTATTATCTGATGATCGCTTCAAGAGTTTTCCCAGTGGTCATGCGATGTCTGCAGCTTTGTTATATATGCGGACAATGTGGAAAGATGGCAGGAAGTGGAAGGGCATTGCAATCTGCTTTGCCTTGTTTGTCAGCCTTGGACGGATGATGTGTGGCATGCATTACCTTACAGATGTAGCGATGGGAATGTTTGTTGGATATGGTTCTTTGTATCTTATGAAAAGCATGCTAGAATAGCTTTCATGAAAAACTGGTTACGAAATCTCAGCATGAAGTACATCCGCTTCATGCAGGGCAGATATGGTATGTATGGCATGGATAATCTTAACCGCACCGCATCCTGGCTTGTGGTTATCCTGGACCTTGTTGGTCTTTTGTTCAATCTTTCGATACTTGTGTATCTTTCTCTTGTTGTCCTGGTGATGATCATGTACCGCATCTATTCGAAAAACATCGTCAAGCGGACCATGGAAAATACAAAGTTCCGGGAGCTGACAGGTGGTATACGGCATTATGGCATGGCTTTGAAAAAGAATCATGATGATCCTGACCACAAATACTTTGTATGTCCTTCCTGCCACCAGCTTGTCAGGGTTCCTTCTGGAAGAGGGAAGATTGAAATTACCTGTCCAAAATGCAGAAAGATGTTTACGAGAAAGAGCTGACATCTTTCTTTTTTTCGGTTTCTGGAGTATCCTCATTCATTAGAAAGAAGGAGTTCTCATGAAAGAAATCACAAAAGAAGAATTAATGAATATGCGAGAAGCATACCTTTCTGATAACAAGGCAAGAGTTGTCAGAAATGCATTGACAAAGAATGATATCAGCACAATCAGCCGTGACTTTACGGCTCTGTGCGATAATCCATCTGTTTTCTCAATTGATCTCAAGACGATGCCGGTAACCAACCAGATGCAGTCTGGCAGATGCTGGATTTTCAGTGCCATGAATGTATTGCGTGAAATGATCGCAAAGAAGTACAACATCAAGGAGTTTGAACTGTCCCAGAACTATATAGCTTTCTATGACAAACTTGAGAAGGCAAACTGGTTCATGGATTGTGTCATTGCGGAAAAGGACAGCGACTTCAACAGTCCGGAAATGCGCTATCTTCTCGAAAGTGCAGTAGGGGATGGCGGACAGTGGAATATGCTTGTGTCCATTGTCAAAAAGTATGGTATCTGCCCAAAGACAGCCATGCCTGAAACATACCAGTCTTCCCACACTGGCAATATGAACAGGATTCTGAACAGACGCCTGCGCAAGTTTGCCTGTGATATCCGCAAGATGAATGATGAAGAGATGCAGACTTACCGCACAAAGACAACAAAGGAAATCTATGGTCTTATCGCAAGCTGCTTTGGCCTTCCACCGGTTTCCTTCACCTTTGAATATGTGGACAAGGATGATGTGCACCATGCGGAATATGATGTGACACCACTTGACTTCTACCACAACTATCTTGGTGAAGACCTCGATGACTATGTCAACATCATCAATGGTCCTACTGCCGATAAGCCTTTCTACAAGCAGTATTCTGTCAAATACCTCGGCAATGTGGTAAACGGCAACCTGATTTCCCTTGTCAATCTGCCAATGGAAGATTTCAAGGCTGCGATTCTTGCCCAGCTCAAGGATGGTTATCCGGTATGGTTTGGCTGTGATTGTGGTGCCGATGGTGATCGTGAGGCAGGTCTTTGGGATGATCAGGCATTTGCCTATGGTGATACATTTGATATGGACCTTGAAATGGACAAGGCAGAGATGCTCGACTTCCGTCAGTCTGCCATGAACCATGCGATGGTCTTCACCGGTGTCAACCTTGTCAATGGTAAGCCGACAAGATGGAAGATTGAAAATTCCTGGGGTGACAAGGTTGCCAATAAGGGTTACTACACATGCAGTGATACATGGTTTGATAAGTATATGTATGCGGCTGCTGTTAACAGAAAGTATCTTTCTGAGAAGGCACTTGCGGCTTTGCAGGAAGAAGCTGTAGAACTTGAACCATGGGATCCATTTGGAACACTGGCAGACTGAATGAAAACAGTTTCATAAAGTTTGAAAAATAAATCATAATAATTCTGCAAATTTCCATTTTCTTGTTGCACAGGCATTTCTCATCTTCTACAATGTTGCCATTGAGAAATGCATTGACTGGGAAAAAAGCTATGGACACATGCATAGAGAACTGCCGGGTGGTGGAAGGCAGCGATGTCGAAATGGTCATACTCGCCCATGAGCAGCAGTTCCGAACACGTTGTTTAGTAGGGACTGACGGGAGTTCCCGTTACAGAAACAGCGATTCGCAGTATGCCGATCGCGCTGAGTGGCCGTATTGTGGCAATAAGAGTGGTACCGCGGAAAATGATATTCCGTCTCTTGGGGTAACCTGAGGGACGGATTTTTCTTTCCTTCAGGAGAAAGGAAAGGAAGAAGAATATGAACAACGAAAAGTACAGTCCCGGGTATTTCCCGGCACCCGATGGGTATGATTCATGGGTAAAGAAAGACCACATCGAAAAGGCACCGGCATGGTGCAGTGTTGACCTGCGGGATGGAAACCAGGCATTGATCACGCCGATGAACCTGGAAGAGAAACTGCGGTTCTTTGAGATGCTTGTCAAAATCGGATTCAAGGAAATTGAAGTCGGCTTTCCGGCAGCTTCTGAAACGGAATATGAATTTGTGCGCACACTGATTGAGAAGAATATGGTTCCTGAAGATGTGACATTACAGGTGCTGACCCAGTGTCGTGACCATATCATCCGCCGTACATTTGAAGCGGTGAAAGGTGCGCCAAAGGCGATTATCCACTTCTACAATTCGACTTCGGTTGCCCAGCGTGAACAGGTATTCGCCAAATCGAAAAAAGAAATCAAAAAGATTGCGACCGATGGGGCTGAACTTGTCTATCAGCTTTCCAAAGAATATGAAGGCAATTTTCAGTTTGAATACTCCCCGGAAAGTTTTACCGGAACAGAGATGGACTATGCCCTTGAAGTGTGCAATGCAGTTCTTGATGTGATGAAACCTGCACCGGATAACAAGATGATCATCAACCTGCCTTCCACCGTGCAGATGAGCATGCCGCATGTCTATGCATCACAGATTGAATATGTGTCTCACAATCTCAAATACCGCGACAGTGTCATCCTTTCCCTGCATCCGCATAATGATCGGGGAACAGGCGTTGCGGATGCGGAACTTGGTGTGCTTGCCGGGGCAGAGCGCATAGAGTGCTGCCTGTTTGGAAATGGAGAAAGAACAGGAAATGTGGATGCGGTAACGCTTGCCCTCAATATGTATGGACATGGCGTTGACCCAGAACTTGATTTTTCTGATATGCCGTCCATTGTCAAAACATATGAGGAAGTGACGCATATGCATGTGTATGAACGTTCTCCTTATGCGGGGAAGCTTGTCTTTGCGGCATTCTCCGGCAGTCATCAGGATGCCATTGCCAAAGGCATGAAATACAGGCGCACACACCATGATACAAATTGGACGGTACCGTATATTCTGATCGACCCACAGGATATCGGACGCACATATGATGGGGATATCATCCGCATCAATTCCCAATCCGGTAAAGGTGGTATCAGCTATGTTCTGGAAGAAAACTATGGCTTTATGATGCCACCAAAGATGAAAGAAGATCTTGGTTATGCGGTAAAGGGAGTCTCTGATGAAGGACATCGGGAACTGAGTGTCAAAGAAGTCTATGACATCTTTGTTTCACGGTATCTCAATGTGGAAGAACCCGTACATATCGAACGGTTTTCCTTCCGTACAGGAGCAGGAAATACAGAGGCGGTTGTTACAGTGAATGATAAGGTCATCAGTGGAACTGGCAATGGATCGCTTGACGGGGTCAGTAATGCTTTGAAGCAGTTTGTTGGCAATGCATATGAACTGGAAACGTATTCCCAGCATGCCATGGATGAAGGATCAGACGCAAAAGCGGCGAGTTATGTTGGATTGCGATGGCATGATGGAACTGTTACATGGGGTGCAGGTATGGATAACGATATTATCACTGCTGGTGTCCGTGCACTTGTTTCCGCTATCAATAATCACAGTGAAGAAAGGATGGATAAAACATCATGGCGATGACGATGACACAAAAGATTCTCGCAGATCATGCGGGAATGAAAGAGGTGAGAGCAGGAGAACTCATCAATGCAAAACTGGATCTTGTCCACGGTAACGATATCACGACACCGGTTGCCATCAATGCTTTTGAAAAAGCAGGATTCAAAGAAGTATTTGACAAGGACAAGGTATCTATCGTCCTTGACCACTTTGTGCCAAACAAGGATATCAAAAGTGCTGAACAGTCAAAACAATGCCGTACATTTGCCTGTACACACAACATCTCCCATTTCTATGATGTGGGAAAGATGGGCATTGAACATGCCTTGCTGCCAGAGAAGGGTATCGTCATTGCCGGGGATTGTGTGATTGGTGCAGACAGCCATACATGTACATATGGAGCACTTGGTGCTTTTGCGACAGGCGTAGGTTCTACTGACATGGCTGCAGGTATGGCAACAGGTGAAGCCTGGTTCAAAGTGCCTTCTGCCATCCGCATCAATCTGACAGGTGAGCTTCAGGACATGGTTTC
>CAJKOS010000131.1 GCA_905201565.1 uncultured Erysipelotrichaceae bacterium
TGGAAGTGAGATTAAAGTGAAAACGATTGGCGGACGGAGCAGTTATTATTGTCCGCATTGTCAGAAATAAGGAAGTGCTATGAAGAAAATCGGTATTGCCGGAACAATTGCGTCCGGAAAAACGACATTTTGTATCTTGTTGAAAAGAAGGGGGTTCCCTGTGTTTAACAGCGACCGCTATGCTTCGATGTGCCTTCATGCAGGTCATTCTGCTGTAGAGAAGCTGGTGGATGCCTTTGGACAGGGCATCATCGATGAACATGGGGATGTGGACAGGAAGAAGCTTGCGGATGTTGTCTTCCATGATGAAGAAAAGCGGCAGCTTCTCAACAGCATTACCCATCCATATATCATTGCCGGTATGGAACACTTCTTTTCCTCTCATACTGATCTTCCCTTTGCTTTTGCGGAAGTACCGCTTCTGTTTGAAGCAGGACTTGCGGATAAGTTTGATGAGGTTATCGTTGTGACCTGTACAAAGGAAACAGCGATCAGGCGGATGATGGAAGACAGGGACTATAGTGAAGAGGAGGCAAATGCCCGCTATGGTGCACAGATCAATGCAGAGAAGCAGATAGAGATGGCGGACATTGTCATACACAATGATGGAACCATGCAGGATCTTGATCATGAGGTTAACCTTCTCTTGCGCAGGCTGAGGGGCAGAAGGAGTTAATATGCTGAAGAATGAAGATACATATCGTGTGGAATGTGCCACCGCAATATCTGAAGACAGCATAGTCTCCCTGCTTAACCTGTACCAGCCATTGATCAAAGGCGATGGCATCCTTCTCTATCTCACATTGCATGCGGAGGCACGCCATCAGCGCACCCAGACCACACACCGCCATCTTGCAAGGATTATGGATATTCCCCTGGATGTATTGGAAAGGGCGAGGTTCCGGCTTGAA
This sequence comes from uncultured Erysipelotrichaceae bacterium, assembly GCA_905201565.1. Lineage (GTDB taxonomy): Bacteria > Bacillota_I > Bacilli_A > Erysipelotrichales > Erysipelotrichaceae > Bulleidia. The sequence continues at coordinate 912 of CAJKOS010000131.1, forward strand.
CAATACAATCTCATGCAGACGTTTAGCCGTAGTCATGAGCGCTATACAAGCTATATTTACAAGCTTCGCTCACCACTGCCAACGGTGGACTTCCTGCATACGCGCAGCTATATGAATACGTATATCAGTGCGGTGGGCAAAAAGGACAGCGATGAAGTAGCCGCAAGGTTAGGGAATGTCGGCATATCCACAGAAGGATATCGCAATGTGACAAAACCATATATCAATACAACCGCAAGGCGGAATATCGATGAACCGGTATACCAGGATGTAAAACCACGCTATGTCTTCAATAAAGAAGATGAGGCAATTGAGTTTGATTATGAGAAGTTTATCTCCTTGTGTTCTGCCCTTGTATTCCCCATCCAGTTGAGAACTGATGAGAATATGAACCTCATCGGCAGGATGGCAACGGTATATGGCATCAGTCCTTCCCATATGGTCGAAATTGTCGGGGCATGCAGCACCATTGATGGAGAGACATTCAACACCGAAAGGTTCCGCTACCTCTGCAAGAAGACAAAGCCGGATGTCACAGCCACAAATGATCCGTATGACCTTCCACCTGTCTCTTATCTGCAATCCCGGCAGAATGGCAGACAGCTTGCCCGTGGGGAACTGGATATTCTGGAATATCTTTCGGTGACGATGAAGTTTTCTAATGCGGTTGTCAATGTGATGATTGACTATATCCTGAAAACTTCGGATAACCGGTTGAACAGGAAGTTTGTTGAGTCAGTTGCCTCTGAGTGGGCAAGGGATGGTGTAGAGACAAAGGAACAGGCATTGCGGGAAGCTGCCAAGAAGCCTTCCTACACAAATCCAAGAAGAGTCAACACTGGCAGGGGACAGGCATTGCCTGCTTATAAGAAGGAAGAAAACAAACCGCTCAGCGATGCGACAAATGAAGATGTTGCAGCATTTGAAAAGCTGTTGAAGGAACATCAGGAAAAGCTGGAAGAGGAGTGATGGCATGCAGAAGATGGATTTTACGATAGAAATCAGTGAAAAGGAAAAGCACGATACAGATGCACTGGTGGAACAATTGCTGAATGATCCAAAAGTGATGCACTATGCCACAAAGCATAACATTCCTCTTTCCATCATCAAAACACATCCCTGGACGATAGATGAATGGCGGCGGGAAACAAAACCATGTGAATCCTGTAAGGGACTTGCTTATTGTACTGCCCGCATTGAAGGATATCAGAACATGCCTGTCTATGATGGCATTCTCAAAAAGGTGCAGACTCCATGCCGCTACAAGCAGGAAGAGCTCACAAAGCGGAAACATCTTTCCAACTATATCATCAATGATCTGCCTCACAATATGGAGACAGTGACATTCAAAAGTATTGAGACAGAAGCAGAAAAGAAGGATTATCTCAAGACGGCATCTGCCGCATTGCTTGCTTCGCAGAATAATAAGGGTCTGTACCTCTATGGACCGATGGGCATGGGCAAGACATTTCTTGCCGCATGTGCTGCAAACGAGAGGGCAAAGAAGGGGATGAAGGTTGCTTTTGTCTACTGGCCTGACTTTGTGCAGCGCATGGCATCGATGGTGGTCAGTGGTGAATACCGCACAGAGATGGAAAGACTGAAGTACGCAAAGTTTGCGGTCATCGATGATATCGGTGCGGAGTCTGTGACGGAATGGAACAGGGATCAACTGTTATTGCCGGTTCTCAATGCCCGTTATGAAGCGGGTCTTACAACATGGTTTACATCGAATGAAGATCTGGATTCTCTGCTTGATCATTTCAGATTTTCATCAAAAGGAGATCAAGCGGATGTAAAGGCTGAGCGCATTTTGGACAGGATTAAAGCATTATCTTCGCCGGAAGCGCTTACTGGTAAATATCGGCGCTGAAACTGGTTGACTGAGTTGAAAACAGTGCCTAAAATGAATACGAAATCGGAGGCTGATAGGAAATGGTCAGAAAAATTGGTGTCCTAACATCAGGTGGTGACGCCCCTGGAATGAATGCGGCAATACGGTCAGTAACACGCATTGCCCTGAACAATGGCATTGAAGTAGTTGGTGTTCACAATGGTTACAAAGGTCTTCTCGATGAGACATTTGAACCTCTTACCCGCGCAAGTGTCAGCGACATTATGGATCGCGGTGGTACAGTACTCGGTTCGGCAAGACTGCCAGAATTCCGTGAAGAGGAAGTGCAGAACCAGTGCATCAAAAACCTGAAACGTGCAGGTATTGAAGCACTTGTCGTCATCGGTGGCGATGGCTCTTATAGAGGTGGACTTTCTTTGACTCGAAAGGGAATTAACTGCATTGGTCTTCCAGGCACAATTGATAATGATATCCCTGGTACAGACTTTACCATCGGTTTTGATACGGCTTTACAGACTTGTGTAGAGAACGTCGATAAACTGCGTGATACATCTTCTTCTCATCACCGCTGCTCGATTGTTGAAGTAATGGGTAACCATTGCGGCGATCTTGCATTGTATACAGCCATTTCCTGCGGTGCTGAGATGGTGATTACACCAGAAACAGGTTACGATGAACTCGAAGTCATCGAGAAATTGAGATATCTTGGTGAAGCAGTGCACAAGAACCATGCGATCGTATTGATCTCTGAAAAGATCTGCGATGTGGATGCACTGGCAAAGAAAGTTACATCCATGACCGATTTCTCAGGCCGTGCTACGGTTCTTGGACATATCCAGAGAGGCGGATCTCCGACTCCTATGGACCGTATGCGTGCCAGCAGAATGGGTGAAAAAGCTGTTGACCTTCTCATGGAAGGCATCGGTGGTCATTGTGTTGGCATTATCGACAATGAGATCGCTTCTGTTCCGATTCAGGAGGCTCTTGAGCGTCCACGCAAGAGCAGAAAGGCATTGTATCGCCTGTTTGACCGCCTTGTTTAAGGAAGGGTCTTGATTAGCTTATCATCTGGCTATTGCCGGATTGATAATATAGGAAGGATGAAAAAATGGAAAATTACAACCACATGTTGAAGAAGACCAAGGTAATTTGTACGATTGGTCCTGCATCAGAAAATGCAGAAACTCTCACAGAGCTCGCAAAGGCAGGTATGAATATTGCACGCCTGAATTTCAGCCATGGCAGTCATGAAGAACACAAGGCAAGAATTGAACTTGTCAGACATGTTTCTGATGTGACAGGTATCAACCTTGCAGTAGCTCTTGATACAAAGGGTCCGGAAATCAGACTCGGCAATTTTGTCAATGACACAGAAAACTACGAGATTGGTGAAATTGTTTATCTTGAAAAGGCAGAATGTGAAGGTACACATGAACGTTTCCACATTCAGTGCCCTGAACTGTTCGATGACCTGAAGAACGGCAATTATATTCTGATCAACGACGGTAAGATGAAGCTCACTGTTCTTGAAAATGATGGTCAGGAACTCAAGTGCCGTGTTGAAGTTGCTGGTCCTATCAGCTCCCACAAGGGATGCAATGTCCCAGGTGTCAAGCTCTCTATGCCATTCCTTTCTGAAAAGGATAAGGCAGATATCCGTTTCGGATGTGAAAATGATGTTGACTTCATCTTTGCTTCCTTCGTCAGAAGAGCAAGCGATGTCAATGCAATCCGTAAGATCTGTATTGAAATGGGCAAGCCACGTATCAACATCATTGCTAAGATCGAAAACCAGGAAGGTTATGACAATGTCGACAGCATTCTTGAAGCAGCTGACGGTGTCATGGTTGCCCGTGGTGACCTCGGTGTAGAAATCCCGACAATGCTTGTGCCTGTTTACCAGAAGCACATCATCCGTCAGGCTAACATCATCGGTAAGCCGGCATTCACTGCTACACACATGCTCGATTCCATGACTCACAACCCAAGATGCACACGTGCAGAAGCAAGTGACGTATGCAATGCAGTCCTCGATGGTTCTGATGGTGTTATGCTCAGTGCTGAATCCGCAGCTGGTGATTATCCAGTTGAGGCATGTGAGACAATGTCTGAAATTGCTGAAGAAGCAGAAAAGATCATCAACTACAGAGAAAGACTGGAATGGCTCAAGACTTCTTCCAACAAGACAGTTCAGGATGCTGTTTCCATCGCTATCTCTGATGCTACTCTTACACTTGATAATATTGGAGCAATCGTTGTTTTCACACAGGGTGGTACAACAGCTCGCCGTATTTCCAAGTTCAGACCAAATGTACCGATTCTTGCGGTTACATTCACAAAGGACACACAGCATAAACTTCTGTCTTACTGGGGTGTCGTTCCGCTCTTCTCTGATGTTCAGAACCAGATGACAAACGATGACGAACTCGCTTCTCTGTTTGCCAAGGGATATGGTGTCAAGAAGGGTCAGCTCATCATTATTTCTGCAGGCTATCCGACAGGTGAAGGTTCTGCAAATATGATGAAGATCATCGAAGTCAAGTAAGACCATTTGAAGGCGATGCAATGCATCGTCTTTTTTGTATGTTTTGACAAATCCTTTGTTCATGGTGAGGTGTTTCTGGTTTTCCTGCCTACATAA
>CAJKOS010000132.1 GCA_905201565.1 uncultured Erysipelotrichaceae bacterium
CCCGATGACACGGTATGAGAATCGATATTGGATTATGACCGACAGCACCACCAACCGCCTGACAGGACATGCGGGCAATGCCTCTTTGTTTTGCGACACCTTCCGCAATTTCCTTATAGGTCATCACCCTGCCATAGGGAATCGTGCAGAGGATCTTCCATACATCATTTTGAAATGGTGTGCCTTTTGGATGCAATGGTACATGTACACCAGTTTTCTTTCCAGAAAAGTATGCGTCCAGCCACCGCTTTGTCTCTAAGAGCACTTCTGTCTCTTCTGTAACGGTTTTTTCACCCTGCAACGTTCTTGCAAAATACTTCTGCCCCTCAAACCAGGCACCAGTCAGCCCAACAGTGTCGCATGACAGCAGAATCCTGCCAAGCGGTGAATCATAATATGAAATATACTGCATAACTTCAGCGCCTCATATAGAGCAATGGATATTGATTACCCTGTTCATCAAGGTCGGTGCGTTTGAACACATGGAATCCCATATGTTTATAGAAACCCTTTGCCTTTGGATTTTGTTCATTGACCGTAAGCTGATCAATACCATAGTTCTCTATACCATATGTCATCAATTGTCTGCCAAGGCCCTTCCCTCATTTTGCATCCTCAATAAACAGCATTTCCAGAGATGTTTCCTGTATACCCATAAAGGCAGTTGGAGTACCATCTTCTTTCTTAGCAATCACAAGATGGGCAATGCCCCGCAAAGCCTCTGGTACATATTCCTTTATCTTTACGATCTCTTCATCCGATAGAAACAGATGTGTTGCCTGCACAGCACTCTCCCATACCACAAGAAGCTGTTCTACCAGTTCATCTGTTCGCTTATCTACTTCAACAATTTTCATTTCTTTACCTCATTTTTCTTTTTCACCGCATAATCCTTCATGCCAGGCATTGCACCACCTGCCACCGCCCAAAGGTACAATGAGGCAACAGACCCATAGGGACTATAGCGCCTTCTGTACTTTTCAAACAATTTGCGGTCAATTTTGCGATGGTGGTAAACCATGCGCAATCCCCTTTGTATGGCAAGATCATCATAGCTGAATATATCAGGGCGCTGTAAGGAAAACAACAATATCATCTCCGCTGTCCATACACCTATGCCCTTTAGGGAAGATAACGCTTCTATCGCTTCCGCATCGCTCATCTTCTTTACCGCTTCTATGTCAAACGCACCAGTCTTCACCTTCTCTGCAAAATCAAGCATATAGGCTGCTTTGCGAAAGGAAATACCCGTGGATTGCAAGGCATCCATGCCAGCAGCGAGTACCGTATCCGCATTGACCGTTCCAAGCAGATCACAAATCCGCTTCCAGATTGTTGCCTGGGCACGGGTCGATATCTGCTGACCAGCAATGTGATGGATGACAGCTGAGAACACATCATCATCCACTTCTCTTTCCACCATACCGATGGCATCGATCACTTCACCAAGTTTACTGTCCTTTGCCTTGAGGTAGTCTTTTTCTTTATCACCATATAGAAAGATCATATGCTTATATTATCCCGATATTCTGCAAAATAACAATCCAGGCAAACAATGTCACAAGGGATACCACCATACTTGTTGCCACGATTTCTCCAGCAAGTGCACCATCCGCTTCCATATTCTCACTCATCGTATAGGCATTTGCTGCAACGGGTGTCGCAAAGACAATAAAAGACAGGAAGACTTCAAGAGAACTGAACGATAAAGCAAAAGAAACCAGCAGTGCACACAATGGAATGAGAATCATTTTGACAACAATGGTACAAACAATGCATTTTCTATCATCGTTCAATGCAGAAAACGACAATGTTGCACCAAGCACCATCATGGCAAGCGGGGTTGTTACACCGGAAAGATCTGAAAGAATATCCGCAATTGAAGCAGGCATTTCCACCAACAGTAATGAAAAGAGAATTCCTGACACAGCACCAATTAACATTAGATTTTTCAAAATTGATAGCAAGATGGATAGATCTGCCTTCCCACCACGATAATATTCCAGAATCATCACCGCTGCAACATTGTACAATGGCACAAATACCGCCACAATCAGGGATGCAGCCGCAAGAGCTTCTTTGCCATACAGCGCTTCGGTAAGTCCCATGGCAAACAGGACAATATTGCTGCGATAGGGACAATGCACAACAGCGCCCTTCCTTCTGTTATCTATAATGAAGTGGGGAACCATGAACATCGACAAAGCAATAACCCCGACCAGCAGGAATGTCACAAACAACAGAAACGATGGATGAACAGTGCTGTCAAAAGAAATCGTATACGTATTAACAAACATTGTGACCGGATAGAACAGCCGGAAAATCAAAGTATTGAGCTGTTTGGAAAACTGGTCGTCCATGAGGTGGAAGCGATGGGCAAAGTGACCAAGGCACAAATACAACAGATACGGAAGAACTGCATTGAAAGATGTGAAGAGATTTGACATATCATGGATACCTCCTTGTCACACTATCAATTTATTCCGCTTTATAATCATTTTCTGTATATAACTAACCAGAAAATAGTAAAATATGACCAAGAGGTTATCTATATGACATCAGAAAACTTTCCTTGGCGCATCTATCACGTCAAAAGCAATATCTCTTTTCCCCAAAACCCATCTTTTCATGTTATGCACTGGCACAAGGAAGTGCAGTTTTCCATTGTCACTCGTGGCAAGCTCATTGTAGAAACAATGGGCAATAGAGAAATCATTGCAGAAAACCAGGTATTGTTCATCAACCGCGACACACCACATTGCATCGTTTCGACAAATGATGCACAATACACATCTCTTCTTTTTCCCATAGAAGCATTATTTACCACCATTCCTGATGTACGCCTGCAGCTGGAAAAATTCACAACAGATGGACATCTTCCAACAATTTGCCTGAGTCGTGATACTGCATGACAGAGTTCCTGTATGCATATGATCCAGGAAGCCATAGAGGAAACAAACAGCCTTCGCATGAGTGCATTGCTGCTATCGATCATGAGCATTTTGATCACAAGAACTGAACAACCTGCAACACATGCAAGAACGATAACGGAACAAAGAACAGAAACAATGATGAAATGCATTGCGGAACATTTCGGTGATGACATTTCTCTTTCTGAGATAGCTGATAGTGCAGGCATCAGTAAAACCGAAGCCAACCGCTGTTTCAAAGCTGTGCTTTCTACTACACCATACCAGTATCTTCTTGAAACACGCCTTGAACATGCCTGCCATCTGTTAGTAACAACAACACTTTCCATTCATGACATTGCCATGCAGTGCGGATTCCATGAAGACAGCCTCTTTGGCAGTTCATTCCGAAAGAGAACGGGTATGACACCTTTGCAATATCGTCGGAAAAAGGCAGTATGATACCATCCTTCATGGTATAATGCGCAGGTATGCAGAAAAGAAAAGATTGGATTTACAAGTGGATTGGCACAAGGGACTTTTATAACAAAGTCCTTTATATTGCAGTGCCATTGATCATCCAGCAGATCATCACAAGCTTTGTCAACATGCTGGACAACATCATGGTCGGACAGACCGGTACCCTTCCGATGAGTGCCGTGTCCATTTCCAACCAGCTCATCAACATCTTCAACCTTGCCGTATTCGGATCTGTTGCGGCAGCGAGTATCTTCGGTGCCCAGTTTTTTGGAAAGGAAGATAACCAGGGCGTACGAAACTGCCTCAGATTCAAACTGGTAACCGAAGGATTAATCGCTATTGTGTTTATGGCAGGTCTATTCTTCTTTGGACAAAACCTCGTCTCCCTGTTTCTTAACCCTGCCACAAATACACAAGAAAACATCCATGCAACAATGCAATATGCATTGAGCTACATCAATATCATGATCATAGGCTTTCCGGCATTTGCCCTCTCACAGTGTATTTCTTCCTCAATGAGAGAAGCTGGTGAAACCAGGATTCCGATGATTGCCAGCATCATTGCTGTTGCGGTCAACTTCTGTGGAAACTCCATCCTCATCTTCGGTCTGTTTGGCTTTCCTGCCCTTGGCGCAACCGGTGCTGCCATTGCGACCGTCATCTCCCGCTTTGCGGAACTTGGTGTCATCCTGATTGGTGCAAAGATGAACATGGACATGTTTCCCTTCTTCCGCAATGTCATGCAGAATTTCAAAATTCCCGGAAGTCTTGCCAAAGATATTATCGTCAAGGGTATGCCACTGGTTGCCAATGAAATCCTTTGGTCAGCAGGTGTTGCAGCAATAGCCCAGTGCTATTCTGTAAGAGGCATCGATGCAGTAGCTTCCTACAACATCACAACAACGATTGAAAACCTGTTCTTTGTCTTCAACATTGCCATCGGTGACTGTATTTCCATCATGGTAGGACAACTGCTGGGTGCAGGAAAGACGGAAGAAGCCGTAGGGACAGACAGAAGACTTATCGTCTTCAGTTTCCTGGTCAGTATCGTTTTAGGTCTTATCCTCTTCCTGAGCGCCCCTGTCTTTCCAATGCTCTATAACACAACGCAGGCAGTTCGAAATGATGCGGCAGGTATGTTACGTGTCTATGGTCTTACCCTTTGGATATCTGCCCTCTATAACTCCGGTTACTTCACCATGCGCTGTGGTGGAAAAACTGTCATCACCTTCCTGTTTGATTCGGTTGGCACCATTGCGGTATCCTTCCCGATCGCCTTTGTACTTGCCCATTTCACAGGCATGAACATCATCGCCATGTATATCGTTTTACATCTGATTGACCTCTACAAAGTCATACTTGGACTATTCCTTGTCCATAAACGCGTATGGGTCAATGATCTTGTCTCCTGACACCAATTCAATCACAATATAAAACACAAGGACGATAGCACATCACACTATCGTCCTTTTATCACATCCTGATGGAAATGATGATCATCGCTGATATAGAATCCCACTTCCCTGACCATCCACTATTTTTCTATTTCTCTATTGTATTCTTCAACGGAAAGATTCAAGGCTATAACAACGTCAACAGTTGAATACCCCCGTTTCCACATCCTGTCAGCCATTTCAAAAGCTTGCTGCTTCTGCTCTTGTGTCATACCTTGTGAATTATATATTAACTTAGCCAGTGCCCTTCCTTGTTTCACACCTTTCTCATAGGCTGCTTTTTCATATATTGGCACATACTGTTCAAAATATTTTATCAATGTATCTGAATCTGTTATATGCATATGTCACCTCACCATTCAAATTATAATCAGGGAATATGCAAAACATGCACTTCCCCTATCATGAACAATCAGTTCATGCTTTTACGGATCTCTTTGAG
>CAJKOS010000133.1 GCA_905201565.1 uncultured Erysipelotrichaceae bacterium
TGAGCTGAGGGATATCCAGGAAAAGGTTGTAATCAAAAAGGAAGATGCCTGTGAGGCTGATGGCACCAAGAATCATGGCACAAAGTGATGCTTTGACAGTTTTGTCACTTGAAAGAATGGTGAGGATACTCCATAACAGGCAGGAAAGAAAGAGAAATGTGAGGAAAAGATATGGAGAAAGTGCATGAAACAAAGTGGATGTTACAGTATTATGTCCTGTGCAATTCAAAGCGATGAAAAGACCTGCAGAGAGTATTAAGACGATGGCAAGTGAGATACTTACAGATGTCCGTATCCGTTTTTGTCTATGCATGGGCGTTATCCTTTTCATCTGGGTGATTGCGTATGGTCACACGGTTGACAAGGCCATCATGGACGTAGAGGATGAATTCTTTGTCTTCTCCTTGTGAGAAGCGAAGGATTTCGGAATAGGATCTGTCAGCGCCTTCATAGACATCGAGTACTTCAGAAGCAGTGGACCAGTTCAAGATGAAACCACCAGGCAGCCTGCACTGGGTTGCATCAAAATCCAGGTGGTCAATGGTGATGGAGAGTTCTGTCACAATGCCTTCTTCAAGAGGGATGGTTTCTGTTGTGTTGTTGCATGCAGTTGCGGAAATGGCAAAGTCTTTCGCATTGGTGAGTTTTATGTTGTGGGATGTGTTGGAAGGTATAGACGCATCATCATTACCCTCATATGTCCAGCCATTATCAAGGAAGTCCCTGAGGGGCAAAGGCAGGGAATAAACCGTATTGTTGAGTTCTACGCTGAAGCTTTCCCATGTAGCGGGAAGATCAGTGGAGGCAGGGAAGAGTGTGTTCAGTTCTTCTCCGATAGAATCGACGAAGGAAATGTCATAGATGGCATTGCATGAAGGAAGGTACACAACCCTTGCCATGGCATCTTCATTGCTTTGGTTGTATGTGTGTCCGGTTTCATATGTTTCTTCATCAAGATAGAGTGTTTTGTGGCCACCTTCAATGGTATAGCCTTCCATTGTATGCGATGGTCCAGATTCATCAGAATAGTCGAGACGGAAGGACAGATGGTTGAAGAAGGTTGTCTTTGGGTTGGTGATATAGGGGATATCGGTGATGATGTCCTTGCCAAAGAAGAATGCCAGGATGATGCAGGGGATGCCACCTATAGAACAAAGTATGATGGTGCGAAGTCTTTTGTGTGGCTGTAAGAAATATTGGATAATGAGGATGAGGGCTGTGATACAGGTGGCTATGGTGACAATCCGCCAGGAGAATTGGTCATGGACTTCGGAAAATGCATGTCCATACCCGTGTATGGACAGCGCAATCCATATGGCCAGGCAGCTGAAGACATAGAAGATAAAGGTTATGATGATGGCATATTTGAGGACATTGGATATAGTGTGTGAAAAATCATCTGTTTTGTGTTTCATAGCTTCTCTTTCTCTACAGATATTGTAGAAAAGAAAGGTCAGATTTATGTTAAGAATATGAAAAAAGCAGGTATTTCTACCTGCTGGAGATATGGTGACATGTACGGGATTCGAACCCGTGAGTGCCGCCGTGAAAGGGCGGTGTGTTAAGCCGCTTCACCAACATGCCACGTTTGTGTGCCATAAGATAATACCATAGCCATCACACAGTGGCAACATATTTTTTACAAGAATTCGATCTCGGTGGTGTATAATAATCACTGTTGTGAGCCAGATTATTTTTCTTCCATTTTGCCTGTATGATCATGGGGTGGCTCATCTGACAGATATATAGTGTCAAGGGTGACACTTCAAAGGAGTATACAATGTTAAAACAACCAGCCAGATATTCTCTGTCTGATTTTATTCGTTTAAACAGAGGATCACAATTTGTCATTCCGGTATATCAGCGGAATTATTCCTGGAATCCACAGAAGGAAACCAGACAGTTCATGGATGATGTAGAACATCTGTTACATACATCAGCGTCTCATTTCCTCGGTATTCTGATTTATGTATGGAATGAAACACAGCTGATGGTCGTCGATGGCCAGCAACGATTGACAACTGCTTTCATCTTTCTGCTTGCCTTGCGCAAGGCAGCACTTGTCAAAGGAGACAGGAAGACAGCAGAGAAGATTGATAACGATTTTATTTTTAATGAAAACCGGGATATGGTGCGCATCAAGCCATCGGTTGCCCAGGATGATGTGTTTGCCTCACTTGTGTATGGCAATGAAGGTGGCATAGCTTTCAAAGATAGTGAAACAAATGTCTACCGGAATTATGTCTATATTCTTTCAAGGCTTGAAGAATTGTTGAAGCACTATCGTCCCCATGAAATTCTCAATATATTGACAAGGGTGGACATCCTTGCCTTTCCTCTTGATCAGAAAGACAATGTGCAGCAGATTTATGAATCGATCAATGCGACTGGTGCACCATTAACTGCTTCTGATCTCATCCGCAACTTTGTGCTAATGAATTTTGAGGAAGCTGTGCAGGACAGGTTGTACAGGATGTATTGGAAACCGTTGGAAGAAAAGACAGGTCAGCCACAGAGACTGGAAGAATTCTTCCGGTATTATCTTGCCGCAAAGACCTATTCTCTTTCGAGCCGCAAAGACATCTATGAAGATTTCAAATCGTTCTGGCTTCATCAGGGAGGGAATACGGAGACAAAATTGCAGGAAATCAACCGGCATGCCCTGGTGATGCATATGATTTATGAAGGTGGTGCACCTGATGAACAGGTGGAGAAGGCTCTTTCTTCATTCCGGCTGACAGCATCCCGCATTCCTGCACCATTCCTGTTGGAAATGGGGCGGATGTATCTGGACAGGGAAATCAGAGCAGAATCCTTTGCGGCGGTGGTGCGCCTTGTGGACAGCTATCTTGTCAGAAGAGCATTGTGCGGTATGGACAATGGATCATTGGCAAGATACTTTCCAAGTTTGTTGCGGACTGTATTGAATACGATGAAGAAAACCCATCAGGATGTCTATTCCCTCACGGTGATGAGCCTTGTCGAATATAACCGTGGCAAGGCAAATGCCATGCCTACAGATGAACAGCTGAAAGCGTCACTGAAAGAGGTCAATGCATATTCACTCATGGTCATCAGACCGGTATTAGAGAGAATTGAACATGATGGTGCTACCGCAAAGGTGGATACGGGGGATCTCAACATTGAACATATCATGCCCCAGCATCCCAATACCTGGTGGCAGAAACATTCTGGTGCTGCCAATGCGGATGAGTATGTTTTGCTTACAAACCTGATTGGCAATCTGACATTATGTTCCACATATGACAATACAAGGATGGGCAATGAGGACTTTGCCTTCAAGAAGAAGGTTTTATCCAAAACATTGCATATCCGGATGAATACTGACATTCTCAAACGCAAGGTGTGGAATAAAGAAGCGATCTTAAAGCGGTGTGATGTGCTGGCAGACAGAATTATACGCCTTTATCCATATGTGAAGGGCAATGTACAAAGTGCAGTGGTCAGGGATGATATCCTTGTGCTTTCTTCGCCAACAGCAGATGCCCGTGCAATCTTCCATGGACCACAGCGCATTGAGGTACTTGCGGGCACATCATTCAAGGTATATGGACAAAGGGAAATGAAGAAGATGCGCATCTTGTACAATGACCTTTCCGGAAGGGGTATTCTTCATGAACATGCCAGTGGTGAAGCATCTTTTGATGCCCCGGTGTTCTTCAATAGTCTCAATGAAGCAGCCCAGTTTCTGATGCACAGGGGTGGTGATAACACCAGTGCATGGACATATGAAGATGGAAGAAGAATTGGTGGTACTCTGAAAGACCTGGCAGCTATGAAGAAGGAGAAGGCTGTGCAGAAGAAAAAGAAAAGTGCGCCAAAGAAACAGACAGCTTCAAAAAGGCAGGAAAGAAAAAAGAAGCCACAGAAAGCAGCTTCTTATCCAAAGAAACGCAATAACCGGGGATTTGTGCCACAGTCTACCCATTCGAGAAGCGAAAAACAAATTGTTTCTGTTGTCCGCTTTGCTGGACAAAGCTAATCGCGCAGGTTATACCAGTCAAGATATGTTTTAAATGCGGAAGGGACTGCCGTATGGGCAAGTTCCTTTTTCTCTTTGGCAATATAATCAGTTCCTGGCAGTGTTTCTATTTCTTCACACTGTATTTCATATGCCTTCATATGCCATTCAAGATGGGTGAAGATATGCCTGGAAGCAGGCAGTTCTTTGACATGCAAAGCATGAAAACCGAGTTCCTCTGTTTCCTGTATGGCTTTGTCTATGGACAGGTCTGTATCAATTCCGATGAATTCATACAGTCCTGCAAGCAGTCCTGTTGCTGGTCTTTTATGCAGGATGAAACGATGACCATCCCGGATGATCAATAGCGTCCTTTGTATGATCTTTCTTTGCTTTAATGCACTGCGGTAAGGAATGGAATCTGTGAGATTTTCCCTGTGTGCTGCACATGATGAATGCCATGGGCAGTTATCACATTGGATGTTGCCCTTGGGAAGGCAGATGGTTTCGCCAAGTTCCATGAGTCCCTGGTTGAAGAGGTGTGCCTGCTTTCTGACCTCTTCATCATGGAACAGGTTTTGTATCAGTTCTTCTGTTTCCTTTTTGACTTGTGGGTTACGGACATCACGGGTATCTTTGGTATATCTTGCTAATACCCGCAACACATTACCATCCACTGCAGCTACAGCAATATGAAAGGCGATGGAAGCAATTGCCCCGGCAGTATAGGAACCAATGCCAGGAAGGGAAAGCAAGGTTTCATAGTTTTCTGGTAGGTGTCCATCATATTGTTCCATGAGAACCTTTGCGCATTTTTGCAGGTTGCGGGCACGGTTGTAGTAGCCAAGTCCTTCCCATAGCCGCATCAATCTGTCTTCAGGACATGACGCAAGAGTTTCAATTGTCGGTAATTCTTTCTTGAAGAGGATGAACTTTTCCCTCACTGCTTCAATGCGTGTCTGCTGTAACATGATTTCGGAAAGCCATACATCATAGGGATCACCAGTATCCCGCCATGGAAGTGCCCGTTTGTTGTTTTCATACCATGACGCAAGGGCAAGAGCGTCACTACGCCTGATTTCATGCATGAAATAATTCTAACAAAAATGGTGAAAACTGTTATAATGAACTGGCAATGCAGGTGTAATTCAATGGTAGAATGCGACCTTCCCAAGGTTGATACGCGGGTTCGATTCCCGTCACCTGCTCTTTTTTTTATCTAAAACCCCAGCAGAATACTCCCACCTCTACAGGTGGTGAGATGAATGC
>CAJKOS010000134.1 GCA_905201565.1 uncultured Erysipelotrichaceae bacterium
AGGTGGGAGTATTCTGCTGGGGTTTTAGATAAACATACATATTATTTTTTCAAAAAACACCTCTCCCCTTTACTGCAAAGTGGTCAGCTTCGCATGACAATTCCAGACATGCCGAAAAGTCGCAACCAAAGATATGTGGCAACATCGACTTTTAGCAATGAAAAAGAAGTCAAACATAATATCACCAACCATGTCAGTGACAAAGTTAACGACCATGTCAGTGACAAAGTTAGTGACAAAGTCACTCCTCAAGTAACCAGTATTATTGCAATTTTAGAATATTGCAAAGAGCCTCGATCAAGGGAAGAAATCATGAAATATTGTGGTTATGAACATACATATTATTTCTTCAAAAAACACCTCTCCCCTTTACTACAAAGCGGGCAGCTTCAAATGACTATCCCGGATAAACCACATAGCCGTAACCAGAAGTATGTGACTGTCAAAAAGACGAATAATTAATCTTTATCAGGAACCGGATGTGACTGGTTCCTGTTTTCTGTACAGAAAAAGAGTATGACAACTATCATACTCCTTACTGGTTGTTATTCGTTTGTGATATCAATTCCAAAGTACTTTTCAGAAAGTTCTGCAAGTGTTCCATCATCTCTCATTTCCTGCAGTGCACCATTGACTGCTTCACGGAGTGCATCACTTCCCTTTTTCATAGGAATAGCATAGCGTGTGACTTCATCAAGCTGTGCTACTACCTGAAGACCAGTTTCACCTGTGACATTGAGGTAGTCCTGGATGGAAGTGTCCGCATTGATGGTTGCGTCTACTGTACCATTGAGAACAAGTTCCATTGTCTGGGCAAGGGTTGGTACATTGGAAACTGTAGCACCATATTCTTCACCAATTTCAGCATAGGTAGAACCTGTGGAATTGGCAGATGTTCTCCCTTCAAGGTCATCGAAAGATGTAATAGAGTCATCACCAACTCTTGTCACAAGGTCAATGTGGTCATAGGCATATGGTTCACTGAAGTCAAAGGACTGTTCTCTTTCTTCTGTAATGTCTACACCATTGACAACAATGTCATAAACACCTGTGCTGAGACCTGTAAGAAGTCCTTCCCATGGTCCTTCGGAAATCACTGCTTCGACACCAAGTCTTTCCGCAATACCCTGCGCAACTTCCACATCATAACCGACAAGGTTGTCATCTTCATCATGGTAAGAGAATGGCTGCCATGTGCCTTCAAGACCAATGCGCAGTTTTCCAGCATCCTGAACACTGGAAAGAGATGTATCACTGCCAGAAGATGAGCATCCGGCAAGTGTTGCGAGCATAGAAGCTGCAAGTGCTGTTTTGAATAGTCTGTTCATGTGTTAGTCCTCCAATTTTCTATTTTCCAGACGAAGGAAGTCCTTCGTGCGCTGTAGCTGTGGATGGTCGAAGAATGCTTTTGATTCTCCTTCTTCGACAATAACTCCCTTTTCCATGAGAATTGTATGATTCGATACATTGCGGGCAAATTCCATTTCATGGGTGACGACAATCATCGTTCTTCCCTCTTCCGCAAGATCTTTCATAACATTCAACACTTCACCGATAAGCTCTGGATCAAGGGCAGATGTAGGTTCATCAAAGTAGATAATCTCCGGGTCTGGTGCCAGGGCACGGGCAATAGCAACACGCTGCTGCTGCCCACCAGATAACTGTGCAGGATAATAAGAAGCACGATCCGCAAGACCAACCTTGCCAAGCAGTTCCATACCTCTTTCTTCTGCTTCCTTCTTTGGTACTTTGCGCCCTGTAATCAGACCCTGTGTAACATTTTCTAGGGCTGTCTTATTGGCAAAGAGGTTGTAGTTCTGGAATACAAAACCAGTTCTCAGGCGGATAGCCGCAATTTCTTTTTTGGTAATCTTTGAAAGATCATATGTCTTTCCATCAAATGTCATCGTTCCCTTGTCCGCATGTTCAAGGAAGTTGATACATCTGAGAAATGTAGTCTTACCAGAACCAGATGGACCAAGGATAGCAACCACATCACCTTTTTCTACATTCAGGCTGATGCCATCCAACACCTTGAGGTCACCAAATGATTTTTCGATTCCTTCTATTTTCAATACTGACATTACCAGATCTCCTTTGCCTGATAGCGGTTCAGGCGCTTTTCAATCCGCTTCTGCAGGAATGTAATCACCGTGCAGAAAATGAGATATACAATTGCGACCGTAATATATAACGGCAAAAACACATAAGTTGTGCCGGCAATTCTCTGTGTCGTCATCAGCATCTCTACAACCGTGATATTAGCCGCAAGAGATGTATCCTTGACAAGAGAAATCAGGGAGTTGCCCAATGCCGGGAAGGCTGTGCGGAATGCCTGTGGCAATACGATATGCCACATGATCTGCACAAAGTTCATGCCTATGCAATATCCAGCTTCTGTCTGTCCATTTGGCACAGCTTCCAATGAACCACGCAATGTTTCAGACATATACGCACCTTCACAAAAGGAAAAGGCAACAACTGCTGTCCAGAACGGATCAACCCTGAACCCAAGAGCAGGAAGTCCATAGAAGATGATGTAGAGCTGAACAAGAAGTGGTGTACCACGAATCAGCCAGATATAGAAACGACAAATCTCCTTCAATACGGGTACTTTGCCATACTGGATCAGTGCGACAATCACCGCAATCAACAAACCAAAGGCAAATGACAAAATTGTCATTGGAATGGTTACCTGTATACCGGCAATGAGCACTTTGCCAAAAGCTTCTGTAATAATTTCCCAAACTCTTGCGTCCATACATTCCTCTCTTTCTGTTTCCCTATTGTAATGAGCGCATCACACTTTCGCAATAAATACGCTCAAAACTATGCATACCTTGTTTCTATAGATAATTATTCAAAAAACACATGCAATAAAAAGATATGTCACTCAGACATATCCTGTTTCTTTTTCACAATCTTTTCCTGATACAGTTTTGACTGCTTCAACATCTCATTAAACCACGCTATATAATAAGGATAAAGTTCTGGATCAACCAACTCACCATTCTTCTTGCGGATTTCATCTTCCCTTCCTCCATCAAACACAGCAACACCATGATCCATCTTCCAGGCAATCACATCTTTAACTGCCTCAAACCTCTCTTCAAAGAGCCGGATCATTTCTTTATCCACTGCATCTATTCTCTCTCTTGCCTTCAAGAGCCTTTCATCCTTCATTTTTTTCATCCCCTTTCATTCAATTATATGTTATTTATACGGATTATGTATCATTTTCATAAAAGTTTTCACAATTTCTTTCATCTCATGTTGTATAATTTTTTCATCCGATAAGGGGGAGACATTTATGAATAATTTCGTGTTTATTTCTGCCAATTTCCCTAAGACATACTACCAGTTTC
Source organism: uncultured Erysipelotrichaceae bacterium (assembly GCA_905201565.1). Classification (GTDB taxonomy): domain Bacteria; phylum Bacillota_I; class Bacilli_A; order Erysipelotrichales; family Erysipelotrichaceae; genus Bulleidia. The sequence continues at coordinate 3,366 of CAJKOS010000134.1, forward strand.
CAAAAGCCTGGAAGCAGATTGGCGGAACTTCACTATGTATTGGCGAAGATCCTTATGATTCTCTGTCACAGGAATTGAAGGACTCCATGGATGAATACTACCAGGTTGGTTCCATGCAGAATTATGATGAAATGTACAGGGCAGTCGCATGGTTTGCCCACAAGCATGGCAAGATTGACTGGCTTGAAAGCAATAATGAATTCTGGTTGCAGCAGGATGCACAGCTGCGTGAAGACTTCAACATCAACACCGGTGACAAGACAAAGGATGTCATGCGCTATAGACGCAAATCCAACATGAAAGCCTATTATGAAAAAGCCGGTGTACCATGTGCAAGATATCACCTGACTTCTACCTATGAAGAAGGAAAGAAGTTTGTCAAAGAAGTCGGTTTCCCGGTCATCGTCAAACCAGACGATGGTGTAGGTGCTAATGCGACATGGAAGATCAATAACGATAAGGAACTGAAGGATTTCTATAAGCAGAACCTGCCAACCCAGTACATCATGGAAGAATATGTTCCTGGTTATATCGTTTCCTTTGACGGCATCACCGATCAGGATGGCAATATCATCTTCAAGACAGCACACACCTTCCCAGAGCCAATCATGGACCTTGTCAACCAGGCTGAAGAATGTCTGTATTGGTCGGAGCGGGAAATTCCAGAAGACCTTGACAAAATGGGCAGCGCTGTCATCAAGGCATTTGACATCCGTGGCAGATTCTTCCATACCGAATACTTCCGCCTTTCCGAAGACAAACCAGGTCTAGGCAAAAAAGGTGGTCTTGTCGGCCTTGAAGTCAACATGCGTCCACCAGGAGGCTATACACCGGATATGATGAACTTTGCTAATGACATCAATGTCTACAGCATTTATGCAAACATGGCAATGTTCAACCACGGCATCTATGAAACACACCGTCCATACTACTGTGTCTATGTCGGCAAACGTGATGGACTGGACTACAAAAACAGCGATGCGGCTATTTATGCAAGATATGGTTCCAACATCTGTATGCATGAGCGCATGCCGGATATCCTTGGCAAAGCCATGGGCAATGACATGTTCATCGCCCGTTTCCGTGACAAGAAGAGCATGAATGAATTCGCTTCCTTCGTCTATGCCAAAAACGAACCGGTGAAAGGAAAGAAGAGCAAATGAAAACAGAATATTATAAGGAATACTCCGCCAACCTTGGCAGAGACATGGAATTCAAAGTCTATGGGCATGGTGGAAAACCAATGCTCGTATTCCCTTCCCAGGATGGAAGATTCTTCGACTACGAAAATAATGGCATGGTAGACTGTGCTGCTCCATATATTGAAGATGGCAGAATCCAGCTCTTCTGCTGTGACTCCAACGATGTCAACAGCTGGTCTTCCAAGTCATGGGACAACAGGTGGCGCATCGAACAACAGGAAGCTTATTTCCATTACATTTGCGATGAACTATGCCCGCGCATCTTTGAAATCAATGCCGCAGCCAACAACGGCACATATGCGGACGGCATTCTCACTACAGGCTGTTCCATGGGGGCTACCCACGCCCTTAACTTCATGTTAAGAAGACCAGACATCTTCTCCGGATGCATTGCTCTTTCCGGAGCATATGATGCAAGACTTTTCTTCCCGGATTATATGGATGACCTCGTCTATACAAACTCTCCAGTTGATTACATCAACGGCATGCCATATGACCACCCATATGTAGAAATGTACAGACATAGGGACATTATCCTCTGCTGCGGAAGAGGTGCCTGGGAACATCCGATGCAGGAAGACTCCGCACGTATGAAGGAACTATTTGAATACAAGAATATTCCTGCTTGGGTAGACTTCTGGGGTAATGATGTAGCTCACGACTGGCCATGGTGG
>CAJKOS010000135.1 GCA_905201565.1 uncultured Erysipelotrichaceae bacterium
AAAATCTTTGCCATTTTGCTTTATCGCACCAAAAGAAAAGTGGCACCACAGGGGTGCCAGCACTGTCAAGGTGCTGTCCTCCTTATGGGTACCACTTTAAAAGCACATCTTTTTTATTCTACAGCATGATTGGAACCATCCCGATAATCAATCTCAACGCCAGGTTCTACATTATAGGCATAGATGCACCAGCAAATTCCTTCGCCTTCATCTTCAATGGAATACGCCTCCATTAAAACACCCCTGGCAACCAGCTCATCACCGACAAATACCGGTGTGACACGATATCTGACATGATTACCGGTTTCCCTGATGTATTCGAGCACTTCCATCTCATTGTCAAGCATACCGTTGATATTCATGGACCTTGTACCGGTGATGAGATTTCTCTCTTCCGCATTTGCTCCGCAAAGAGAAAAAGCGATGAGATGGCACCGGTTATAAAGACTTTCCCCATCCACAAAATCATAACGGACAGACTGCCATCCGGTAGGCTTTACCTCAGAGATAGACTCCCTTTCTTCAGTTGGCAACGTATCCGTAGAAAGTATGGCATCTGCTGTACCACACCTGCCAAACAAATCCAGCGCACTGTATTGCACATAGGATTCTGGTTCCATTTCTTCATCCAGGAAGTATGGTTCATCATCATTCACCACAATCCATGGCTGCCCATCATATTCCGGCAATTCTTCATAGTTGAACGGAAGACTCTGGTCATGGAATAAAACATCTGGCGCAAAGACCGAAGTCAGTGTCAACACAAACCCAAGCAATGCAAGAGTACCTGCCGACATCAGTTTCTTCTGGTCTTTCTTTCTGCGTTTATACTTTGGAATAGCATGCCATCTGTATAACAGCAAAAGGAAAGCAGAAAGTGTTACCAGGGTAAACAGCGCAAACAGCAGAGTAGAAGATTGTGCCATGTCACTTATGCGCAATGGTGATGTCCACCATTTTCATGACAGGAACATCCCATCGCTGCACTTGCAGCACCAAGCTGTCCATCAAGGAAAGCTTCCACGGCACTGTCCGCATCGCCTTCTGCACCGGCAAATACGGAAATACCATACTGGGCAAGGGCATTGAACATACCCTGACCAAGTCCACCACAGATGACCGCATCCACATCTGCTTCATGCAAAAAATCCGCAAGGGCATGGTGAGAAGCACCGTGGGTATCTGTCACAGCACTGCCTGTTACCGCACCATTTTCAATCGTATACATCTTGAAGAATTCTGTTTTTCCAAAATGCTGGAAGACAGAACCATTGTCATAGGTTACTGCAATTTTCATATTAAAAACCTCCATTCCGCATTCTATCACAGAATACGAAACGGAGGTACTGAGTAAACTTAGAGACCCTTCTCTGTCAGCATTCTTGCTGTTTCATCCTTGATGGTAACACCCTTTGCCTCAAGTTCAGCAATCTTATCTGCAAACTGTGGCAGATACTTCTTATGAGCAACGAGCATTTCATCAAGCAGATCCTGTGCGCACTGACCATGTGTAACAAGAGGGTTGATTTCAAATGCTTCAAGAGCCTTGTTGTAGTTACCAGTCAGAGCTGCCTCGATGATTGTTTCTTCCATAGCCTTCATCAGCTGTACCATACCACGGACTGCTGGTTCCATATGACCGAAGGCAAGAGGTTCAGCACCATTTCTTGTAATACGTGCAGAAACTTCTACGATCGCATCAGCTGGAAGATCTGGCATAGCGCCTCTGTTTTCTGTGGAGACAACCATGACCTTGCCAGTGTTGCCATAAATAGCAGCGATTGTTTCGCAAGCCGCATCACTGTAGTACTTGCCACCACGCTTACCGAGCAGTTCAGGCATTTCATGGAGATTTGGATCCTTGTAGAGTTCAAACAGTTCAGATTCAACCTTCTTGACTGCTTCAGCACGGCACTCATGCTTGTCGAACTCTTCGAGCTCCTTCTTCATCATTTCATTTGTCAGATAGTAATATCTGTGGTAGCCGCATGGCAGGCAGTCCATAGCGAGCAGATGATCGAGAAGGAACTTTTCATTCTGGATGTTCTGCATGTTGGACTTGTCATCTTCCATCATCTTGTAAGCAACCTTATGTGTGACATTTTCGCCTGTCTTTGCATCAAAGACCTTATGGAAGTGGAAGTGGTTGAGACCAGCAAACTGGAAGTTGTAGTCGCCTTCCTTGCCACCGAGCATTTCAGGTTCCTGCATCATGATGTTAACCGGAACATTGCAAAGACCGATGCACTTCTTCCAACCGCACTGACGGATGACTGTTTCAGTAATCATACCGGATGGGTTTGTGAAGTTGATCAGCCATGCATTCGGGCAGAGTTCCTTCATGTCGTTGACGATATCGCGGATAACCGGTGCAGTTCTCAGCAGCTTGAACATACCGCCAGCACCATTTGTTTCCTGGCCGAGCATACCATGGGAAAGAGGAATTCTTTCATCCTTGATACGTGCATTGAGAAGACCTACACGGAACTGTGTTGTAACGAAGTCCGCATCCTTGAGAGCTTCTCTTCTGTCCAGTGTCAGATGAACCTTGACATCATATGGGGAAGCATCCCACATTCTCTGTGCAAGTGCACCGACGATTTCAAGCTTTTCCTTTCCATCTTCGATGTCAACGAGCCAGATTTCTCTGATCGGCAGTCTGTCATAACGCTTGATGAAACCATTCATCAGTTCTGGTGTGTAGCTGGAACCACCACCGATGGTAACAATTTTTACTCCTTTTTTCTCACTCATGAGTCTTTCCTCCTGTTGTATGTACACACCATAGCAGGGAAAAACGAGCAAAACAACCGTCATGGTGAAACCAGTCAATTTATTTCGGAATAATGATGTTTTTTACCATTTATTTCGGAATATTATTCCTTTTTATGGTACAATCAGAATATGAAATACAACATGATTCTCACAGAACAGACTGGCTTTACATCAACTGAAAAAGTCATTGCCAACTATATTACGACACATCGTGAAGATATTTTACAGATGTCGATCCAGAAACTTGCCCGGGAGACCTACACTTCCACAAGTGCCATCATGCGTCTTTGTGCACGCATGGGACTCTCCGGTTTCAAGGAATTCAAGATCCGCTATGCCCAGGAACTCAGCGAACCAGCAGATGACAGCACAGAAATTGATCCAAACTTCCCATTTTCTCCTAATGACAGCGTAGGAGAAATCGCTGCCCAGCTGCAGAAGCTGACAATGCAGTGCCTCAGGGATGCTCGCAAACTGTTATCGGTCTCTGATGTCAGGAAAGCATGTTCGATCATGAAAGAAGCGACACATGTTGCCATATTCGGTGTAGGTGATGCCTATCTTGCCGGACTTACCTTCCAGGCGCGCATGATGCGGGCAGGTCTCAATATGCTTGTTACAACGGTTTATGGAGAACAGGGCTACCTTGCCGAGAATATGCATCGAGGAGACTGTGGCATATTGCTTTCCTACAGCGGCACAACCTATGCGACCATCGATTGTGCGGAAAAGATGAAACAAAATGGTGTTTTCACCATCTGTATTACCGCCGGCAAAGATTCACCACTTGCCAAAATATCGGATATCACATTATATCTGCCTGCCAAAGAAGAAAAGTTCCACCGCATTGCAAGCTTCTTCTCACAGACAGCGATGGAATACTACCTCAATGTCATCTATTCCTGTCTCTATGTCATGGATTATGAAAAACTCAGCAAAAAAGCAATCTGACAGGACAACTACAGCAATAAAAAATGGAGGCAGATAATTCTGTCTCCATTTCAATTATGATTTAGTCAAGATCGTCTCCGTCAGAGGCAATGCACTTCTTATACCAGTAGAAGGAATCCTTGCGGTATCTCTTGCCGGAGCCCTTGAGATCATCATCGATGTCAACATAGATGAAACCATATCTCTTACGCATTTCACCAGTTCCTGCAGAAACAAGGTCAATGCAGCCCCATGTTGTATAACCAATCAGGTCAACATGGTCAATTTCAATAGCATCCTTCATTGCCTTGACATGCTTGCGCAGGTAGTCGATACGGTAGTCATCATGGACGGTGCCATCTTCATTCAATACATCCAATGCACCAAGACCATTTTCAACAATCATCATCGGCTTCTCATATCTGTCATACACATAGTTCAGATAAATACGGAGTCCAAGCGGATCATAGCTCCAGCCCCAGTCACTGTATTCCAGATATGGATTCTTAGCACCATTGATCATATTACCGGAAGCTTTTTCCGTATCCTTATGGGTTGTAATACAGTTGGAAGAATAATAGGAGAATGTATAGAAGTCTACACAGCCTTCCTTGAGATCCTTAAGATCCTGTTCGGTAATATCCAGCTTGACATGATGCGCATCCCACATCTTCTGTGCATAGTATGGATAGTAGCCGCGGCATTGTACGTCACTGCAGTATAATACACCACTCTGCCACTTTTCATCCTTGGCAAAGACATCTTTTGGATCACATGTCAAAGCATAGGACAATGTGCCGCAGATCATGCAGCCAACCTTGTTCTCCGGATCGATTTCATGGGCCATCTTGACAGTATGTGCACTAGCCACAAACTGATTGTGCAGATGCTGGTAAACATTCTGCCAGCCGGCATCAGTCTTGGAATCTTCCATGCTGTCAAAGAAATTGACAGTGTTATTGATTTCATTGAATGTCAGCCAGTAATGCACAAGACCCTTATATTCTGTAAGAATTGTCTTTGCATATTTGTCAAACAAAGCAATGACATCACGGTTAGCCCAGTCGCCCATCTCCTCTTCAATATAGAGAGGTGTATCGAAGTGCCAGATTGTAACAAGAGGTTCGATATTGTACTTCCTCAGCTCTTCGAACACAGAGCGGTAGAAATCAAGACCTTCCTGGTTTGGCTTATCCTCAATACCCTTTGGATAAATTCTCGACCAGGCAATTGACATACGGAACATCTTGAAACCCATCTCAGCAAACAGGGCAATGTCCTCTTTATAGTGATGATAGAAATCAATTGCTTCATGGTTAGGATATTTGTAACCATCCAGAACCGCATACTTTGCGCCCTTTGGCTTGCTGGCAAACTGGCTCAGCTTGCCCTCTGTGCCATCCGGCATAACATACGTTTTGTAGCGGGGAGTGGTTGCTGTTCCACCTGTAGTAACATCAGTTTCTG
>CAJKOS010000136.1 GCA_905201565.1 uncultured Erysipelotrichaceae bacterium
GGAAGCCCGCGACTTTAGTCGTGGGAGGTTCACTATAGAAGATTCCTGTTACGGGAATCTTTTTTTCAGATAATATCCGAAAGTCATCACTTTGTGACTTTCATATACCTTTTTCGTCATCTGTATGATTCTTTTCTGACAGTTTTTGAGAGTAATTCAATCAAAGATCAACCGCAGATAGATAACAGAATACCGGATATATTTCCAGTTCCGTTTGTGATCTTTGGATGAGATGATCATTGACATTGTTACAGTACCTTTCGTTAACGTTATACATTTTTCAGTTCCTTGATTTCAGAAAGTCTCATTTCCGGCAATTGCATTTGTGAACAGGTTTTTGAAACAGAAAAAGGGATTATGCGGTTGTGCATAATCCCTTGAGAAATAGGTTGGTGTCAATTGTTTGACGGAATGCCATTATTATACTGCTTGAGTATTCTTCTGAATTCTATGGTGAACATAGTTGCGGTGGATAGTACGGCAATGGTATCCGCTACCGGTTCAGCAAGGAATACGGCAAATACCTTATCCTGGAAGAAAACTGGAAGGATGAAGATCAGTGGGATGAGCAGGATGATTTTTCTCAGTACAGCAAGGAACAGGGATATCTTTGCATTTCCAAGAGCGATAAAGGTTTGCTGGCAGGCAATTTGGATACCGAAGATCAAAGACATTGCCATGTAGATGCGGATTGCCCATTCTGTATAGTCGCTCAATGCTGCATCGCTTGTAAAGATAGAGATAAACAGCTGTGGAGCAAACATCGCAATTGCCCATAAGAGACATGAGTAGGCTATAGAGAGTTTTAATAGCAGGAAGAATGCTTTCTTGACACGGTCGATATTGCCGGCTCCATAGTTGAAGGAAACAATTGGCTGTGAACCCTGTGTCAAGCCCTGTAATGGCAACATGGAAAACTGCATGACCGAGGATAGGATGGTCATTGCGCCAACCGCAAGGTCTCCGCCATATTTGAGCAATGAAGAATTGAAGCATACTGAGATGGCACTTTCAGTTGCCTGCATGATGAATGGCGACATACCCAGTGCCAGGCATGAGGCAAAGAGTGCTGGTTCAATTTTCAGATACTTTTTTCTGATCTTGAGATTTGTCTTTTTGCCAAGCAGGAAAGCCATTACCCATATAGCGGATACTGCCTGGGACAGGATGGTCGCAAGGGCGGCTCCCTGTACGCCCATATGAAAGATGAAGATGAGTATAGGGTCGAGGACAATATTGATAATTGCACCGATGACAACACTCATCATACTGATGTTGGCAAAGCCCTGGGATGAGATAAAATAATTGAGACCGAGGGCAATTTCCACAAATAATGTGCCAAGAGCATAGATTTGCAAGTAACTCCAAGCATAACCGATGGTGTTTTCACTTGCGCCAAACATCATCAGAAGGTCTTCCCCAAACAATAACAAGATGATAGTCAGAGCAATGCCGGCAACAAATGTACCGGTTGTGCAGTTGCCTAGAATCTTTTCAGCAGTTTCATGGTCTTTTCTGCCAAGCATGATGGCTGCTTTTGTCGCACCACCCATAGCCATTAATGCCGCAAATGCACTGACGACCATGATCAAAGGGAAGGCTACGCCAACACCTGTCAAGGCAGTAGCACCGATTTCTGGAATATGACCGATGTACATACGATCAACCAGATTGTAGAGAACATTGACAATCTGGGCAGTAATTGCAGGTACTGCAAGTTTGAAAAGAAGCTTCCCAACCGGATCATTGCCAAGATCCGTCTTCTTTTCAGATTTTGTTTTCACGATAATCACTTCCTTTTCGTATTGCTTCTTATTGTAACACAGGCTTGAAAAGTTGATAGAAGAGCTTTGTGCCGCGGGATTTTTGCTTTAGACAGCCGCAGGCGTGTTAATTGATTTTCCCTAACAGAAAAAGGCAGGAAAAACCTGCCTGTAATATCAGTTGGAATGATGTCCGCCAAAGACTTCTGACATATGCATGTTATCCAATGCATTGTCGAGTGCCTGTAATTCTTCTGATGTCAGTTCAATCACAGAGGCATCAAAGTTTTCTTTGATGCGGCTTTCTTTGCGGGAACCTGGAATCGGAACAATATATGGCTTTTTGTTCATCATCCAGGCAAGGGAAATCTGTGCCGGTGTAGCATTTTTGTTTCTTGCCGTCGTTTCGATGAGGTTGAGAAGATCTGTATTTTCTTCTACACCTTCCTTTGTGAACTGCGGCATTCTTGTGCGGAAGTCGGCAGAGCTGTTTTCAAACTGGGATGTGTCACGATAGCGTGCTGTGAGAAATCTATTGGCAAGCGGACTGAATGCGACAAATCCGATATGGAGTTCTTCCAGTGTAGGGAAAAGTTTCTCATAGTCACGGTACATCATGGAAAGTCTGTTCTGAATAGCTGTTACATGACATACTTTGTCAGCTCTGCGGAGATATTCTTCATTTGCTTCGGAAATACCCCAGTGGGTGATTTTACCTTCCTGGATGAGTTCCTGCATTGTTTCTGCAACTTCTTCAGGACTGACAAGAGGATCGATACGGTGCTGGTAATACAGATCGATATGATCTGTCTTAAGCTTAGTGAGGCTTCCTTCCACAGATTTGCGGATGGTTTTTCTGCTGCTATCGAGTTCGAGGTGGTCTCCCATGTGGCGTACACCGCATTTGGTGGCAATGACAACTTTGTCGCGATATGGCTTGAGGGCATTTCCGACTAATTCTTCATTATAAGCGGTAGAACCATCCGCATTAATACCGGTATAGCATTCAGCGGTATCAAACATTGTATAGCCGATATCGACTGCTTTTGCGAGCAGTTCTGTCATTTCCTTTGGATCAGCCGGTGCGCCAGAGGCGTGGGTCATTCCCATACAGCCAAGTCCTACAGGTGAGACGATGAGGTCATTTCCAAGAGTTCTGTTGTTCATTTTTGTTCCTCCTATGTACAGTTGTATTGTATTTTTGACATGTGATGTAAACAATTCGAAATAGTACTGCAATGCATAAGTACAACTTATTGTGTGGTGAAAATGTCTGGTTTATTACACAAGGCATATGATATAATGCGCCCATGCGCGAAATGACAAATAGAATGACAGAAGGAAGCCCAACGAGGCTCATTATCAACTTTGCTCTTCCCTTGATGCTTGGCAATATGCTTCAGCAGGTGTATATCATGACCGATACATTAATTGTATCTCGTGTTCTTGGTATCAATGCACTAGCGGCAGTAGGGGCTACGGACTGGCTCAGCTATATGATGATTTCCATTGTACAGGCAGTTTCACAGGGGTTTGCGATCATGCTTGCTCAGGACTTTGGGGCAGATGATCATGATCATCTCCATAAAGCACTTGCCCATTCCATCCGCTTGGCACTGATTCTGACGGTGGTGATTACAGCGGCGGCTCTGGTGATTATGAATCCTTTGCTGCGCCTGATGAATACAAAGAGTGAACTGATGCCGATGGCATCCGGTTATCTTGGGGTGATCTATGCTGGCCTTCCAGCGGTGATGTTATTGAACTTTGGTTCTTCGGTATTACGTGCCTTTGGCAACAGTAAGACACCACTCTATGCGGTAGCTATCTCAGCCTGCCTGAATGTGGGATTGGATCTTTTGTTTGTGGCAGTGTTTGACTTTGGGGTAGAAGGTGCTGCAGTTGCAACTGTCATGGCACAATGCATTGCCGGATTGTTCTGCCTGTATGCAATTTCAAGGATTGAATGGATTTCCATCAAAAAGGAACACTTCCGCAAAGAAGCCGGCTTAGATTGGAAGCTGTTTTCCCTGAGCTGGCCGATGATGATTCAGAATATGATTATTGCTCTCGGCGGGCTGGTTGTACAGTCGCAGGTCAACCAGTATGACATATCCTTTATTTCCGGATATACGGCAACCAACAAAATCTATGGTCTTTTGGAAATGGCAGCTATTGCCTATGGTTTTGCGATGGTGACCTACATCGGTCAAAACTATGGTGCCAAGCTTGTGGGCAGAATTAAAAAAGGTATCAAAGATGCCTGCATTGTAGCGGTGATCACAAGTGGCGTCATTGCGGTATGCATGCTGTTGTTTGGAAGATACATCACCGGTATGTTTTTGACAGGAGATGGTGCAGATGTTGTGGAAGCTGGTAATGTTGCATATCAGTTCCTTGTGATCATGTCAGTGCCATTGCCGGTTCTTTACATTCTCTATATTGCAAGAAGTTCTCTGCAGGGATTTGGAGACACGGTCAACCCGATGATATCGGGTATTGCGGAGTGTGTTACCCGCATATTGATTGCTTTGTTTGCGGTCAATCTGCTTGGCAGTACGGCAATGTTAGTCGCTGAACCTGCTGCCTGGTTTGCGGCGATGGTGCTATTGATTGGTGCACTTGTCAAACGGATCAAAAATCTCGGGAAGACATCAGCTTAATGGCTGGTGTCTTTTTTACGTCTGGTATTGAACCCCATCCAGGTACTGGTTTTCATCAAAATACAAGCGGATCGATGTATTGTCATCTATGGCATACATGATTGTCTTTTCGTCTTTTTCATGTGGTGTGCCATAGGTGTTGATCACTTCATTTCGTGTTGACCAGTTTATGATGAGGTTATGGGGAAGAAGACAGGAAGATGATGGGAAGAAGGTGAGATAATGGATTGTACCTTCTTCGATGGGGATGGTTTTCTCTTTGGTGTTATGGATTGTGATGGTCAGGGTATCACCGTTTTCGTGTTTCAGCCATAGGGTGGATGAAGTATTGCCTTCTGTAAGAATCATTTCTGGCTCTGTGTATTCATCGATTATCCATCCTTTGTCCAATGCATCCTGTACCTGCATCGGCAGGGTGTACAGTGCATCTTCGTACATAAATGATAATTCGTTTATATCAGGTGACTGTAGTGGGATTTCATCTGCACTTTCCAAAATGGTGATGTCATAGAGGATCTTTGTGTGTGAGAGGTATGTGACCTTTGCGTAATGATCATCAGATGGTGTGTGATGGTGGATGTTTTCTGCATATAGTTTCTGGTCGATGGGGATGGTGATATATCCTGCATCATAAGAATAACCTTCGAGATGCCATGTTGTAGTATCTTCTTCATTGTTCAATGGTGGTACTTCAACAAAAGAGAAATGTCTGAGATAGGTTGTGGCAGGGTGG
>CAJKOS010000137.1 GCA_905201565.1 uncultured Erysipelotrichaceae bacterium
GATCGGCAACCTGCCGATCGAAGCATGGACAGACTGGCTGGCAGAAACAGGGATTTCCAAATTTCTGGCATTGCCAGGTCAGTGTACAACAGATCTGATTGCTGTCTATGCATCATTCTTTATTGCGTACCACCTCGCTTCATCATTTGATGAGCAGGGTGCAGGAACAGGTGCTGGTCTTGCCTGCCTTGTTTCGTTCTTTGTTATTACCGGAAGGACAACATTCTTTGGTGAAGCTTCTGCAGAAGCCGCATCAATCAGCGCCATTGCGACTGATTATCTTGGTGCCAAAGGTTTGTTTGCGGCAATGATCATCGCTCTTATTGGTGCGCGGATCTACATCGCAGTTGTCAAAGCAGGATGGGTCATCAAACTTCCTGACTCTGTACCACCAAATGTCGCCAATTCGTTCAGTTCTCTGATTCCGGCTGCCATTGTTGTGACATTCTGGCTCATTGTTGCTGCACTTTGTTCATTTACTTCCTATGGAAGTCTGCACAACATGGTTTTCACCATCATCCAGAGCAACCTGATGCGTTTTATGGGTGATAACCTGATTTCCTTTACATTCTTCCAGTTCATGACGAACCTCCTGTGGTTCTTCGGACTTCATGGCGGCAACATTGTCGGATCGATTACCAACCCGATTTACACACCCCTTTCTCTGGAAAACCTTGCCGCTTTTGAAGCCGGAGAAGAAACAATGCCATATATCATCTCTGGTGCCTTCGGTAAGACATTTATCTTTGGTGGTGTAGGCTCCATGTTTGGCCTTGCTATCCTGATGTGCTTCTTCTCAAAGTCCCAACAGTATAAGACACTTGGCAAGCTCTCGCTTCCGACAACATTCTTCTTCATCAATGAACCATTGTTGTTCGGTATTCCGATTGTCCTGAATCCATTGTTCTTTATTCCGTTGATGTTGATAACACCGCTGCTTGGTGTGGTATCATACTTTGTCATGAAGATCGGCATCGTACCGATTCCACATGGTGTTCAGATTCCATGGACTACCCCACCGGTAATTGATGGTTTCCTGCAGGGTGGCTTTGGTCTTGCGGTGTGGGAGCTGATTATGGTTCTCGCTTCCATTGTTCTCTGGTATCCGTTCTTCAAGCTTGGTGACAAGAAAGCTTTGGAAGAAGAAATGGGACTGACAACAGATAATAAGTAACATTTTTAAACAGGTCCCGGATATCCTTCGGGACTGTTTGTTTATAAGGAGTTTGTATGAAACCAAATATATTGTATTTTGTAGCAGACCAGATGCGGGCAGATGCCCAGCACTACCTTGGTAATCCTGCTTCTATTACACCTAATCTTGATAAACTGGTCAAAGAGGGTGTCGGCTTTGAAAATGCCTACTGCCAGAATCCGGTCTGTGTGCCAAGCCGATGCAGTTTTCTCAGTGGTCTTTACCCACATACAACCGGGCACAGGACCATGCACTATGTGCAGAATGACTGGGAACCAAATATTCTGCGCATTATGAAAAATGCCGGCTATGAAGTGATCTGGCTTGGCAGAAATGATGTGGTTGATGGCAGAAAGCCAAAGACGGATTATTGCAGTGCCTATTATGATGGTGTGCATGAAGAAGATATGAAAGATGTGCCACTTTCCATGAAGGACATCATGATGGAACTTGTGAAAAAGACAGGAAAGAAACCGGAGAAAAAACCTTTTTCCAAAGATGTCCACGCATTCTATGCTGGCAAAAGCGCACCGGAAGATAGTGGCCCGATGGATGTGGGATGTGTAAAGTCTTGTCTTGCATATTTAGAAAGAAGGAAAGAGGAAGGCAATACGAAACCGTTCTTTATCTATTGCACATTGTCGTATCCTCATCCACCATATGAGTGCTCAGATCCATGGTATTCTTCTATTGACCGCACAAAGCTTCCTCCACGCAAGAAGTGGAATCCGGATAAGCCGAAGATGCTGGTGAAAACAGCAGATAATATGGATTTACATGACTGGAGTGAAGAGAAATGGAATGAACTGAGGGCAACGTATCTTGCCATGGTTTCCAAATGGGATAGCCAGCTTGGTGAGGTATTGGACAAACTGAAGGAAACAGGTGAGTATGACAATACATCTGTCTTCTGTTTTGCGGACCATGGAGACTATACAGGTGACTATGACATTGTAGAGAAACTGCAGAATTGTTTTGAAAATGATCTGACAAATATCCCACTTGTCATCAAGCCGGCAAAACAGTTTGCCTGTAAGCCACGTGTTACAAAGGCTTTGGCAGAACTTGTGGACCTCAATGCGACAGTGTCAGAGATGACAGGTGTTGAGCTCGATTATGTGCAATATGGCAAGTCCCTTGTCCATGTACTTGCCGGGGATGAAGAGCATAAGAAGGCGGTGTTCTCGGAAGGTGGTCGTCCAAACTATGATACACCAGCCAAGGAACTGGGACATGACGATCCGCATGATCCATACTGGCCACGTCTCCATGTCCAGCATCAGGATGATGGAAGTCATGGCAGGGCAGTGATGATCCGCATGGGAAATCTCAAATATACAATGCGGGAATATGAAAAGGATGAGCTGTATGATCTTGAAAAAGACAAAGATGAGCAGGTCAATGAGATTGATAATCCTCTGTACAAAGATAAACTGATGGAAATGAAGGATGAACTGTTACACTGGTATCAGGCAACAGCGGATTATGTACCAGACAGAAAGGATGTGAGATGATATGAAACTGTTAGTACAATCGGATGATTATGGGATGACACCTGCCGTGGCAGATGGCATCATTTATGGAATTCAAAATGGCATTGTAAGAAATACCGGTTTGTTTTCCAATATGCCATGGGCAAAAGAATGTGTTGAAAAGATCAGACCATACCTTGACGAAATAGCTTTGGGTATTGACCTCAACGCGAGTACTGGTCCTTCTCTTCTTGGGTATGACAAGGTGCCAAACCTGTGTCATGAAGATGGAACATTCCTCACATCACGTGAAAACCGCAAGGCTGATGAAACAGCAGTTGATCATGATCATGTAGACCATGACCAGCTGTATGCGGAATTTGATGCCCAGGTACAGAAGTTCATTGAACTGGTTGGAAAGAAACCGGATTATATTCACGCGCATGCCTATGGGACAAAGACAACAGAACTTGTGAGAAGAGAAATGGCAGAGAAGTATGATATTCCTTATACCCACGATGCAGCAATGAAGATGATGGGCAAACAGGCTGCTATGGGATGGTACAAGTTTGGTGGACCAGAAGAACAGCTGACGGAAGATCTTGTTTCCTTCATTGTCAATGATGTCTCTGGTTATCTAAACAGTGAATATGGATATTTTATTACCCATTGTGGTTATGCGGACGCAAGGCTGTTTGCTCTTTCCAGTTTCAATCTTTGTCGTGTGAAAGATCTGGAAGCATTATGTTCTGATGAAGTGAAGAACTGGGTGAAGGAAAATAACATTGAACTGATTACGTTCAAAGATGTTCCAAAGGAGCTTTGGAAATGAAACTGTTGTTTCAAAGTGATGACTATGGAATAACACCTGCTGTAGCGGATGGCATCATTTATGGTATTCAGAATGGTATCATTCGTAACACCGGTCTTTTTGCCAATATGCCCTGGGCTGCAGAATGTGTTGAAAAGATCAGACCATACCTTGACAAGATTGCTTTGGGTATTGACCTCAACGCAAGTACTGGTCCTTCTCTTCTTGGGTATGACAAGGTACCAAACCTCTGTCATGAAGATGGAACATTCCTCACATCACGTGAAAACCGCAAGGCAGATGAAACAGCGCCTGACCATGATCATGTCAGTTATGATCAGATCTATGCTGAGTTCAAGGCACAGATAGAGCGGTTTATTGAACTTGTGGGAAGAAAACCGGATTATGTGCATGGCCATGCCTATGGAACAAAGACGACAGAAAGGGCAAGGAATACCCTGGCACATGAGTATGGGTGCATTACCAGTACTTCTATCATGAAGGCGCTCCAACAAAGTGTAACCACTTCCTGGTATGTAATCGGAAGTCCAGAGGCACAATTAACGGAAGATCCGATTGGCTTCATTACTTCTGGTAAAGCATGTGATCTGTCAAAAGAATATGGCTATATCATCTGTCATGCCGGTTATGCGGATGCACGGCTGTTCTCACTTTCCAGTTACAATCTTTGCAGAGTAAAGGATCTTGAAGCAGCTGCTTCCAAAGAGTTGAAGCAGTGGGTAGAGGATAATCAAATAGAACTGATCACATTCAAAGATTTGAAGAAGGAAGACTGGGAAGACTGAAATCCTATGTTGCAAAAGGGGAAGCTTCGGCTTTCCTTTTTGTGTAAGCAATTCCTGAAAAATAGTGTTTAACGGTACTATTCTTTGCGTTTTTGCGATTTTAGTACCGTTAAATATCGGTTGTGAGGAATTCATAGTATTTTTATACTGATATATTGCACGAAATGAATGATGCAACAGGCTGACTTGAAATATGAGGTCAGATATGCGGAATATGGAATATATAACCGGTTATTGTATTGTTACTTTTCCTAAAAATAAATCAATGGCATTCAGGTGATGAACACCCTCTTGTTGATCGCGAAATTTGTCCAATGAAATGATATATCGTGGATAACCATCTTCGA
The DNA here is from genome assembly GCA_905201565.1 of uncultured Erysipelotrichaceae bacterium. Taxonomy (GTDB): domain Bacteria; phylum Bacillota_I; class Bacilli_A; order Erysipelotrichales; family Erysipelotrichaceae; genus Bulleidia. The sequence continues at coordinate 4,632 of CAJKOS010000137.1, forward strand.
TTTTTCTGAATGGCCGGTATTCCCGTTCTTTCATCCGTTCTGTTGATTTTATGTCTTCTCCTTGCAAAGTATATGCGACTTGAATATAGGTATAGTCTTTGTTTCCTTTTCGAATGATAAAATCACATTCGAAATTTCCAATCTTTCCAATGCTGACCTGATAATCATGGCTTGCCAGATATAAATACACTATATTTTCAAGTGATGGTCCAAAGCTTAAACGGTTATCCGTATTCATTGCAAAATATATAGCCATATCCGCTAAATAGTATTTTTGTTCTCTTCTGATCGCTTTCTTACTTTTCAGATCAAAGCGATTGCATTCATAAACAATCTTTGCCTTTTTTAAATCTTCGATATATCCACGGACGGTCTGGGCTTTTGTTTTATATCCTTCCTTTATAAGTACTTGCAGCAGACTGTTTAATGAAAATGGAGCAGAGTAGTTATTTAGAAGAAAGGATTGAACTCTTTCATAA
>CAJKOS010000138.1 GCA_905201565.1 uncultured Erysipelotrichaceae bacterium
TCTACAGGTGGTGAGATGAATGCTGGAATATGCTTATATTTTCTATAGAAAAAGCTTCCTGGAAGCTCCGACTTCTATAAGTCGGAGTAGTTCACCTTCCAAATCTTCCAAATCTGTTCTTCATCTTTGCAAGCTGGGATGGATCGATGTTCTGCATCTTGTCCATCATGCCATTCAGCTTTTCTTCATTCAGATTGCCACTGCGAGCCATACCACCAAGTGTTCCCATCATCTTCTTCATCTTGCTGTGCTGGTTGAGAAGCTTGTTAACCTCATTGACACTTGTGCCAGAACCTCTTGCAATGCGCTTCTTCATTGTGGAACGGATCTTTTCCGGGTTTTCCCTTTCCCACTTTGTCATGGACTGGATGATAGCCTTGGAATGCTTCATCGCACCCTGGGTGGCATTTTCATCCATCATACCGGCATACTGGTTCATACCCGGCAACATCTTCATGATACCGGACAGCGGTCCCATGCGCTCAATCTGCTCGAACTGGGCAAGCATATCATTGAGATCAAACTTGCCACTGAGCATCTTCTCAGCCGACTTCTGGGCAGCTTCCATGTCCATCTTTTCCTGTGCCTTCTCAACAAGGGAGACAATATCACCCATGCCAAGAATTCTGTCTGCCATACGGTCCGGATGGAAGACATCCATGTCTTCGATCTTTTCACCTTCACCGACAAACTTGACCGGCACACCGGTAATCTTCTTGACCGATAGAACACCACCGCCACGGGAGTCACCATCAAACTTGGTCACAACAAGACCAGTAAGTGGCAGTGCTTCCGCAAAGGCTTTGGCAACATTGACAATATCCTGACCCGTCATAGCATCGACAGTGAGCAGGATTTCATCAGGATGCACAAGGCGGTTGATATCGCGCAGCTCATTCATGAGCTCTTCATCGATATGCAAGCGGCCAGCAGTATCGATGATGACCGTATCAAAGCCATTAGCCTCAGCATAGCTCATACCAAGGCGTACTGTTTCAAGAGCACTTGTCTCTACACCTTTAGTAAAGACTTCTGTTTCAATTTCCTTACCGAGTGTCTCTAACTGTTCAATGGCGGCAGGGCGGATGACGTCAGCCGCAATCATGAGAGTCTTTCTGTCCTTCTTCTTTAAAAGATTGGCAATCTTGGCAGCACTGGTTGTTTTACCGGTACCCTGAAGACCTGCCATCATGATGGTGGTAATACCTGTTTCCTTAAAATGAATCTCTGCTTCTTCATTGCCGAGAAGATCAATCAGCTGATCATGGACAATCTTGACGAGCATTTCACCAGGTTCAACAGAATTGATGACATCTTCACCACGTGCCTTGTTTCTGACTTCTTCCAGGAAGTCTTTGACAATGCGATAGTTTACATCTGCTTCAAGGAGTGCAAGTCTTACCTCCTTGAGCATATCTTCCATATTTTTATCCGTCAGCTTTCCCTTGCCTGCGACATTGCGCATGGCATGGTTCAGTCTTTCACTCAACGAATCAAAAGCCATAAGTAACCCTCCGTACGTTTATCTACAGCTACATATATTACCATAAGAAAGCCACAGAACAAACATTCCACATCACTTGTGAAATGATGCGCTTTTCCATTTTTGTTTTCATTTTTTTCACGTAGCATTCTGCTTGCCATTTATTCCTCTTGCGCTATAATCACATCTGTAACACACATAGTTGCAAATCCAACTATTATTCTCGTGTTTCAGGGAGAAGGACTATGAACGTAATTAAAAGAAGCGGCGAAGAAGTAACATTTGACGCCATCAAGATTGAAAATGCCGTACACAAGGCAAATGAAGCAACCAATCCGAAAAGAAGGATGGAAGAAACAGCGATTAAGCGCATCACAGATGCGGTTATCGAAAGCTGTAACAAGATCAACCGTTCCATCGGTGTAGAAGAAATTCAGGACCTCGTAGAAAATGAAATCATGCGTGAAGGCTACTACGCTGTCGCAAGAAACTATATTACCTACCGCTATGAAAGAGCACTCGTAAGAAAAGCTAATTCCACTGATGAGCAGATTCTTTCTCTCATCGGCAGAAACAATGAAGAAGCAAAGCAGGAAAACTCCAACAAGAATCCTACTGTCAACTCCACCCAGCGCGACTATATGGCAGGTGAAGTTTCCAAGGACATCACAAAGAGATTCCTGTTGCCAAAGGACATCATCGATGCCCACGAAAAAGGCATCATCCACTTCCATGATGCAGACTACTTCGCCCAGCCGATGTATAACTGCTGCCTCGTGAACCTGGAAGACATGTTGCAGAATGGTACAGTTATTACCGATACATTGATTGAGAAGCCACATTCCTTTGGCACCGCATGCAACATTGCCACGCAGATCATCGCCCAGGTCGCATCCAACCAGTATGGTGGTCAGACCATCACCCTTGCCCACCTCGCACCTTTTGTTGAAATCTCCAGACAAAAGCACCGTGAGATTGTTGCCAGAGAATTTGCGGAAGCCGGCATCGATATGGATGTGGAAAAGATCAACACCGTTGCTGAGGAAAGAGTACGCAAGGAAATCAAAGATGGCGTACAGACCATCCAGTACCAGATCATCACCCTCATGACCACAAATGGTCAGGCACCATTTGTAACCGTATTCATGTATCTTGATGAAGTAGAAGATGGTCAGACACGTGAAGACCTCGCACTGATTATAGAAGAGATGCTGAAGCAGAGAATGCTCGGTGTCAAAAATGAAAAAGGTGTTTATATCACACCAGCCTTCCCGAAGCTCATCTATGTTCTCGATGAAGATAACATCTATGAAGATTCTAAATACTACTACCTCACAAAGCTTGCGGCTGAATGCACAGCCAAGAGAATGGTACCGGATTACATCTCCGCAAAGATTATGAAGGAACTCAAAGGCGATGTCTACCCTTGCATGGGATGCCGCTCCTTCCTGACACCAGACCGTTTCACAGATGCAGGACTTGGCAACATGGCAGATGCGGAAAACTACACACCGGGTAAGCATAAGTACTATGGCCGTTTCAACCAGGGTGTTGTCACCATCAACCTCGTTGATGTCGCATGTTCTTCCAAGGGCAATATGGATGACTTCTGGAAGATCTTCGATGAAAGACTCGACCTCTGCTACAGAGCACTCATGATCCGCCACAACAGACTCATGGGTACACCAAGTGATGTAGCACCTATCTTATGGCAGTACGGTGCAATTGCCCGCCTCAAGAAAGGTGAAACCATCGACAAGCTTCTCTTCAATGGCTATTCCACCATTTCCCTTGGCTATGGCGGACTCTATGAATGTGTGAGATACATGACAGGCAAATCCCACACCACACCAGAAGGTGAAGAATTTGGTCTTGCTGTTATGCAGCATCTCAACGATGCATGTGCTAAGTGGAAGAAGGAAACAAACATTGACTTCTCTGTCTATGGCACACCGATGGAATCCACAACATACAAGTTCGCAAAGAATCTGCAGAACAGATTCGGCATCATCGAAGGTGTAACAGATCGCAACTACATCACAAACAGCTACCATGTCCATGTTGCTGAAGAAATCAACGCATTTGACAAGCTGACACTTGAATCCAAGTTCCAGCAGCTTTCTCCAGGTGGAGCAATCTCCTATGTAGAAGTACCGAACATGCAGAACAACATCCCTGCTGTTCTCGCCCTTCTCAAGCACATCTACAACACCATTATGTATGCAGAGCTCAACACAAAGAGCGACTACTGCCAAAAATGTGGCTATGATGGAGAAATTGAAATTGTCAGAGATGCAAACAACAAACTCATCTGGAGATGCCCAAACTGTGGTAACACAGACCAGACAACGATGAATGTTGCCCGCAGAACCTGCGGATACATAGGCACACAGTTCTGGAACCAGGGTAGAACCGAAGAGATTAAGGAAAGAGTTCTTCATCTGTAAAATTGTAATTGTATATGCAAAATTGTAATTGTTTATGCAATCAAACTGAAAAGTTAAACTGTATTTGAAAGAAGATACAAAATCAGACCATTGGAAACTGCTCCAATGGTCTTTTTAAGTAAAACCAGCATTTTTCATTAAACTGTATTTGAAATAAAATCGTATTGCCAGCGTAGTGAATTGATGTGATTGTCTTAGTGCTTCGCCTGCGATGATTTATCCGCATCTGCTTATTAACCAGAACATCAATGTTCATTTTTCCAGGCATTTTTCATACGTCACCATGTATGTAATGGTATTATCTATTAGAAGGAGTTTTAATATGTATTACGGCAATATAAAGAAATATGATATAGCAGATGGTGAAGGTGTACGGGTAACATTATTTGTGTCAGGCTGCACCAACAAATGCAAAGGATGCTTCCAGCCAGAAACATGGGACTTCTGTTATGGACAGCCATATACAGAAGATACAGAAAAAGAAATACTGAATGCCATGAACTATGATTACATCCAGGGTCTTACCCTTCTTGGAGGTGAACCATTTGAACCAGATAACCAGCGGGTACTTGTAAACCTGTTGAGGAAGGTAAAAGAAACATACCCTGACAAAGATGTATGGAGTTATACTGGCTTTGTCTTTGACAAAGATCTGATTCCTGGTGGAAGACGCTACACAGAAGTAACAGATGAGATGCTATCCATGATCGATGTACTTGTGGATGGTCCATTTATTGAAGAAAAGAAGAATATTTCACTCTCCTACCGTGGAAGCGAAAACCAGAGAGTCATCAATCTGAAGAAAACACTGCAGGAAGGAAAAGTCATCCTGTATGAGGTGCGTCGCTAATTACTGAACAGAACATATGTTCTGTTTTTCTTGTGAACTACTCCGACTTATAGAAGTCGGAGCTTCCTGCTTCAACCACTACTGC
>CAJKOS010000139.1 GCA_905201565.1 uncultured Erysipelotrichaceae bacterium
TACATAGAAAGGTGAGGACATGGAAAAAGAAGAAAAGAAAAATAAAAAAGAAAATAAGGAATTAAAACATTTAGAAGAAGAAAATCATAAACTTAAAAATGATTTAAAAGAATCTAGTGAAAAGGTTTTAAGACTTGCAGCATAAATGCAAAATTACAAAAAAAGAAATGAAACTGAAAAATCAAATATGCTTAAATATGCTAATGAAGATTTAGCAAAGAGCTTGCTTCCAATACTTGATAATTTCGAAAGAGCTATTAGGTTAGATGATAATGATTTATCTGATGAAGTTAGTAAATTCTTAAGTGGATTTAAGATGATATATACTAATTTAGTAAGTATTTTGCAAGAATTAGAAGTTAAAGAAATTGAATGTAAAGGACTTGAATTTGATCCGAATAAGATGGAAGCAGTTCTTACAGAAAGTGATAAGAATTTACCAAGTAATGTAGTATTAGAAGTACTACAAAAAGGTTATACTTATAAAGATAAAGTTATAAGGGTAGCTATGGTAAAAGTAAATGAATAATTAAGCTCAAGAAAAATAAATGAAAGGAATGATGATATATGAGTAAAATTATAGGTATTGATTTAGGTACAACAAACAGCTGCGTTGCTGTTATGGAAGGCAACGAAGCAAAGGTTATCACAAACCCGGAAGGTAACAGAACAACACCTTCTGTGGTCGCATTCAAGAATGGTGAAAGAATTGTCGGTGATGCGGCAAAGCGTCAGCTGATTACAAACAAGAACACAGTATATTCCATCAAGAGACTGATGGGCACAAGTGAAACAGTAGAGCTTGAAGGCAAGAGATATACACCACAGGAAGTTTCCGCAATGATTCTGACATATCTCAAGGACTATGCAGAAAGCTATCTTGGTGAAAAGGTAACAGAAGCAGTTATCACTGTTCCTGCATACTTCAACGATGCACAGCGTCAGGCAACAAAGGATGCCGGTAAGATTGCAGGTCTTGAAGTCAAGCGTATCATCAACGAACCTACTGCATCTGCTCTGGCATTTGGTCTTGACAAAGACCAGTCCAAGGAACAGAAGATTCTCGTCTATGACCTTGGTGGTGGTACATTCGATGTCTCGATCCTTGATATTGCGGATGGTACATTCGAAGTTCTTTCCACTGCTGGTGATACACATCTTGGTGGTGATGACTTCGATAACAAGATCATCGACTGGCTCGCTGATAACTTCAGAAGAGAACATGGTGTTGATCTGAAGAATGACAAGATGGCACTGCAGAGACTCAAGGAAGCTGCTGAAAAGGCAAAGAAGGATCTCTCTGGTATGGTACAGACACAGATCTCCCTGCCATTTATCTCCGCAGGTGCTGAAGGCCCTCTCCATCTTGAAGCTACACTGTCCCGTGCACAGTTTGATGAAATGACAAAGGATCTTGTCGAAAGAACAATGATTCCGGTCAGAAATGCAATGCGTGATGCAAAGCTCTCCAGTGGCGACCTCGACCAGGTACTGCTCGTCGGTGGTTCTACCCGTATCCCGGCAGTCCAGGAAGCTGTGAGACGTGAACTTGGCAAAGAACCTAACAAGTCCGTCAACCCGGATGAGTGCGTAGCCCTTGGTGCTGCTATCCAGGGTGGTGTCATCGCAGGTGATGTCAAGGATGTATTGCTGCTCGATGTCACACCGCTTTCCCTCGGTATTGAAACACTTGGTGGTGTGATGACAGTCCTCATCCCACGTAATACAACAATTCCTGCTTCCAAGTCTCAGATCTTCTCCACAGCTGCAGATAATCAGCCGGCTGTAGATATCCATGTACTGCAGGGTGAAAGACCGATGGCTAACGATAACAAGACACTCGGTAACTTTCAGCTCGATGGCATCGCCCCAGCAAGACGTGGTGTTCCACAGATCGAAGTTACATTCGATATCGACGTCAACGGTATTGTCAACGTATCTGCAGTTGATAAGGCAACAAACAAGAAGCAGTCCATTACAATCAAGAATTCTTCCGGTCTTTCTGAAGAAGAAATTGACCGCATGGTAAAGGATGCGGAAGCACATAAGGCTGAAGATGATGCACGTAAGGCTGACATCGAAACAAAGAACAAGGCAGAGGCTTACATCAATCAGATTGATGAGACACTCAAGAGTGATAATCCTAATGTCACACAGCAGCAGAAGGATGAAGTCAAGAAGCTGAGAGATGAATTGCAGGAAGCTATCGACAAGAACGATATGGCAACCCTCAAGACAAAGCTCGATGCCCTGGAACAGGCTGCCAATGCAATGGCTGAGGCTATGTACAAACAGCAGCAGGCTGATCCAAATGCAGCAAATGGTTCCACAAACTCCGGCAGCAGCAATGATGATGTTGTTGATGCGGACTTCAGTGAAAAGAAATAATCGACAGGGATGCGGAGCTTTACATGGTTCCGCATTCTCTTTCCAACAATAACAGGAGGCAGTGAAGGATATGGCTGATAAAAGAGACTATTACGAGGTGCTTGGTGTATCCAGAAGTGCAACTGACGATGAGATCAAAAGGGCCTATCGTAAGCTTGCCAAAAAATATCATCCGGATTTGAATAAGGAACCCGGCGCAGCAGAAAAGTTTAAGGAAGTCAACGAAGCATATGAAGTGCTCAGTGACCCACAGAAGCGGCAGACCTATGACCAGTTTGGCTTTGCCGGTATGGATGGGGCAGGTGCTGGTGGCTTTGGCGGCTTCAACAGCGGTTTTACCAGCGGTGGTTTTGATGACCTGAACGACATTTTCTCCAGTTTCTTTGGTGGTGGTATGGGTGGTTTCTCCTCTTCGAGATCTTCCTCCCGTACAGCACCACGCAAAGGAGAAGACAAGTTCATGCGCATGAATATTTCATTCATGGATGCCTGCTTTGGCAAGACAGAGACCATCAACCTCACCGTAGATGAAAAGTGCGATGCATGTGATGGAACAGGTGCTGCCAGCAAATCTGACATCGAAACCTGTCCGACGTGTCATGGCTCAGGTACGGTCATCACCCAGCAGAGAACAATGCTTGGCATCATGCAGTCGCAGAGCGTGTGCCCGGATTGCCATGGTACAGGCAAGAAGATCCGCAAAGTTTGTCCAAAATGCGGTGGTAAAGGCTATAACCGCAAACAGGTCAAAGTGGATGTCAAGATCCCTGCTGGTATCAATTCTGGTCAGCAGTTACGTGTCTCTGGCAAAGGGGAACGTGGCGTCAACGGTGGCCCGAATGGTGATCTGTATATAGAAATCAATGTTCTTCCACACGACAAATTCATCCGTGATGGAAAGGACATCTATCTCGATATTCCTGTGTCTGCCATCGATGCAACACTCGGCACGACACTCGATATCCCTACAATTTATGGAGAAGTTTCCCTGAAGATTCCTGCCGGTACCCAGCATGGACAGAAACTGCGTCTTTCCGGTAAAGGTATTCCGGATATGCGGGGTGGCGCAACGGGCAACCAGTATTGCCGTGTGCAGGTCGTTGTCGATAAAAACCTCACCAAGAAGGAAAAGGAATTATACGAACAGCTCAAAAAGCTGCAGGATAGCGGTAAGGGCGACACGATCTGGGAGAAATTCAAGAAGACCTTCTCCTGATAAGCAATCCATAAGGAGGTGAAACCTCATGAACATGGAAGAAATGACTGAACAGCTTCAACAGGTCTTTGTAAAAGCAGTAAACCTTGCACAGGATGCTGGAAATGCAGAACTATGCATGGAACACATCCTTGCAGCGATGCTTGAAGATGATGGACTCGATGGAATTTTTGAAAGACTGAACCTTGATAAGAATACCCTCGTATCCATCGTCAAAGACTATGCGAAGCAGCTTCCGGTAGTGTCCAATTCCCAGCCGACACTCAACCGGTATTGCAATACTGCATGGCAGAAGGCTAAGGAATACATGAAGAAGTTTCATGATTCCTATGTCAGCACAGCAGTATTACTGATGGGGATGTTTGAAACAGATGCTTCAGTGATTAAAGCTTTGAAGAAGCAGTTCAACATCCGCACATCTGATATTGAAAAAGCAGAGAAAGACAGAAGAGGTGGTGTAACAATGGATGAAAAGACCAATGAAAGCCAGCTCGACGCATTAAGCAAATACGGGCATGATCTTGTGCAGGAAGTGCGGGATGGTAAAATTGATCCGGTCATCGGCAGAGATGATGAAATCCGCCGTGTGATTGAAATCCTCTCCCGCAAAACGAAGAACAATCCGGTATTGATCGGTGAGCCGGGTGTAGGTAAGACGGCAATTGCTGAAGGTCTGGCACAGCGTATCGTACAGGGAGAAGTACCGGATACCGTCAAAAACAAGCGTGTCATGACACTGGATCTTTCCGGAATGGTGGCAGGCAGCAAATACAGAGGCGAATTTGAGGAACGTATTAAAAAGGTTATCAAAGAAGTGATCGATGATGGTAATATCATCCTCTTTCTGGATGAGATCCACACGATCATCGGTGCAGGCGGTGCGGAAGGTGCGATCGATGCGTCCAATATCTTAAAGCCGTCTCTGGCAAGAGGTGAGCTGCAGCTGATCGGTGCTACGACGATCGAGGAATACCGCAAATATATTGAAAAAGATGCGGCTCTGGAGCGTCGTTTCCAGACGATCATGGTAGAAGAGCCTTCCTTAACGGAAGCTGTCCGTATTGTGATGGGTATCAAGCATAAATATGAAGAACATCATCATGTGACGATCACGCCGGAGGCTGTAGAGGCTGCGGTGAAATTGTCAGACCGTTATATCA
>CAJKOS010000140.1 GCA_905201565.1 uncultured Erysipelotrichaceae bacterium
GGCTTCTTTAGTTGATGCGATATTATTTTCGATACGCTCTCTATTTGACGCTTACTTTTCTTCAAAGCGTTTCTTGAGAAGCGCTCTGTATTCTTTCCTTGCGGAAAGAAATTCCTGCTTCGCGGCTTTGTATCTTGTGATAAGCCGGGAGGGGATGACTCGGAAGTCAGGATATGCTTCATAAATACGCCGAATGAGGATACTCCGGTTTTTGAGCATGGCATGTATCTGTCGGGAGATTTCCTCGGTATTGTCTCCTTGTGAGGTGTCTATTTCCTTTCTGACCGAGTTCATCAGAATGTGGGAGATGGTGAAGTCAGCTGCCATGACAATTATGATGACCCAGGCAAGTACAGCAAGAATGGTTGGACTGAAGTCTTGGATAAAGTTGAAATAGTGCGGTGCGATCCATTTGACAATAAAAACTGAAGCGATGCCAAACAAAATGAGATTGCCAATCCAGATCCTTCCATGAAGATTCATGGGTTTGTTGGAATAGTCCCACCATCTTGCATGGAACATCTTCTCCATATAATAACTTGTCATATATTCGAGAAACCCGCAGATGACAAATCCTGCCCAGAATGTTTCGATATCCGTTCCATGTCTGCCGATGAAACCGCCGACAAGGATGGTGACACCAGCAACACCAAAGCCATAGATGGGGCAGTATGGTCCAATCATAAAACCGCGGTTGATGAACCGGTGGTATTGTATAAATTTAAGGATGACTTCCATCATCCAGCCAATGACGGAAAAGATGAAAATTAATATAACAAACTGATAAAATAATAGCATGAACTGCGTTTCCTTTCGTGTGCTCAGAAATTAGCATTGAAAAGCTTTGATGAAAAGCACCAAATGAAGAAAATAGGTGGAATTTACACAAATGAATAGAAATGTATAAGGAGGGATTGTGATGAAGATTGTAATGAGCATTCTTGCGATGGTATTGCTGGTGGGATGCGAACAGGAAGTAAAGGTGAGTGAAGGAAGCAGTACACCCATTATGACAATAGAGACTACACCTACTCCTGCAGCGGAAATTGGCGCATCCGGGTTACCGGTGTATCGTGGAAATGCATATGAGGAAATGAATGGCAACAAGCCTTGGTTTACAGAGGAAGAGCTGAAAGTTGGGCCGTTTGTGCAGTTTTCTTCAACAGATGCGGTTGGCAGGGTATTTGTGATAGATGCCTGTGTGGGAAGAGAAATGCCGGAAACAGAGATTGAAGAGCCGCTGGAAGGAAATCCGGTAGGCTGGGATGATGTACAGTATGACATTGTGGAAGGTGGGTCGCTGTATCATCAGGGCTATCTTTTTGGTGAAACAGAAGATGCGCGCAATGTCATAACGATTACCGCGCAGGCAGACACGACGCTGACATCATTCAAAAGAAAGGTCAGAGAATATGTTGAAGGAAATGATCACCTGGTCAGGTTGCGCATATCACCTGTCTATGAGGCGATGAATCTGTTGTGTGATGGCATTATTGTGGAGGCACAGTCCTGTGAAGATGAGGGGGAAGGATTGTCGTTTTGTGTGTTTGTTTATAATGCACAACCGGGTGTTGCTATAGACTATGTAACAGGTGAAAGTTCCCTTGCATGAGGAAATGGAAGAAATGTTGCATAAATTGTCGCTTTCCTACTTTATTGTTTTGCAAAAATGCTTTAACATTTGAGTGTTGAAAAGGAGTAAACACATGAAAATTTCACCACTTCAAGTAGAGAGACTCCAGTATACACCGAAACTTCCGGGTATGCTGAGAGCTGGTATTTCCGAAATCACTGTCAAGGAAGGCGCACCGACACAGTCTGTCGCTGACCAGGACAAGATTGCGGCACTCTTCCCAAATACTTACGGAAAGAATGAAATTACATTCGTTAAGGGCGCAAACACATCTGCAGCCAAGAAGCAGGTTGTTGGTGTCATTCTGTCTGGTGGTCAGGCACCTGGCGGACACAATGTTGTTTGTGGTCTCTATGATGCATTGAAGGCAACTGACAAGGACAATGTCCTTCTCGGTTTCAAGAATGGTCCTTCCGGACTGATTGAAGATGACTGCCTCGAATTCACAGATGAATACATCAATGAATTCAGAAACACTGGTGGCTTCGATATCATCGGTTCTGGCCGTACAAAGATCGAAACAGAAGAACAGTACAAGGCATCTGCTGAAACAGCAAAGAAGCATGGTCTGACAGCTCTGGTCATCATCGGTGGTGATGACTCCAATACAAACGCTGCAGTTCTTGCGGAATACTTCGCAGCAAACAACCTCGGTGTTCAGGTTATCGGCTGCCCTAAGACAATCGATGGCGACCTTAAGAATGATGACATCGAATGCTCTTTCGGTTTCGATACAGCAACAAAGACATATTCTGAACTGATCGGCAATATTGAAAGAGACGCAAACTCTGCTAAAAAGTACTGGCACTTCATCAAGGTCATGGGCCGTTCTGCTTCTCATGTTGCACTGGAATGTGCATTGGAAACACAGCCGAACATCTGCCTGATTGGCGAAGAAGTAGCTGCCAAGAAGCAGTCCCTTTCTGAAATCGCTGACTACATCGCAGATTCTGTTGTTGCACGTGCTGCCAAGGGTATGAACTTCGGTGTTGCTATCATCCCTGAAGGTATTGTTGAATTCGTTCCTGAATTCGGCACACTCATTAAGGAAATCAATGAACTCCTCGCTGGTGAAAAGACAGCTGAGTTCAATGCACTGCCTTCCTGGAGCGATAAGTATGCATTCATCAAGAATGGTCTTACAGAAGCTTCCTTCAAGGTATTCGACATTCTGCCAGAAGGTATCCAGAAGCAGCTCTTCCTTGAAAGAGACCCACATGGTAACGTACAGGTTTCCCTCATCGAATCTGAAAAGCTGTTCTCTGAACTCGTAGCTAACAAGCTCGAAGAAAGAAGAAAGGCTGGAACATACAACGGTTCCTTCAAGACACTGCACCACTTCTTCGGTTATGAAGGAAGATGTGCATTCCCATCCAACTTCGATGCTGACTACTGCTACTCTCTTGGTTACAACGCATTCATGCTGATTCAGTATGGCTACACAGGATATCTCTCCAAGATTTCCAACCTCTCTAAGCCAGCTGACCAGTGGGTTGCTGGTGGTATGCCAATCACCAAGATGATGAACATGGAAAGAAGAAATGGCGAAGACAAGCCGGTTATCCGTAAGGCTCTTGTTGAGCTCGATGGTGCACCATTCAAGTACTTCGCAGAACACCGTGGAGAATGGGCAGTCAACACTGACTACACATATCCAGGTGCTATCCAGTACTATGGACCTTCTTCTGTGTGTGATCTGACAACTAGAACACTGGCTCTTGAAAAGGGTGAGTAATTCGTAAAAATGATCCTCATGCAGCATAAGCTGTATGGGGATTTTTTCTTTTGTTAGAGCTTTTGTGCATATTCCTCAATTCCCACATGATCAAAAGATACTATGCTTGAAGAAGAAAATAGATATGCGCAAAGGATAATTAATGAGTCTTGTTTGATTTTTTTTGTTTCACTCTAAAATAAGAATTCGTGATTTAACATTTGTTAATACATACGATCATTTAACAGTTTGTGTGGGGAGGTTATAGAAATGATTGAAATGATTAATAAGTATATCGAATTTCTTAAAGAAGAGGAGAAGAGTATAGCGACATGTAATCAATATAAGCGGGAGCTGACAAGATTTTCTTCTTTCTGCAAGGGAAGAGAATTGTCCAAAGAAACGATGCTGGCATATAAAGAGGATCTCATTTCTCATTACAAAGCAAGCAGTGCGAATGCGGCAATTACAGCGATTAATGGATTTCTATCCTTTTCCCAACGACACGACCTTAGGCTGAAGCTTTTTAAACTGCAGCGTTCAACATTTCTTGTTGGGAATAAAGAAATGACGAAACAGGATTATGGCAGACTGATAGTGGCTGCACGCAGAAAGAAAGATGAAAGACTGGCATTACTTATCGAAACCATCTGTTCGACAGGCATACGTGTTTCTGAGGCGAAGTATATTACTGCAGAATCTCTTACAAGCGGAGAAGCGGTCGTTCGCATGAAAGGAAAGACAAGGAAGATCTTCTTGCCGGACAAACTGATAAAATACTTAAAGAAATATGTACAAAAGAAGCATATTCAAAGTGGACCGATTTTCATCACAAGAAGCGGAAGACCACTAGATCGTTCAAATATCTGGAAGATGATGAAGTCTCTATGCAAAGAAGCCCTGGTAGAAAGCACCAAGGTATTTCCACATAATTTCAGACACTTATTCGCAAGAACTTTTTATTCCATTGATAAAGATATCGCCAAACTTGCGGATGTTTTAGGGCACAGCAGTATCAACACCACACGCATTTATGTTATGTCTACAGGTGTAGAGCACAGGAAATTAATCAATTCCATGCAGTTAATATAAAAACCACATAATGTGAATTATGTGGTGAAAGTTTAACTTTTTTTGATAAATACTTGATTTTGTGCATTTGGCGAACAATACAAAAAGCGGTCTTTCCATATAAATGGCATGAAAGACCTTTTCATATTTTTTCAATGATAATTTGTTACTATTCACCGAAATAACAACAAGGTAAATTAAATGGCAGGGCGAATGTCCC
>CAJKOS010000141.1 GCA_905201565.1 uncultured Erysipelotrichaceae bacterium
GTCGCAAGGGCGATATCGATTCCATTTACTACAGGTGGTGGTATTTCCAGCATGGAGGATATCCAGCGATTATTGCGGGCAGGGGCAGATAAGGTTTCCCTGAACTCTGCGGCGGTCAGAAATCCGGATCTTCTCAATGCAGGGGCAAGATATTTTGGCAGCCAGTGCATCGTGCTTGCGCTTGACGCAAAGCGTTATGGTGATAACAAATGGACGGTTGTTATCGATGGAGGAAGAACAGATACTGGTATTGATGCGATCACATGGGCAAAAGAAGCAGTGGAGCGCGGAGCAGGGGAAATCCTTTTAACATCCATGGATGCGGATGGTACAAAGAATGGCTTTGATATAGCTTTGACAAAAGCTGTACATGATGCGGTGCAGGTACCGGTGATTGCAAGTGGGGGTTGTGGAAAAAAGGAAGACTTCCTGGAGTTATTTGCAAGTGATGCAGCAGATGCAGCACTTGCCGCAAGTCTATTCCATTATGGAGAAATGACAGTGCAACAGGTCAAGGCATATCTTTTGGGAAATGGAATTGAGGTGCGGTTATGATAGCGGTTGATTTCAAAAAGGGAAATGGGCTTATACCATGCATTGTCCAGGATGAGGATGGCACGGTTCTCATGCTTGCCTACATGAATGAAGAAAGCCTTGCCAGAACTCTTGAAACAGGGCTTGCGACATATTACAGCCGCAGCAGGCAGTGCTTATGGACAAAGGGTGAAACAAGTGGTCATTACCAGCATGTACAGAAGATCTGTATTGATTGTGATGAAGATACATTGTTACTGGTTGTCAAACAGGATGGACCTGCCTGTCATACAGGTCATCGCAGTTGTTTTTATCGTACGTTGGATGAGGAGGAATGATGGACAAGGCATTACAGGAAATGTATGAAACGATTCTCGATCGCAAGGTACACCGGGAAGAAGGCAGCTATACAAGTTACCTCTTTGATAAAGGAATGGAGAAAATACTGAAAAAGGTTGGCGAAGAGAGTACGGAAGTTGTGATTGCTGCCATGGCAAAGGATCATGAGGGTCTTGTAGAGGAACTCAATGATCTTGCCTATCATCTTCTGGTGCTCATGGTGGAGGCAGATGTTACCCCAGAAGAATTTGTAGCAGTGGTAGAAAAAAGGGCAGAGAAGACACACAATCTCAAGCCGGAGAGAAAACCTATCGAAAATCTCTAAACGGGTATCCGCATGCGGATACTTTTTTACGTTCTTTGCTTCTTGCGGTCTGTGGTATAATACTTCCTACAGGGAGGAAAATATGAATTTACCCAATAAACTGACAATGTTGCGGATCGTGATGATTCCGCTGATTATTCTTGTATATCTGTTCCCTTATAGCACATTTGGCATCATCGTGCCGGAGTTCCATGTGGGAACTGTAGATATCTCTTTGATCAATATCATTGTGCTTGTTCTCTATGTTGCGGCAGCTGTGACAGATGCTATTGATGGTCATATTGCCCGCAGCCGTCATATGATTACCACATTTGGCAAGTTTGCGGATCCGATTGCGGATAAGCTGTTGACAACTTCGATGTTCCTGTTGTTTGTTTCAAGAGGTCTGATTCCGATTGTGCCGGTCATCATCATGGTTGCCCGCGATACTATCGTCGATGGCTGCCGTATGGCTGCGGCTGGTAATGGTAAAGTTGTTGCGGCAGGTATGGCAGGCAAACTCAAGACGGTCTTACAGATGGTGACGGTTGCCTTAGTGCTTTTGAACAATCTGCCATTTGAAATGCTTGGTCTTCCAGTCAGCGAAATCATGTTGTGGTTTGCGACTCTTGTCTCTGTTGTCTCTGGTGTACAGTACTTCAATGGCACAAAAGATGACATTATGGAAACGATCTGACCCTGTTTTTTCTCAATATTATATGTAAAGGAGATAAACAGTATGCCAAAAAAAGAAGAAAACCACGATATTTCCGCAGAACGGAAAGATCAATTGCTCAACGAAGCGCTCAAAGCAATTGAAAAGGAATATGGTAAAGGTTCCATCATGAGACTTGGCGATCGTGCCAATGTTTCCGTGGATGCTATCTCTTCTGGTTCGATTGCTCTTGATGCAGCACTTGGAATCGGTGGTTATCCAAAGGGAAGAATCATCGAAATCTATGGACCGGAATCTTCCGGTAAGACAACCCTTGCCCTGCATGCCATTGCGGAATGCCAGAAAGCTGGTGGCAGATGTGCCTTCATCGATGCTGAAAATGCCATCGATCCGCAATATGCAAAAGCACTTGGCGTCGATATTGATGAGCTCATCCTCTCCCAGCCTGATTCTGGTGAACAGGCTCTGGAAATCTGTGAGGTACTCGTCAAGTCCGGTGCTATTGACCTTGTGGTCATCGACTCTGTTGCGGCCCTTGTTCCACAGGCAGAACTGGATGGAGAAATGGGTGATGCCTCAGTTGGTCTGCAGGCAAGACTCATGTCCAAGGCAATGCGCAAGCTTGCCGGGGCAATGAACCATTCCGGTACAACAGCCATCTTCATCAACCAGCTGCGTGAAAAGGTTGGTATCATGTTCGGTAATCCGGAAACCACTCCTGGTGGAAGAGCTCTCAAGTTCTATTCCTCTGTCCGCCTGGATGTCAGAAAAGGGGAAGCACTCAAAAATGGTGCAGATGTCTATGGTAATGTGACAAAGATCAAAGTTGTCAAAAACAAGGTGGCTCCACCATTCCGCACAGCTACGGTCAATATGATCTATGGTCAGGGTATTTCTCATGTGGATGAAGTGCTCAACATCGCTGTAGATAACGACATCATCAACAAGGCTGGTGCATGGTTCTCCTATAATGGAGACAAGATTGGTCAGGGATTATCCGCTGCCCGCAATTATCTGGTTGACCATCCGGAAGTGATGAGTGAAGTGGAAGAGAAGATTCATACATTGCTTTTCCCTGAAGAAAACACTGTTTCTGAAGAGAACAATCCAGTTGCATAAAGGAAAGCCCAAATGGGCTTTTTTTGATACAGATGATTTGATAGAACAATGCATTTTATCAGTGGTTTTGTGATACTGCATGCGCTTTCATTCTTTTTATTGTGAAAAACTGCTGAAAATTGTATAATTGAAAGCGAGGTTACACTCAATAGTTAATCAATAGAAAATGGAGGGATAGATTATGGAGTATATAATACCTGCCATTTTCGCTGGTATCATCTGCGGTATTATCATCATGATAATCGCTGGAAAAATCGGAGTCAGTAATGCCAGACAACAGTCACAGGAGATTCTTGAAGAAGCCAAATCAAAAGCTGATACGACTGTTAAGCAGGCACTGTTAGACGGTAAGCAGCAGGTTTATGAGATGAAGCTGGAAGCTGAAAAGCAGCTGAAGGAACAGCAGGATAAGATTCTACAGACAGAAAACAAACTGCTTCGTAGGGAAGATAGTCTGAATTTCCGTGAAGAGGGTCTTGCTGCGAAAGAAAAGAAACTCAATGATAAAAACAGATCAGTTGATGCAAAACTGGCAAATATCAGCAAAATGGAAGAAGAACTGCAGGAGAAGATCGATGACCAGATGAAGGTTCTCGAACAGGTCTCCAAGATGAGTCAGGAAGATGCACATCGTGAACTCATGGATGCAGTTGCCAAGCAGAGCGAAAAGGAAATTGCCCAATATATGCATGAACAGCAGGAAGAAGCAGAAAACAACGCTGCTGCCAATGCCCGCAATATTATTGCGACAGCCATTCACCGCTATTCCCAGGAAGAAGTCATTGAACGTACAGTTTCAACCGTGACACTTCCTAGTGAAGAGATGAAGGGCCGCATCATCGGTCGTGAAGGCCGTAACATCAAGGCGATTGAACAGGCAACGGGTGTGGATCTGATTATTGACGATACACCGGATATCATCACGATTTCCTGCTTTGATCCAATTCGCCGTGAGATTGCAAGACTTTCTCTTGAAACACTGATGAAGGATGGACGTATTCAGCCAGGACGTATTGAAGAAGTTGTAGAAAAGACAAGAAGAGATCTTGAAGAAACAATTCTCAAGGTTGGTAATGAAACAGTATTCCGTCTTTCTATCGGCAGGATGAACAAAGAGCTGATCAAGCTCATCGGTCGTTTGCGTTACCGTTACAGCTATGGTCAGAATGCATTGCAGCACTCTATCGAAGTTGCCCAGTTTGCTGGTCTTATGGCAGCAGAACTCGGCCTTAACCAGGCACTTGCCAAGCGTGCAGGTCTTCTGCATGACATCGGTAAGGCAGTAGACTTTGAACAGGAAGGCAGCCATGTTGAACTGGGTGCGAAGTTTGCCAAGAAGTATGGTGAAAACAACATCGTTGTCAATTCTATTGAAAGCCACCACGGTGACACTGAACCACAGGACATCATCGCCATTCTTGTGGCAGCTGCAGATACACTTTCCGCAGCCCGTCCTGGTGCCCGCTATGAGTCTATGGAAGGGTATATCAACCGTCTTGAGAATCTTGAAAAGATTGCGAACGGTTTTGAAGGTGTTGAACGTGCCTTTGCCATTCAGGCAGGTCGTGAGGTCAGAGTCATGGTACAGCCTGACAAGGTGGATGACATCCGCATGGTCAAGATTGCCCATGATATCCGTGAAAA
>CAJKOS010000142.1 GCA_905201565.1 uncultured Erysipelotrichaceae bacterium
CTGCTGCACCATCGTTGATACCGGATGCGTTACCAGCTGTAACGACACCACCTTCTTTACCAGAGCAGCACTTCAGCTTTGCAAGAGTTTCAGCTGTTGTGCCAGGACGAGGACCTTCATCCTTGTTAACAACAGTGACAGCACCCTTCTTGCCCTTGATTTCAACCGGAACGATTTCCTCATCAAAAGCACCAGCTTCCTGTGCAGCAACTGCCTTCTGCTGGGAAGCAGCTGCGAACTCATCGAGTTCTTCTCTTGTCAGCTTCCACTGATCCGCAATATTTTCTGCAGTGATCATCATATGATAATCGTTGAATGCATCCCAGAGAGCATCGTTGATCATTGTATCGATCATACTTCCCTTAGGCGCGTTCATTCTGTAACCAAAACGTGCCTGAGGCAGAGCGTATGGTGCACGGCTCATGCTTTCCATACCACCAGCGACAACGATGTCCGCATCGCCTGCAAGGATCATCTCAGCTGCCATGTTAACGCAGTTGAGACCAGAACCACAGACAACATTAACTGTGACTGCTGGTGTTTCAATAGGAAGACCTGCCTTGAGGGAAGCCTGTCTTGCAGGGTTTTGACCAAGACCTGCCTGGATAACATTACCCATGTAAACATGGTCTACCTGTTCAGGCTTGATTCCCGCTCTTTTTACTGCTTCTTTGATGACAATAGCACCGAGGTCTACTGCCGGAACGCTGCTGAGCTGGCCGCCCATCTTACCAATTGCGGTACGGCAAGCACCAGCCAAAACGATTTTCTTTGACATATCCTGTCTCCTCCATATTTTGAGCAACTTGTTAAAGTTTTCTCATACCTTAGAATGTTAACATATTCACAGGTTATGTTCAATCATCTGGAAATGAAATTCCTATGAAATTCAAACACTGTCAGCCAATCAATTCCGCAATGACAACATCATCCACAATAAAGCGCACAATACAGAAACACTCCTCATCAAAGCAATGCTGAAGCCAACCTGCAGAATGCGTACCACGCGCCACCGTATGCACAGAATTTGCCACATACCCATAGCGTACATCCATATCCGAATATGCACAAATCGCCTCATCGTCATACCGGTTTTTATGATCCTTCACAAGCTTCAGCTTCATCCCCGGCCGAAAGACGTGGCTTCCCTGATAATGTTCACTCCCCACAATTGTTATATATGTCTTTTCCATAACGTTTCTCCTTTTTGCAGTCATATCTTATAGATATTCTTGAGCCTTTTTCGTGACTACCGTATAATTGTTGTAGAAATGGAGAAATTGTATGCAAAGAAAGAAAAACAGCGCTTTTGCGCTATTGGAAATCCTGAAAAAAGAATCGGACGCTGAACACCCGCTCTCACAGAAACGGGTGGCAGAACTATTGGAAATGCAGTATGGAATCGTGCTGGAAAGGCGTGCCTTCTACAACAACTTCGACATGCTGCAGACATTTGGCTACGACATCAGCACATGGCATGATAATGGTCATGGCTACTACCTCAAAAGCAGGCAATTTGATGAAGCTGAAGTACTTTTGCTATGCAATGCCCTGCATGCCTCACACTTCATCTCCAAACAGCAGAGCGATGCCCTCATAAACAAGCTCCTTGCAACACAAAGCCGCTACCAGCAGAAAGAATTCCGCGATGCGGTCTATCTCCCCAATATGCGCAAGACAGAAAACACAACCCTGTTTGAAAGCATCCGCATCATCTCCAAAGCAAACCACAATGGTCATAAGGTTTCCTTTACCTATATGCATTACAACGCAGACAAAAAACTCGTCCCTTTCCCAAACAACCCGCACATTGCCGATCCCCGTTTCATCGTCTATAACGATGAACGCGCCTACATGATTGCCACCACGGATGCCCACCCGGGATTCCGCCATTACCGCATTGACCGCATGTGCGATGTTAAAGAACTGGAAGAAAAATCCGAACCATTGCCAGAAGAACTCGATGCCTATCAGTATGCCGAAAACAAATTGTTCATGTTTGGTGGCGAACCGATCTATGTCACATTGCGCATACGTGCGGATATCATTGGTCAGATGATCGATCTCTTTGGCAAAAACATCAACTTCATTCCCCACGGTGACTGCTATGACTTCACCGTACGTGCCGCAAGGCGTGGTATATTGATCCTTGCCCAGCAATACATCGACCAGATGGAAATCCTTGAACCAGCGGATCTGAGAGGAGAGATAAAGAAAACACTGCAGGAAGCCCTGCAGCGCTATCAATAATCATCCCTTTGGCATGATCTTGCCAATGTGCTGGATGGTGATGGAAATCGTCCCATCCGGTTCATTGACAAAACGGATCAATTCCGGATTTTCATAATAATCGACGGGAAAGGACAACTCGATACCGGTATCGGTACGAATACGCTGGTTCTTCATCTTCCTCTCCACCGCCTTCTTTGGTACAACCACCTCTTCTGGCAGTTCTTTTTCCACCGTCTTTTCCAGGAATGCAGATACCATCTTTTCATCCTCGAACAACTCTTCAGCCGCTTCTTTCAGCACAAGCGGCTTTTCTTCATTCCCAGCCTTGCGGATATACTGTTTCACCTTCGGCAATAACAATGTCGGGTTTTCATCAAACTGGACAGCGATTTCCTTTGCAATTTCACTGACTTCCTGTATCACTTCTCCACCTGACTTTTCACCACTGCAGCCAAGCACCATATCCTTTAGTACATTGACATCACCGCTGTTCCACTTTGTATCATCCACAAACTGCACTTCTTTGCTGACAAGGTCAATGAGTGCAAATGTATCAATTTTCTTTGTGAAAGAAGGAAGAACGGTTTCCATGGAAATGCCATTTTTCATTCTGCCATCTTCTCCCATAAGGCTGGTATGGGCATAGACTTCCTGGTTTTCCAGCACAATCATGGCAGCATATGGCACTTCAAGGAAAGTAAACCTTGCAAAGAGCAGGTCATAGGAATGCATGGCAATATTCTTTACAAAGTCATCAAAGCATTCTGCTGCCCGCTTTGTAAAAGAAAGAAAGCTGTCCTTATCTGCCGTATAATCCTCAACAATTTCAAGAAATGTACTATCTTCTTCAAAATACCCATGGCGCAGCCTTATATCGTTCATTGCCTTTTTCACATAGCGCAGCACAAACTTCTCAAGAAATGGATCTTCAATATTCAATGTCTCTTCCGAAAGATTTACCATGCCATGGTTGTAATCAAGGCAGTGCAGCACGGCTGCTTCCAACAATAAATCCGGTACTTTTTCTTCCTGCTCATCCATTGTTATCATCCTCCTTATGATGATCTGTATT
Organism: uncultured Erysipelotrichaceae bacterium; assembly: GCA_905201565.1. GTDB lineage: Bacteria > Bacillota_I > Bacilli_A > Erysipelotrichales > Erysipelotrichaceae > Bulleidia. The sequence continues at coordinate 3,305 of CAJKOS010000142.1, forward strand.
GATCTCACTGATATCATCCACCTTCACCGGGATGAAGTTGCTCGCAAATGTTTTTTCTTTTCTGTCTCTTCTTCTGACATAGACATAGCCAAAACCGCTGAATACAACTGCCCCGATAAGATTGACGAAAAGATCCTGCATCGTATCGATGATACCGATATCAAGATACCCGCCATCAATCCTGTAGGTCTCTCCATCCTGCATGATTACTTCTGTTCCTTCAATTCCTTTAAGGATCACCGGTTCATTCAATCCTTCCGGATTGAGATTGACGGAAGAAATCGTTTCTACTAATGTATCCTTCTGCATATCCATCCGCAACAGATGATCTCCAAAGAATTCAAAGAACTCCCAGAGCACACCAATTGTCATTGAAAAGCAGAATGCGACAATGGACATATAGAGTGGAGACAAACTGATATTCTTCGAATTCCGGTTAAGGATATCCACAAGGGAGAAACCTATGGCAGCACAACAGAATCCATTGATCGTATGCAATATCGTATCCCAGAACGGGATGATGTTGTAGAAATTGCTGATTTCACCAAGTATTTCCGCACTGAAGATAAACAGGTAAATAATCACTTCCAACAGATTTGGAAGATCGATCTTCAATGTCTTTTCTATGAATGAAGGAATGGTAAACAACACCAGGGACAACAAGCACAGAAGACAATTGAAGTAGTCCCTTGTAAAAAACTCACGGACAAGCGTCAGGATGACAAGCCCTCGTAATGTCACATAGATCGCAAGGGTTTTATGATCTGTATTCCGATACTGTCCACGGCAGATTTCCAAAAACTTCCTGAACATAAAAAACCTCCTGAATATGAGTCAGAATTCTATCATACTCAGAAGGCAATTTCATCAGAAGACGTATTTGGAAAGTCTGTCAAATGCCTCTACGACACGGCTGTGCGGTACAGCGAGGTTCATGCGGATGCCATATTCGCCATGGAATGGTCTTCCATCCTGCCAGATGACACCAACATCCCATCCCTTCTGCAACAATTCATCCATAGTGCAGTCATGTGCCTTGCACCAGTCTGTGCAATCAAGGAATAACATATAGGTTCCCTGTGGTTTGGAAAGTGTTACACCCTTGAAGCCGTCCTTTTTCATATTCTTGATCTTCAGCATATCCGTATTGGTCAGGATCGGATTGTTGATCTTTAATACCTGGCAGTTCTTCGGCTCCTCCTCAAGCAGGTTTCCGTCACGTCCGACGTAAACGCTTGTGGAAGTTACGATCTCCTCACGGATGCAGTCGATCGGCGGGTTCGTTACCTGTGCAAAGAGCTGTT
>CAJKOS010000143.1 GCA_905201565.1 uncultured Erysipelotrichaceae bacterium
GAATCTCGTGTTGAAAGAACAGCTGCCTTCCTCACCACCTGCAGAGGATGATGTTGTTGCGATGGTCATTGATGCGATCGCTGCTTCCTTTGAAAATGTTTTGCCGGTTGCGGTGATGAAGGAAGATAAAATATCCATCTGTCTTGATCCGTTCATCCATAGTAAAATAGCGTTTGTACCAACAGGATTGCCAGAGGTATCCCATCAGGCAGCTATTGCGTTTTACCGGAACATCCGTTTAAAGGAGGGGAAGCGAACATGATCACAGCCATATTCTTCGATATTGATGGAACACTCATCCGCATGGATACCCATGATATTCCATCTTCGACATTAACAGCACTGCATACACTGAAAGAAAAGGGCATCCGCCTGTTTATTGCCAGTGGCCGCCCACCGGTGCATATTCCACTTTTGTGCAAAGAATTCAGGGAATTTCCATGGGATGGTTATGTGCTGTTAAATGGTCAGTATTGTGCAGATGAAAACATGGAAGTATTCAGTGCCAATCCGATTTCCAAGACATCTCTGGAAAGTCTTATCCCATATCTGCAGCAGGCAGATTTCTACTGTTCGGTATTTGAAAAGGATTTTTCCTATGAAATCCGCTTCAATGAGGATACCTATGCCTACATGAAAGAACTTGGCAAGGAACAGGAAATGCCACCGGTACTTGATCCGATAAGGGCATTAACCCATGATACATACCAGATCTGTCCGCACATTCCACCAGAAAGAGATGAAGAGTTCCTTTCCCATGCGCCAGGTATGAAGTCAGCCCGCTGGACACCGCGCTTTGCGGATATGATACCGGCAGATGGTGGCAAGCCGGAAGGCATGAAGAAAATGCTTGCAAGACATGGACTAGCCATGGAAGAATGCATGGCATTTGGGGATGGTGGCAATGATATGAGCATGCTTGAAGCTGCTGCAATTGGTGTTGCTATGGGAAATGCGGAAGACAGGGTCAAGGCATGTGCTGACTATGTCACCGACAGAATTGAAAATGATGGCATCATGAAAGCTCTGCAGCACTATTCACTTGTCTGAGTTTCTGTGCTTTCAAGCGTATAGCAGACAATTTCCGCATCTGAAAGAAATCTTACATCCTTTGAAGTTGTGCCTGTACCATTGGTGATGTCCAGGACAATGCCGGAGGATGTTGTTTCTTTTCCGCGCAGGTATTCTTCTGAACCAACAGGGGCGTACAGGGAGTTGAAGAACCACCATACCTGACCACCATGGGTATGTCCAGCCAGGCAATAGTCAGTCAGATCAGAAGGCAGTTCATCCACAATTGATGGGACATGGCTTACGGCAATGACATAGTTGGAATGGGAAACATTCTGATAGGCAGCTGTCGTGTCCGGAGTGCCGTTAATCGTATTGTCGATTCCGACCAGGGAAATGGATCCGTTGGAACGGTTGCGCAGAGCGATGGAAGTGTTGTTCAATACTTCAAAGTTTCCGTTTTTCAGGATTGTATCGACTGAGGTGAGCATTGTTTCATCACGGCGGTCATTGTCTCCATATACAGCAAATTTGCCAAGTGGTGCTTCAATGGAAGAAAGGGCATCGCTGATAGACGCAGTCATCGTCTCATCCGGTGTGACGGTTTCTTCAAACAGGTCACCACCGAAGATGACAATATCCGAAGCGGTGTTATTGATGGTGGTCACAAGGGTGTTGAGCCTTTCTTCATCGACGAATAGTCCATATTCCATGTCGCTGAAGAAGGTGATCTTCACACCATCCATGGATGAAGGAATCTTGTCGCTGGAAAGGACTTCATTGCGTACGGTGATCCGTTTTGGAGCACTGAAGAAGGCACCATACAGCGTATAGAGAATCAGGGCGATTACGACGAGGATGCCCATAAGAATTTTAGTTGTGTGTTTCATGAATTCAATGATACCATAATCACGCAACAGGGAATGGGAATATTGAACGGGAGGAGAAGATGATCAGGAAGTTGTATGTCATGCAATATGAGACATTAGTCATCCGTGGCAGATACCCGGCAAAGGGCGCAAGGGAGCTGCTTGCAGGACTATATGCAGAAAATCTTCCTTTTCTGATCGTCACCGACCAGTCTCAGAAGACAAGGGAAGAGATTGTGCGTTCCATGATGGATATGGGGTTCTACCATATACCATACGATGCCATCTACACGAGCACCATGGCTGCAGCAGACTGGGTTGCCCGCCAGTACCCAGAGAAGGCCAAGGCTGCCTATCTTGGTGGAAGGGGGATGAAAAAGTCCCTGGAAGAAGCGGGGTTTGCGATTGTCAACACCCATCCCGACTGGCTGTTTGTCGGTTTTGACCGCAATGCGACCTATGAGGATCAAAGCTTCTGTTTATCTCTTATCCGCTCTGGGGCAGCTCTTATCTCTACCGATTCTTCACCAACGCGGTTTGGTGATACCGGGGAGGGAATCGGCGCAGGAGCGTTCATAAAGATGCTTGAATATGCTAGTGGCACAAGGGCTTTGGAATTTGGAAGACCTGGTGTCATATCCATCGCTTCTGCCCTTCGCTATCAGGGGTATGAGGCAAAAGAGGCGATATTTGTTGGGGCAGATTTCAAAAAGGATATTATACCCGCACTGCAGTGTGGGATGGATACAGTGCTTGTGACAGAAGGCAGGTCGATCCAGGGGCTTGGTATGAGCGAGAAGCTTCATCCGCGGTGGATCATTGATGATCTTTCCGGTCTTCTCAGGTGAAGGTTGCACGTTGTGGCAAGTGCTGTTAAAATAGCATCGTTGCGATGAAGAAAAAGTAGTAACAGGAATCCCGGTAAAGAGAGACGGAGTGTGGTGAAATCCGGAGCGGTGTGCACTGTGAACTCGTTTTTGGAGCAGCCGTCATGCCAAAGATGTTACAAAACAGGCAAGAGGGCACAGGAAACTGTGAACTAAGGTGGTAACGCGTTAGATAACGTCCTTAGATGATGAGGACGTTTTATTTTTTATCAAGGAGGAGAGTATGGCTTACGATCACATTCAGGTAGAAAAGAAGTGGCAGAAGTACTGGGAAGACAATAAGACATTCCGCACAGATGCCCATGACTTTTCCAAGAAAAAGTATTACATTCTCGACATGTTTCCATATCCGTCAGGACAGGGTTTGCATGTCGGACATCCAGAAGGGTATACGGCAACGGATATTGTTGCCCGTATGAAGAGAATGCAGGGTTACAATGTCCTGCATCCGATGGGGTTTGATGCCTTTGGTCTTCCAGCAGAGCAGTATGCGATCAAGACTGGCAACCATCCGGAAGTATTTACCTATGCCAACATCGATCACTTCCGCAACCAGATAAAGGCACTTGGTTTTTCCTATGACTGGGACAGGGAAATCCGCACATGTGACCCGGATTACTACAAGTGGACACAGTGGATCTTCCTCAAGATGTATGAGAAAGGTCTTGCCTATGAAGCAGAGATGCCTGTCAACTGGTGTCCGGAACTCAGAGCAGTCCTCGCTAATGAAGAAGTCATCGATGGCAAGAGTGAAAGAGGCGGCTATCCGGTAATCCGCAAACCGATGAGACAGTGGGTGTTAAAGATCACCGCCTATGCGGAAAGACTGCTGCAGGACCTCGATACGGTAGACTGGCCGGATTCCACAAAAGAAATGCAGAGAAACTGGATAGGCAAGTCCACTGGTGCCAATGTTGTCTTCAAGGTCGATGGCACAAAAAAGGAATTCACCGTATTCACCACAAGATGTGACACATTGTTTGGCGCAACATATTGCGTACTTGCGCCTGAACATCCATTTGTAGAAGAAATAACAACACCTGACTGCAAAGAAGCAGTCGAGGCATACAAGAAGGAAGCTGCCAAGAAGAGCGACCTCATGCGCACAGAGCTTTCCAAGGAAAAGACAGGTGTGTTTACAGGTGCCTATGCCATCAATCCGGTCAATGGCAAGAAAGTGCCGATCTGGATTTCTGACTATGTACTTGCAACACATGGTACAGGTGCGATCATGGCTGTTCCTGCCCACGATGAGCGCGACTATGCCTTCGCAAAGAAGTTCAACCTCGATATCATTCCGGTATTGGAAGGTGGAAATGTTGAAGAAGAAGCTTATACAGGAGATGGTGTACATATCAATTCCGGGTTCCTCGATGGTATGGACAAACAGACTGCTATCGATACGATGATCGCATGGCTTGAAGAACACCATTGTGGTAATGCCCAGGTTGCTTACAAGCTGAGAGACTGGCTGTTCTCAAGACAGCGTTATTGGGGTGAACCGATTCCTGTCATCCATATGGAAGATGGTACGATCCGCACTGTACAGATGGATGATCTGCCACTGGAGCTGCCGGTCGTTGAAAACTATCTGCCTTCTGAAGATGGTGAGTCACCACTCGCCCATGCCGGAAGCTGGCTCGATGTGGAAATTGATGGTGTCAAAGGACATCGTGAGACAAATACCATGCCGCAGTGGGCAGGATCATCCTGGTATTTCCTGCGTTATGTAGACAACCATAATTCAGAGGCACTGGTTTCCAGAGAGAAAGCAGACGAGATGCTTCCGGTTGATATGT
>CAJKOS010000144.1 GCA_905201565.1 uncultured Erysipelotrichaceae bacterium
CTGTTGTGTGAAGAATACTTTGAAAATGAATGGATGTCAAAAAATATATATAATGAAACTTGTTGCATTTCTTTTTGTGCTTCAAATAATCGTTTGTTTATCAGCCTTTTTTTAATTGTATTGTGTTCTTCCGTACACTGCGAAAAGTATTGTTTTGTGTTTTACTGTATATCTTGCAAAGAAGTGAGAACGCATGTTTTGATTGTTTGTGAACAATACAATATCCAGGATTGTAATTATCTATACAATACTTTTTCTACATCCATCTGATTCACAAGTGATGTCATTGTGTCATTTGTCTGCCAGTTTTCTGGCAATTGTCTGTCAGTGTATATTCACAATGAAATGTGAGCGTATAGTATAATTGGTGTTAACAAATGTAAAGGATGTACGCAGATGAAGAAGAACCAGAAGAAAAAATCTTTTATCATGATGGCAGAAGAGCAGGGCTATGCAATGACATGGCACAGTGTTCTTTTTGTTCTGAAGTTATTTCTTGTTGTGCGCTGTGTGACTACATTTGTGACTTCTTTTATGAATGATTCTGGCCTTTACAGGAATGTGGACCAGCTGTTCTATGTGCTGATGACAATTTCTCTTGTTTTGTCTCTTTGGAAACATGACCATAAATCTGGTGTTGTTCTGTACTATGTTTTCCTTATCCTTGAAGCAGTGCAGACGGTGCTGATTTATTCTGTTGCCATGCAGGGAGGGCTCGATATTCCAGAGCTTAAAACCAAGTTGTTTTCCCTGCTGCTGGGCACTGTTATTATGGCTGTGCCTACGGCTGTATATTATGCAAAAAGGTGGAAGATTCTTCTATGAATGATCCGCGCATTTTGAAGATATTCCTTTTGCTTTCTTTGCAGGATGGATATGTCAGTGCACAGGAACTGGCAGCTCCTCTCAACATCAGTCTTCGGACATTGCGTGAATTGATCAGGGAAAACAAGGATGACATTGAACGGGAGTCCTGTGCAAAACTCATATACAAGAATAATTTCGGCTATGCTTTGGAAGTGCATGATGCAACACACTTTCATGCTTATCTTGAACAGGCACATCAGGCATTACAGGAAAGGCAGTATGCACTTCCCGATACGGCAGAGGGCAGGGTGGAGTGGATTATCCGTCAATTGCTTGTCATAAAAAGTCCTGTCAGGATTGAAGACCTTGCGGAACGTCTTTATGTTTCCAGAAGTACACTAGTCCAGGATCTCAAAGTTGTACGGCAAAAGCTTGAAGAATACGGACTTGAACTGGACACAAAGCCAAAAGGCGGACTTGTCCTTTGTGGCAGTGAAAAGAGCATTCATAATTGCATATCGGATTATTATTTCTATGACTACTTTTATGATTCCCATGTGTTTGAACAGATGCCCTTGGGCAGCTTTACAAGGCGTTATCAGTCAGTCGTTGAGGATGTTGTCAAGGAAGTTTTGCACCGCAACCAATATCGGATGACAGATGTTGGCATGCATAACCTTGTGATCCATATTCTGATTTCTTTATTCCGTGAGGTGAATGGAACATATAAAAAAACGATGAGCAGTTCAGTCCGTCAGGAAGACCATCCGTTGGAATTTGCGATGTGTAAAGAAATTGCAGTGGAGATAGAGAGGCGGACGGGTTTTGTTGTGCCGGTAGAGAATTATGACTATATGGTGATTCATATGCTTGGTACAAGGGTATTTGAAGCAGGTGATGAAAGGCTGATTACGGTAGAGACGATCAATCTTGTGCGGCATATCCTCAATGCAATTCTTGATGCCTATGGAATTGATTTTTTTGCGGACATTGAATTGTTTACGATGTTATGTACCCACATCGAACCGATGATGGAGCGGTTAAAGAATGAAGTGAAGATGCGTAATCCATTATTACATGGCATCAAGCAGGATAATCCTGTCGGATATGATCTTGCGGCTTTTTCTGCCAATCTTATTGCAAAGGAGTATCATGTCCCGGTTGATGAAAATGAAATTGGCTATCTTGCTTTACACTTCTCACTCGCCCTGGAAAGAAGAAAGCAGATGGACAGAAAGAACGTCCTTGTGGTTTGTGCAAGCGGGGTTGGTATATCAAAGATGATGAAATATCGTCTCCAACAGCTGTTTGGAGAAAGAATTGACAGGCTTGATTCGGCAGGTGTGGCAGACCTTGAGAATATGAACCTCGATGCATTTGACCTGATTATTTCTACTGTCCCTCTTTCCCTGAAAACAAAGGGAAGGGTAGTCGTTGTTCAATATAATCTTTCCATTGATGATCAAAGAGAAGTAGATCATGCACTTTTACAGGATGAAACACTGGAGTCTGTGATCTACAGGGTCTTTGACAAGGATTTGTATTTCATGCAGTTGGATGAAACATTTGATATGCGGGTGATTCATGTACTCTGCAAGAAGCTGAAGGAAAAAATCAATGTTCCGGATACGTTTGAGGCGCATGTCATTGCCAGGGAGAAACTGTCTTCCACCGTGATTGGCAACGGTATAGCCCTGCCACATCCGGATATATTGATGCTGGAGGAATCCAGAGTGGTTGTTGCGCATCTCAAAAATCCGGTCCAATGGGGAAAGGCAAAAGTGAGCTGGGTGTTCCTTCTGGCAATAGGGAAGCAGGAAAGTGCTATGGTTGACCAGTTGTTGCAGGTTCTTTATGAGAGGTTCAAAGACAGGCGCTTTTGGGAAGAAATGGGAGATAATCCGGATTTTGACAGATTTATTCAGTGTCTTTGCCGTACGGTGGATAACCGGGAAGTGAATCAGGAGAGTATTTTCAGATGAATGTTTTGCTTGTTTGTGCAGTTGGTATGTCTTCTTCCATGCTTGCGGACAAAACAAGAGACGCATTGCACAAGATGGGAAGAAGCGATATACGCGTAGGGGCATGTGGTTCAGGCAATGCATTGTACTACAGCCGTCAGGCAGACCTGGTTGTGCTTGCCCCACAGATTTCCTTCATGCAGGAAAACATCGAAAAAGAAGGGGTTACAAAAGTAATTGTTTTACCGGCAGATGTTTATGGTTCCAAGGATGGTGAAAGAATTGCTAATCTGATTCTGCATCCGGAAAAGGTGGTGCGGAAAGAAACAGGAAAAGTAGCAAGGGTATTGATGAAACTGGCAGAAGCAGTTGGGGGTAACAGAGTGCTGCTCTCCATACGGGATGGCATGAGTGATATTCTTCCGGTGACGCTTGTTGGCAGTGTGCTTTCTCTGGTATCTTCCTTCCCTGTTCCGGTTTGGACTGACTTTCTTTCCAAAAGTGGCATCGGTAACTTTTTTACCATTGGCTATTATATGACCATTGGTCTTCTTGCGGTATATACAGTATTGACGGTTTCCTATCATCTTGTGCGTTACCAGGGAAAAAACGGAACAAGTGTCGGCTTATCCGCAATGGTTTCTTTTTTCATTGTGACAGGAGCAGTAAATGATGGAATGGTGGATGTGACATATTTGGGTGCCAATGGTCTTTTTACGGCAATTCTTGTGGCGGCTTTTATCGGCTATCTTTTCCCGTGGCTCGAAGAGAGAAGGGTTTTTGAAACACCGGGTATTCCTACCCAAGTGATGAAATCTCTGCGTATCATTTTGCCGTGTCTCATATCAATTCTTTGTGCGCTGACCGTTCATATGATTATGTTAACATGTTTTGGGAGGTCATTACCGCAATGGATTGACGAAACGCTGATCGATCACATTTCTTCTGTTGCAGGGATCAGCCCCTTTTCCTATCTTGTGGTTACCCTGATCGCCAATCTGCTCTGGTTTTTTGGCTTGCATGGTGGTCAGATTACCGGCAGTGTGACGACTTCCATCTATGCAAGGCTTTCGTATGCCAACATAGCCGCGTGGAATGCGGGGCAGACACTTCCTTATATGGTGGTGAATAATGTGAACCATCTGTATACATTTGGCGGTGCAGGAAGCACACTGCCACTTTCGATTGTCATGGCTTTGCATGCAAAGAGTAAAAAGTATAAAACACTTGGAAAACTGACTGTAGCGATGGGATTTTTCTTTATCAATGAACCGGTTATTTTCGGTTTTCCGATGATGTTGAATCCAATCATGGCAATCCCTTTCATCCTGATTCCCGTTGTTTCCGGAGCTTTGACATTTTTCATGATGTCAATTGGGGTGCTTCCGTATATGACCGGCTTCGATCTTCCCTGGACGACACCACCTGTGATTTTTGGCTTGTTGCAGGGGAGTGTCAAACTGGCTTTGTGGCAGATTTTGATGCTTGTGATGCAATGTCTGCTCTGGTATCCGTTTTTGCACTATGCGGACAAAGTTGAATATGCCAAAGAGAAGAAGTAGAAAGCTGCCATTTTGTTGGCAAAAGGGTGTATGAAGTGCATTGTAAAGTTTGTGTATAGTGAAGGCAGAAAGAAGGGGAATACCCCAGGAGGATAATACGATGAATGGATTTGTTTCCTGGATGGACACGCACATGACCCCACTTGCGGCAAAGCTTGGTAATAACCGTTATCTGAAAGCGATCAGCTCCGGTTTTATTGCCATCATGGCCGCAACAATTGTCGGTTCGATGTT
>CAJKOS010000145.1 GCA_905201565.1 uncultured Erysipelotrichaceae bacterium
CAGTATACCGTTTGAGACAGCACAAGATAAAGCCGTTCCCTATTTGACGCTTACGAAATGGTCCCCTTGTCAAGGACTAAATATAGACAGTTAAGGATCATAAACTAGTGCAGGTGTTAACCCTGTGTGGCAGTTGTTGTCATACAGGGTTTTATTATTCGGTTGCCTTTATTGTATTCATGAATAATCATGAATAGTAGCGCTTTTAAATAATGTTTGTCTTCAACTGTAATGGTAATTGTATGATGGTGTATAATACAGAACAGAGGTGAAGACTATGGACATCCGTATTCTGCATTTACTGGACGGTGCACGTGCTGCTGAGGGACTGACTGTAATTATTGATGTATTCCGTGCTTTTTCTCTTGAAGCATATTTATATGAAGCAGGTGCAGCTTCTATTGTGCCTGTTGGTACTGTAGAAGATGCTTTTTTATGGAAGGAAAAACATCCTGACTATATTCTTGCCGGAGAGAGAAACGGAAAGAAAGTAGATGGTTTTGATCTTGGTAACGCACCTTCTGCTGTGAAAGATCTTGATGTAAAAGGGAAGACCATTATTCATACAACAAGTGCTGGTGTACAGGGACTTGTCAGTGCAGAACAAAGTGATGAAATCATTACGGGTGCACTGGTCAATGCATCTGCGATTGCCCGGTATATACAAAAGATGAATCCGTCTGTTGTGTCATTGGTTGCTATGGGATGGAATGGTATACGGGAAACAGAAGAAGATGAACTTTGTGCAGCGTACATCAAAAGTATATTGGATGGTTATCCGATGGAAGATATCATAAAACAGGCAGATGATCTTCGTTATACAGAAGGTAAGAAGTTCTTTGATCCATTACAAAAAACTGTATTTCCTGAAGCAGACTTTCCATTATGTACAGCAGTGGATGTGATGGACTTTGTCATTCATGTAAGACATACAGTGGATGGATTAGTAACAGATAGGGAGGATGTATGAAGGAACCAAAACCGGGAAAGAAATATTTCTTCTTTGATATCGATGGTACTTTGACAGATGATGCGACACATAAGATTGTGCCAAGTGCGTATGAAACACTAAAGAAACTTGAAGCAAATGGACACTTTGTGGCAATTGCGACAGGGCGTGTACATTACAAAGCAGTGTCTTTTACAAACTCTATTGATATCCATAACCTTGTCTGTTCTGGTGGCGGGTGCCTTGTCATTAATGATAAAGTGGTAGATAACCAGTATCTTGATCATGATGAAGCGATTGAGCTGTTGCGCAATGCGGATGAAAGAGGCATTGGCTGGATATTGATACTCGATGATACAGAGAAGGTTTATATGCGGGATCTACGCTTCCTGGAACAGGCAGGCAGAAGAACAGAACTGACAACATATATATTGGATCCGGATCTGAATTATGCAAAACTGGATGGTATTCTCAAGATTTATCTTGCCATGACAGAAGAAGAGGAAAAGGATAATCCATGGATCAATACTGCAACCATTGGTCATCTGCGCATGGGGAAAGGCTATTGCGTATGGCAGTATGACAAGAAAAAAGAAGGCATATTGCGGATGATGAATCATCTTGGTGCTGATCCTTCCGATGTCGTGGTATTTGGTGATGCGGTCAATGATCTTGTGATGTTTGATCCGTTGTGGTTTTCGATAGCCATGGGTAATGGCATGGAGGAATTGAAACAGAAAGCGGACTATGTGACCGCAAAAAATACAGATGATGGAATAGAAAAGGCATGTAAGAAATTTGGGTGGATATGATGGAAATGACAAAAGAAGTAATGGAAAGCATATTAGATGCATATGCATATGAAATTGTCTTTGTGGACAGAAACCACATTGTGCAATACATGAACAAAACTGCAAGGGAAAGATATGGTGAACGGGTAAAGATTGGTGCATCTATATTCAATTGCCATAATGAAAACAGCAGACGCAAAATAGAAGAATTCCTGAAAAGAGCAGATGCTGGTGAAGAAGGAGAGTTCTTTGAAGCATTGAATGGAAAGACAGGAGAAAGAGAATTCTTTGTGCCGGTAAGAGATAAGGATAACAAAGTCATTGGTTACTTTGAACGGCATGAAATGCCATGGAGTAATGAAGATCCTTCTCATACAGTAAAAGAATATTGGAAGAATCGCATCTGATATTGCTTTGACAATGAGGTTATGGTAATATTCCTTCTGCGTGAAATGCGCATCACTGTTCCGCTGACAGATTGTATGGGTCAAGAACAGATGATCATACGTACAGATGGAGGAAAGAAAGATGAATCTCGGTTTAGTAGACAAGATCACAAAAGATCAGCTTCGCAATGACATCCCTGATTTCAAGGTCGGTGACACAGTCAAGGTTGACGTCCGTATCAGAGAAGGTCAGAAGACAAGAATCCAGGCTTATGAAGGTGTTGTGGTTGACCGTTCCAATGGTGGTATTGGTGCTACATTCACTGTTCGTAAGATTTCTTCCGGTGTCGGCGTACAGAGAACATTCCCTGTACATTCCCCGATTATCGATAAGATTACAGTCGTTCGTCATGGTAAGGTCAGAAGAGCTAAGCTCTCCTATCTCAAGGGCCTGTCCGCTAAGAACGCTCGTATCAAGGAAGATCGTCGCTAATGCGAGGAAGGGTATCACTTCGGTGATACCTTTTTTTGTTATTTAGAATAGAGTGATGGAGGTAGAAATAAACATTGATAAAATCCTCTATTTTTTGACAGGTGAAACAAATCTTTTATGAAATACCGCTAATACAATTCCTGCAATTATTACAGTTGAGCATAAGTAAAATAATATTGAAATATCTAAAAAGCGTAGCAAACAACTTGCAATGGCCGCCGCAACAGGTGTAGAAACAGATGCGATTGATGTGAAAATAGTTGTCATTCTGGCAATGTAGTTTTTTTCTGTGTGTTCAACAAGCTGAAGACTGATTCCTGCTGTTAAAAAACCTGCAGACAAACCGTATACAAAATAAAATGTCAGGACAGCTACAAGAAACAGACTGCTGTTGATAGTCCGGTTTTCTGATAAGGCGAGTATAGTGTATAAAAAACCGCTCCCAGGATTCTGTCCCCTGTCAGATACAATCCCATGATACATGCCAGCTTTACGTCCCCTGCTCCCATCTGTCCTCTGGACAATATATAACAGAGCAGAAAAACCGCTCCTCCAATCAATACTCCTATTGACAACAAGATGTTAAGCAGAGACAAAAACTGGGCATTTTGATCCAATATTTCAACAACAACTGGTGTCATCAGCGAATCCAATGGGTTCATTGCTTCATTTGCGAGTATTCCAAGTGCTATGACATGCTTTAATTGGGTAGAAGATAAGATGTAATTGATTCCATCCTTAAAAATGGTTAAGATTCCATAGTATTTAGTCTTTACATCAATATATTCGGTGTGGCGTATCATAAAAATAATGACACATGAAATGATAAAAGTAACCGCATCTATCAAAAAAGCAAGTTCAATAGAAAATATACGAATGATCATTCCCCCGGCAGCAGTTCCGGCAATCTGTGCAATTGTAGAACTCAAACTATTTAGCACCAGACCACGATCAAGAAGTTCTTCGTCAAGCAACTGAACGACTAAAGCATTTCCTGCAGGAATGCGAAATGATTCGGCTGTAGAAATGAGAAACGAAAATAGTAACAAAATAGACACTGATAAATGGTGGAAAATACAGAAAAGAAGGCACATTACAAGAAAAAGTCTGACAAAATCGCAAAGTAGAATAACTTTTATCTTATGGTGTTTTTCTACAATAGCACCAGTTATTGGTAATAATATAACAGAAGGTAATTGATTTGCCGCTCAAAGATTGCGGCTGCCCACACTTCCTCTCCTGTAAAGGCATAACCCAGCCAGGAAAATGCTATAGTATCAATTGCGTCACCAAATCTGTTGGTAATATTTGCACAAAGCAATTTTCTGAATTGTGAATCCTGTATAACATTAATGTAAGTCAGTTTACTCATAGATATTCTCCTTCTTTCTAAGAAATTGTTTATTGCCGAAAGCAATTAGGTCGTATTGTTGCAAAATGTCTAAACCAAGTACGATATCGATATCTACTTTGCTTTTTTATATCTCTTCCTACAGATATTTTGTCGAATTTGTATTCATCAATATCAGATAATTGAATGGTAATTTTTAAATAATACTTAATAAATTGTAATTTTGTTGAATTAATGGAAATTAGTAAAGATGGTAAGTAAATAAATTTGTTCTTTGAATAGTTCAGTTTAGAATTATTAGTTATCCAAGATTTATTTGCCCCTGTATCAATAAATGCAGTACATTCTTGTGCATATATATAATCTTAAATTCCCGGGTATAAATTATAACTACTATTGATCTCCCTGCTTTTTCTTTCCTGTATCTGGCACGAGTTTCCCGTTTTTCTTCTGGAAGGATGAGGGACATTCTATTCCAAATGTGCTGTAGAATTCATTGGCTTTTGACTGCGGTTCTGCTGTGATTATCTTTGTATCATAAACAGTGCATTTCTGATTCCTTAATG
>CAJKOS010000146.1 GCA_905201565.1 uncultured Erysipelotrichaceae bacterium
TGTTATACATTCTTGTGTTTAATGTGCTGTTTGTTGAACCATATTTCTCACTGCGCGTAGCAGGTGATTATATGGTGACATACCTTGTGACAATGGTTTCTGCCATCCTTACCGGAACACTTGCCTCAAGGATGAAGTATTCCATGGCAGCAGCCAATGAGAATGCTACACAGACAAGGGTGCTGCTGGAATGTTCAGAACTATTGCAGCATGCCCGCAATGAAGAAGATATCATCACAACTGTGGCAGATCAGCTTGTGAGGCTGTTGAAAAGGGCAATTATCTATTATCCGGTAGAGGATGGTGCTTTACAGGAACCACTTTACTTTTATATGGATAACATTGCCCATGGGGACTATTCCCGTGAAATTGCCCAGTGGGTTCTTGATAACAACCACCATGCCGGGGCATATACAAGTCATTATTCCGATTCAAAGTTCCGCTATCTTGCCATTCGTGTTGGTGAGAATATCTATGGTGTGATCGGTATCCGTATGGAAACCCGGCTTTCGGACTTTGAAAACAACATTCTGCTTTCCCTTGTTGGAGAGTGTGGTATGACCATTGAGAATATGCGCAACATCCAGGAAAGGGAAAGAGCTGTCGCAACGGCAGAAAATGAACGATTCCGGGCAAATATCCTGCGCTCCATTTCCCATGATCTGCGCACCCCTCTGACTTCTATTTCTGGTAATGCGACAACCTTGTTACAAAGTGAGGAATATCTTGAACCAGAACAGAAGAAACAGATCTATACGGATATCAATGATGATGCCCAATGGCTCAATTCCCTTGTCGAAAATCTGCTTGCCTTTACAAGGCTGGAGAATGTGAACAACCTGCAGCGTTCACCAGAAGTACTGCAGGAAGTGATCGAAGAAGCAATGCGGCATGTGGACCGCCACAAGGATGAACATGATATTGTGGTGGATGAACCAGATGAGGTATTCCTTGTCAACATTGATGCAAGGCTCATCATTCAGGTCATTATCAATCTTGTGAACAATGCCATCAAATATACACCAAAGGGTTCGTATATCCATATTTACAGCCGCAGGATATGTGACAGAATTGCGGTTGTTGTCAGCGATAATGGACCAGGTGTTCCAAAGGAATTGCAGCCACATCTTTTTGAAATGTTTGCGACATGTCATAATACTGTAGCAGACGCAAGAAGGAGTCTTGGACTTGGTCTCGGGCTATGCAAATCCATTCTGGATGCGCATCAGGAGCTCATCATGTATGAGGATAACAAGCCCCATGGTTCAACATTTCTCTTTACGATGCAGGAGGTTCATCAATGAAGTCATTTGAGATATTGTGCGTAGAGGATGACAGGTCGGTATTGAATCTGCTTTCCATGACATTGAAAATGCATGACTATACGTATTTCACCGCATCCAATGGACAAAATGCGCTTGCCATGATGGCTTCCCATCATCCGGATCTTGTACTCATGGACCTGGGACTTCCGGATATGGATGGGGTAGAAGTTATCCGCACCATCCGTTCCTGGAGTCAGGTGCCGATTATTGTCATCAGTGCAAGGGGTGAGGAAAGCGATAAGATTGAAGCCCTGGATGCCGGGGCAGATGATTATCTTACCAAACCATTTTCGGTAGATGAACTGCTCGCAAGAATCAGGGCAGCGCAGAGGCGCTTGTCATGGCTTGGACAGAGTGACCCATCTTCTTCTCTGTTTGAAAATGGACCACTGAAAATAGATTTTGCTGGCGCAAGGGTATATATCGATGATGAAGAAATTCACCTGACACCTAATGAATACAAACTGCTTGTACTGCTTGCCCACCATGTTGGCAAGGTGCTCACCCATTCAATGATCATCAAAGAAATATGGGGTAGTGAACTGGAATCAGATATTGTTTCCCTGCGTGTACATATGGCATCTTTGCGCAGAAAGATCAATGATACAAAGCGGGATACGCCACTGATCCGTACCCATCTTGGTATTGGTTACAGCATGAATCGCATATGACGTCCAGATGGACGTCTTTTATTTCCCGTTTTTGGAAATCCATGGTATTTCTCTAGTTTGTGGCGCATCCTATAGGCAATGAAAGGATGTGAGGGAAATGGAGAAAAAAGCAGCAGTTATCGTGGCAGAAGGTTTTGAAGAAAGTGAGACATTGACAATTGTGGATATTCTGAGAAGAGCAGAAATCCGCTGTGATCTTGTGGGTCTTGTTTCAGATGAGGTCAAAGGTGCACATGACATCGTTGTCAAAACAGATCATGTGATGAGCGATGATCTTCTGAACTATGACATGGTTATCCTGCCAGGCGGTTATGGAGGAGCTGATGCAATGCGCAACAATGACCATCTGCTTGCCTTGTTAAACAAAATGAATGATGAGGGAAGGTATGTGTGTGCGATGTGTGCAGCCCCAATTGCTTTAGAAAGGGCAGGGCTGTTGAAGGACAGGAAATACACTGCCTATGCCGGGTATGACAAGAAGATAGCAGATGGTACATATCTTGAGGATATTGTCGTCCAGGATGGAAACCTCATCACAAGCCGTGGACCGGCAACGGTATATGCCTTTGCCTACTACCTTGTGGATGTGTTCGGTGGTGATTCTTTAGCGGTCAAGAACAGAATGGTCTATTTCAATGCATTTGATGTGAAGGAGGAGGCATAATATGGCACGTGTTGCAGTGTTGATGGCAGAAGGGTATGAGGAAGGTGAAACAATCACCATTGTGGATATTTTGAGAAGAGCAGGTGCTGAAGTCACGACATTCTGTTTTTCAGATGACCGATTTGTCAAAGGTATGTATGGCATGTATGTTCAGGCAGATGAGAAGTTCAGCGATGTAGTGAAGGACTATGATGCCATCGTATTGCCAGGAGGAAGACCTGGTGGGGCAAATCTTCTTTCTGATGAAGATGTGATTGCTATGGTGCAGTACTTCCACAGCCATGACAAATATGTATGTGCAATGTGTTCTGGTACCATTGTGCTTTCTGAGGCAAAGGTTATCGATGGTGTGCGTGTGACCGGTTATACAGGCTATGCAGAGAAATTGAAGGGTGGCATATTTGTGGATGAAGTGGCAGTGAGTGATCAGAAGATCATCACTTCCCAGGGACCGGCTACCGGTTATCCATTTGCCTTCCTGATTGCGGAAGAGCTTGGTTATGATGTCAGCCATTTGAAGGAGGGAATGTTGTATAATTTTGCCAAAGGAAAGTAATTCCAGGAGGCAGAATGATTTATGATAAACTGCCGGTTGTCTTTCTTTCGACAATCGCAAGTGAAAAGAAGGATGCGACAAATAGTCTTATCGCATCCTATATTCTTGAACACCTGCAGACAATGCAGGACATCGGTATAAAGGATATGGCAGCCCAGTGTAATGTTTCGCTGAGCTCCATTTCACGTTTCTGCAAGGAAATTGGTCTCAGGGATTTC
This sequence comes from uncultured Erysipelotrichaceae bacterium, assembly GCA_905201565.1. Taxonomy (GTDB): domain Bacteria; phylum Bacillota_I; class Bacilli_A; order Erysipelotrichales; family Erysipelotrichaceae; genus Bulleidia. The sequence continues at coordinate 3,435 of CAJKOS010000146.1, forward strand.
AATGAACTTAAAGAACTCATCCGCACAACAGATCTCAACTTTGAAGAAGTGAGCAGGGAACAGTCCACATTGGTTGAAACTTATGGACATCATGTCCAGCAGAGCATTGACCTTGCCACAAAGACAATGGATGTTTCCGCAATGCAAAGACTTGTCAAAGATCTTGTATCCTATGAAAGGGTTGCGGCATTTGGACTATTGAAAGCATCGTGCGCTGCGATATGTTTTGAAACGGATATGTTAATGCTTGGCAAGCAGGTCTATTGCAATGTTTCCTATGCAGAGCAGATACGGTATCTGGAAAAGGCGGGCAGAAATGATCTGATACTCATCTTTTCCTATACGGGTGCGTACTTTGATTTTGCGGACATACGCAGACTTGGCAGAAAGCTGATGATTCCAAAGATCTGGTTAATCGCAAGCAGTGATAAACCTCTTCCATCATTTATCAATGATGCGGTGTACTTCCAATCGGATCGTGATCAGCTATCCCATCCTTATCAACTGCAGGTATGTGCAGGGGCAATTGCCCAACTCTATGCTGCAGAGATACGAAAAGACAATGCGGCAGATTGAATCTATCGCATCTTTTCATATGGCTGTAGAATCGGGATGATATATTTAAACATCATGAAAACTTCAAAAATATATTGAAATATATAGAAAAATAATTCTATTAATACTATACTATATCCGATGTAGTGATACGTTCCTTTTGGTAAAAGGATAGGAGGTATAGTATGGATAAAAAGCAATTTGATTTTCTGGACATGATGGCATTTGTCATGTTTATCTAAAACCCCAGCAGAATACTCCCACCTCTACAGGTGGTGAGATTAATGCTGGAATATGCTTATATTTTCTATAGAAAAAGCAGAAATGTCTATAGCTGT
>CAJKOS010000147.1 GCA_905201565.1 uncultured Erysipelotrichaceae bacterium
GGTATTACATCCGCTATATCGATCCACATAACAATGAAGCTATTGCGGATAAGGAACTGATGGATCACTGGCTGCCGGTAGACCTCTACATCGGTGGTGCAGAACATGCGGTATTGCATTTGCTGTATGCAAGATTCTGGCATAAGTTCCTCTATGACATCGGTGTGGTGAGCTGTGAAGAACCATTCCAGAAGCTTTTCCATCAGGGTATGATCCTTGGTGAAAATGGTGTCAAGATGTCCAAGTCTATGGGCAATGTCATCAATCCGGATGATCTTGTACAGTCTCATGGTGCAGATGCACTCCGCGTCTATGAAATGTTCATGGGTCCGCTCGATGCTTCTCTTCCATGGTCCACAAAGGGTATGGATGGCGCAAGAAAGTGGTTGGACCGCGTATGGAGACTTGCGACAGATGAAAAGATGATCGTTGATGAAGTTACACCAGAGCTGGATTACAGCTACAACTTCACTGTGAAGAAGGTCACAAATGATATTGAGACACTCAACTTCAATACGGCTATCTCACAGATGATGATCTTTGTCAATGACTGCTATAAGCTTGGAAAGGTCAACCGCACGATGATTGAAAACTTCGTATTGATGCTTTCCTGCTTTGCACCGCATATGGGTGAGGAACTGTATGGTATGCTTTCCCATAAAGAGGGCACATGTGCCTATGAACAGTGGCCAACTTATGATGAGGCAAAGCTTGTGCAGGACAAGGTCACCATTGCCGTACAGATCAATGGCAAGATGAGAGGCAAGTTTGAAATTGAAACAGGTGCTTCTAAAGAAGATATGTTAGCTGCTGCCAAGGCCCTTGAAACAGTCAAAGCCCATATTGATGGCAAGACGATCGTCAAGGAAATTGCAGTACCTGGCAAGATTGTCAACATTGTTGTGAAATAATCACACAGGCTTCCGGAAACGGAAGCTTTTTGTGTCTGTTGGTGTATTGCATTGGCTATGAAGCAATATCCCATTTCAGACCGTAGAGCAGCAATGGCTGAGTGCGGCATTTTTGTTTATATAGCCGTATATCCTCTTTTTTGCTATAATCTTGCAGTACGATTATGGATGAATTCAAAGTGACGATTGATCAGTTCAGCGGTCCACTGGATCTGATGCTGCACCTGATCAGAGAAAAAAAACTGGATCTGTTTGATCTTGATATGAATGTATTGACTGACCAGTACATCGCTTACCTCAATAGCATGCAGGAAATGCATCTGGAAATAGCAGGGGAATATCTTGCGGAACTTGCTTCTTTGATTGAATACAAGTCGAGGAAGATGATTCCAGGCAATGAGGCAGAACTGGAAGAAGAGGAAGATCCAAAGCAGAAACTTGTGAAGAGACTTCTGGAGTATCAGCAGTACAAGGAGGTTTCCCGCCAGTTTGAAGAGTTGTATGAAGACAGGCAGACAAAGATCAGCCGACCAGTTCTAGAGGAAGCTGATCAGTGGATGAAGGAAAATGAAGATGGTCATGTGACAGGTACGCCATATGACCTCGTCAAGGCGATGCGCAAGCTCTTATACCGCATGCAGATAGAGACACCAAAGGAAAGGTCCTTTGAAGTCAAGGAAATATCCATTGAGGACAGAGAACTTGAAGTGCGGGCAAAGCTGGACAGTCTGCCGGATACATTTTCTTTTGAAAGATTGCTGGAAGATTGTACAGGCAACCCACAGAAGGCAATAGCAACATTTATTGCCGTTCTGGATCTTGCCCGCCAGCATATTCTTGTCTTTACCGTGGATGAAGAAGAAACAATCTGGTTTTCAAGAGGTACGATGCAGTCATGAGTGAAACAGTGATGAATGAAGAGATGAATACAGATTTTGCCCTTTCCGTTTTAGAGGGTTTGTTATACATTACAGGTGATGAAGGTCTGACGGCAGCTCAGGCTGCCAAAGCTTTGGAAACGGAAGAAGATAAGGCGGAAGCACTGCTCGATGAACTTGCGGTGCGGTATGAGGACAACCATGGAATTGAACTTGTGCACTATGGCAATGTGTACCGGTTTGTGAGCTGTGGATTTGTCCATGCCTATGCCGAGAAGCTGTTTGCTATGGAAAAAAGTGCAAAGCTTTCCGGGGCAGCTTTGGAAACGCTGGCAATTATTGCTTACAAACAACCAATCACCCGCGTCGAGATTGAAGAAATCCGCGGTGTTAGCGCCGATGTGATGTTACGGAAACTGCAGGCGAGGGGATTGATTAAAGAAGATGGCAGAAGTGAAGCACCTGGCAGACCGATTCTCTATTCGGTTACCGATGAGTTTATGAACGATTTCCAACTTGTCAGCCTCGATGAGCTTCCGGAACTTCCGGACTTCAATGAAGATAGTAAGGAAGGCAGTGATCTCTTTGAACGCTAAGGCTTTGATAAAAGGCATTGTTTCCATCGGTGTGGTGTTCAGCTTGTGTGGGTGCAGTGATCTTTCACTGTTGATACGCACATCTATCAACTCTACACCAGCAGCCAGTGAGGGTACTGAACAATCTCTTGCGGATGAGATTGCAAAGCATCTTACAGAGGAACTGAACATGGAAAACATGGAGATGCTGAAAGAGAGAAACATGAAGGCACTTGTCTTTGGTGGGGAAGATATTTACGCCGATGGTGTCATCTACCACTCCACTGCAAATAAAAGTGATACAGTTGGCGTTTTCTATGTGAATGACCTGGAAACGGCATTGCAGGATGTCAAAGACTATGTCACATCTCTTGAAGCAATGACAAATGTGTATGATATGTCGGAGATCTTCAAGATTTCCAATGCGGTAATCCGGGATAATGGCACAGATAAAATTGTGCTGATTATTGCGGATGATATTGAACAGGCAAAACAACTGGCGGATGAAGAAACCGGCAGATGAGTATAGATCAGGTAGGAGGATGCACAAATGATCGATCGTTATTCACGTCCCGAAATGCGGGCAATCTGGAGTGAAGAGAGCAAGTTTCAGGCATGGCTCGATGTCGAAATTCTGATTGATGAAGCCTGGAGCAAGCTTGGTGAAATTCCTGCGGAAGATGTAGAAAATATCCGCGCCAATGCTAAGTTTGATGTCGAGAGAATTCTTGAAATTGAGAAGCAGACAAGACATGATGTAGTTGCTTTCACCCGTTGTGTTTCAGAAAGTCTTGGCGAAGAAAAGAAGTGGGTTCACTATGGTGTGACAAGTACTGACGTTGTCGACACAGCGAATGGTATCCGCTTCAAGAAGGCAAATGATATCCTGCGCAAGGATATCCATGACTTCATGGATATCCTCAAAGAGAATGCATTGAAGTACAAGGATACGATCATGATGGGCAGAACACATGGTGTCCATGCGGAAATCACTTCCTTTGGTCTTGTCTTTGCTCTCTGGTATGAAGAGATGAAGAGAAACCTCGAACGGTTTGAAAGTGCATGTGCAGATGTGGAATGCGGTAAGATTTCCGGTGCAGTTGGTACATTTGCCAACATTCCTCCATTTGTACAGGACTATGTATGTGAGCATTCATTCCGCTGCTATTTCCACCCAGGTATTGCAGCGTGACCGCCATGCCCACTACTTTGGTACAATTGCCCTCATTGGCGCAACCCTCGAACAGATGGCTACTGAAATCCGCCACCTGCAGAGAACAGAAGTACGTGAGGCTGAAGAGCACTTTAACAAGGGACAGAAGGGTTCCAGTGCTATGCCGCATAAGAGAAATCCGATTGGTTCGGAAAATATCTGTGGTTGTGCAAGGGTACTAAAAGGTTATATGGTCACAGCCTATGAGGACATTCCACTATGGCATGAACGCGATATTTCTCATTCTTCTGCAGAGCGTATCATCGCCCCTGATGCAACTGCACTTCTTGATTATATGCTGGTGAGATTCGGCAATATTCTCAAAAACCTCACGGTCTTCCCAGAGAACATGAAGAAGAACATCTGGCTGACAAATGGTGTCATTTTCTCACAGAGATTTATGTTAAAGCTCGTCGAGAAGGGATGGTCACGTGAAAAGGCATATGATACTGTACAGCCACAGGCTATTAAGGCATGGGAAGAAGACCTCAACTTCAAGGAACTCATGGAAGCGCAGCCTGAAGTCACTGCAGCACTTACACAGGATGAAATCGATGATTGCTTTGATCCTTACTACCACATCCGCAATGTGGATACCATCTTCAAAAGAGTTGGCATTCTTTGATCCATCAAAGGGAAATGTGATAAACACATTTCTCTTTTTTTATACTTTTTTTGAGGAGATCTCATTTTGCTGTCTATATAGATAAGTGAAAGGAGGA
>CAJKOS010000148.1 GCA_905201565.1 uncultured Erysipelotrichaceae bacterium
TCATCTCACCACCTGTAGAGGTGGGAGTATTCTGCTGGGGTTTTAGATAAAATCATAAGGATTTGCGTCCTGCCATATCCAGGCATGCATTTTCACATAAGCTATGGTATTCTAACGGCATGTATAAGATGACAGAAGAAATTGTAAACCCGTATATCAATTCACTGCTTGCGGAAAGAAGAATGCCACTCAGCGAAGAAAAACAGCGGGAAGTACTCACCACCCTCAGCAAAGCACTTGTCAAAGAAGGAAAGTTTCTCCTGCTTTGTGAAGTTGAAGAAGCCTATCAAAATGATAGTGAAATCAGTGTGGAATACATCACAAGGACTCCATACATGTTGACGGAAGAAGAGGATCAGCTTCTTCCCGTATTCACAATGCAGAACATTTACGATGATTTCAACATGCCAGATAAAGATACGTTGACACTGTATGTCTGTGATCTTCTTGATCTCTTGATTTATCTTGAAGAACATCCGGATGTGGCAACCATTGTCATCAATCCGATGGTCGATGACCTTGTGCTATCAAAAGGATTCATCATGCGTATTCTCGACGCTTTCCATTAACAAAGATGCCCATTCCATGGGCATCTTTCTCTTATTTGACTGTCTGAATCATGGTGAAGATCTCATCTTTGATCTTCTTGTTGAGAGACTGTGCTTCTTCTTTACTGGAAGCTGTGGCATAGAAATAGAATTTGATCTTTGGTTCTGTGCCGGATGGACGGATGGCAAACCAGCTGCCATTTTCCAGGAAGAAACGGAGTACGTTGCTTGCAGGAATGTCTTCATATCCATCTTTGTAATCGATGGTTTTGACTACCTTATTACCAGCAACTTCTGTTGGAAGGTTGTTTCTCACATAGGTCATCATCCTCTTGATGCGCTCTGCCCCAGGTATACCTTCCAATATGATGTTTGGTTCATCTTCAGCATAGTAACCAAATTTCTGGTACAGTTCATCCAATACCTGGAACAGGGTTTTGCCCTGCTTTTTATAATAGGCTGCTGCTTCAGCCACAAGCATACCGGCAGAAATACCATCTTTGTCACGGATATCCTTGCATGCTGCATAGCCGACAGATTCCTCATAGCCAAACAGATAGGTATAGCCATTTTCTTCCAGGAATGGAATTCTTCCACAGATGTTTTTGAAACCGGTCAGGGATTCAAACATTTCCACACCATAGGACTTTGCAATTTCTGTGCTCAATGTACTTGTTACAATGGACTTCACCATCGCACCTTTCTTCGGCAATGTGCCAGCTGACTTATGTCCTTCAAGAATATAGCTGACTAACAGATAACCAGTCTGGTTGCCATTGAGAGGAACATAGTTGCCCGCATCATCTCTGATTTCAATCGCAAAGCGGTCACTGTCCGGGTCAGTTGCCATGAGCAGTTCTGCCCCAATCTTTCTGCCGAGTTCTTCAGAAAGGCGGAAGGCTTTAGGATCTTCCGGGTTTGGATAACCAACGGTTGTAAAATCCGGATCCGGGTTTTCCTGTTCTTTGACAATATGCCAGTTTGTAAAACCTCTGTCCTGCAGCATATTCCTGAAAGGAATGGAGCCTGCACCATTGAGTGGTGTATAGACAATTGGAATGGAAAGATCGATTTCATCTCCTTCGTGGATGGCAAGTGCTTCTATCGCATCAAGATACATCCTGTCATAGGACTCATCAAGAACGATGATCTTTCCTTCCTGCACTGCTGTTTCATAATCCATCTTTTTGACCCCATGGAACATATCCACAGCCTCAATGCATTTTGTCATTCCATCCGCAATTTCGCTGGAAACCTGACAGCCATCTGTCCAATATGCCTTGTAGCCATTATATTCCTTCGGATTGTGGGAAGCGGTGATGTTGATACCACTTGTCGTACCGATCTTGCGGATGAGATAGGCAAGTTCAGGGGTAGGACGAAGGTCGTTGAAAACATAGACACGGATGCCGTTTGCTGCATAGATGGATGCGGCAAGTTCAGAGAATTCCTTTGAGAAATGGCGTGGATCATGGGCGATGATCAATCCCTTGACCATCGCTTCTTTGCCATAGGATACAATATAGTCCGCAATGCCCTGTGTGGCACGGGCTACGGTATAGAAATTCATGCGGTTTGTGCCAGCACCAATCTTTCCTCTGAGCCCTGCTGTACCAAAGGACAGATTCTGATAGAAGCGGTCTTCAATTTCAGCAGGCTGATCAGAGATACTCTCTAATTCTTTATGCAGTGGATCGTTTTCATCCAGTTCTTTGAGCCACTCTTCATAGCGGCGCATATATTCTTTTTCCATGATTACCTCCAGAAAAACTTCTTCTTTACATATTGTAACCGAAAAAGCAAAAAGACTGAACTATTACGAATTGTTCACATTTTCATCACATAACTTTTATCAAATGTTAACGTTTGTTAAATGACAAACTCACAAATTTCGGGAATAATAATGTTTACAAAAAGGAGAGAAAACACATGTATACAAAAGTTATGAAAGCTGCTACAGCAGCACTTCTCGTAGCTGGTCTTGCTGGTTGTGCAACAGGCAACACAACTGCTGAAACAACCGCTGAAGCTACAACAGCACCTTCCGCTAGTGCAGAAGCTGAAGAAGTTGTCACAGAAGGCAACTACACAGTCACAAACAACACTGGTGAAATAATCACAGATCTGTACATCTATGAAACAGGTTCTGAAGACAAGGGCACAAACTATGCCGATGGTGGTCTTGCGGATGGCGAATCCGTAACAATCCACACAAGTGCTGATGAAGAAGAAGCCGATGGCTATGCACAGACCCTCGAATATACAACAGAAAGTGGTCGTACAGAGAGCGCATTCGATACATTGCACCTGGAAGATGCAAATATCTCACTGCTCGCTGAAGATGCGGACAGCTATACTTCTGCTACACCATTTGAGTTCACGTATTAATGAAAACTGCCAGACGAAAAATCTGGCAGCTTTTTTTATTTCCAGAGGAAGTCCATGTAAATCTGGTTCTGGCTTCTCCAGTCAAGTTCGCAATGTTCTCCACCCCATTGGAAATAGTGGTATGTCTTTACCCCTCTTTCCTGCAGTTCCCTTTCAAACTTGTATACCGTACGGGCTTCCCGGGTATCCTTTGAAGGGTCTTTGCCATAGGCAGCCCTGCCCATTTCCTTTTCACCCCAGGACATATAAATACGGGTATCCGGCTGTATGGCATGGGATTCCAGCTCTTTGCGCAAATTGGAAATATTCCAGAATACACCGGTGGAAAGTGCAGCGCCTTTGGAGAAGTAACCATTGTAGGCAAGCATGGCATACAGTGTCATCAGACCACCCATAGATGAACCGCCGATGGCAGTTGCTTCACGATGTCCATAGGTGCGATATTCACGATCAATCAGCGGTTTGACTTCATTGACAATCCATTGCATGGTCTTATCACCAATACCATCAATCCACTGTCCCATCATCTTTTTGCGATATGGGCAATATTCTTCCAGCCTTTCATTCCCGGTATGAGAACATTCCATGCCGACGATGATGACCTGCTTGTCATATCCTTTCATAAAGTCATATAGACCCCAGCTTGTCCCATAGGTTGCATCTGAATCAAAGAACAGGTTATGTCCATCAAACATATACATCACAGGGTAGAGTTCACCACTTGTATCATAGTCTTCCGGAAGATAGATGTGCAGCATTCTGTTTTCGCCTTTTGGCCAGTAATAACAGTCTCTTTTGACAATCATTTTGTTCACCTTCTTGTTGTTTCTATTGTAGCATTGTCAAAAAAGTTTGTGAAAAAACTATAAAAAATGACATTTCCATCATTTAGTGCTATAAGTAAAACGGTTACACAAACCTGAGTAGAAAGTTGGAAGGAAAAATGTCATTTATTGAAGGTATTAAAGAAAAAGCCGCAGCCGATCTGAAGACAATCGTCCTGCCAGAATCAGAAGATGAAAGAGTCATCCGCGCAGCTGCGATGATCCGCAAGGAGAAAACAGCCAACCTCGTATTGCTTGGCGATGAAGCTACCATCTATGCGGAGGCACTGCACTATGATGTTAATATTGATGGAATCACCATCATCAACCCTGAAAAATATGAAAAGCTTGACGAGTATGTCAAACTGCTGACAGAAATCCGTAAGAAGAAGGGTATGACGGAAGAACTTGCCAGAAAGACATTGCTTGAAGATAAGACAATGTTTGCGGTAGTCATGGTCAAAAATGGAGATGCGGATGGTGTTGTCTCTG
>CAJKOS010000149.1 GCA_905201565.1 uncultured Erysipelotrichaceae bacterium
CCACCTGTAGAGGTGGGAGTATTCTGCTGGGGTTTTAGATATACATGGTCACCAGTGCCAAAAGACACCCAACTACCCAGCCAATGATGCTTGTCAAAATGCTGAGAACATACTTTTCTTTGACATATACCTGCTTTGTGACGGACAATGTGAACAAGAATGTATATCCCTGGTTGTATTCGTCATAGCTGATTGTATTGCAGGAAAGAAGGGAGAAGACAAACATGATGAAGGAGATGGCAAAGGCTGTGTTTTCACCAGCAATGCCACAGGATATGACCATACAGATCATCAGAAAATAGAATGTCTTCTGCTGTAATAGCAGGTAATAATCTTTGATGAGCAGACCTTTCATGATAGTCCTCCTTTTGAAAGCATAGCGACAATGTCATCAATCGAACATCTTTCTACGATCATATCTTTATGGTTCTCGATGAAATACTGTCTTTCTCTGACAAGGCACTGATAGCCATATGGTTCGCGTACGGATGAAAGAAGCAGGTTTTTCTCAAGATTTTCAAATTGTTCTTCATTGACTTTGAGAACTGCATAGTCGTTCAGAAGGTTGTCTGTTTCTTCGTGAAGCAGGATCTTTCCCTGATCTATCATATAGAAGTCATCACAGAGTGTTTCAAGGTCCTTTGCGTTATGGGAACTGATGAGGATGGTATGTGTTGGGTTTTCTTCCATGTATTTTCTCAACAGGTCAAGCAATGCATTGCGCACGACAACATCCAGTCCGGCAGTTGGTTCATCAAGGATGAGAAAATCTGCCTTGTGGGTGAGGGCAATGACAAGGGAAAGCGTGGTGCGCATACCTGTAGAAAATGTGCGGACAGGCTTGTTCAGCGGCAGTTTGAACTGGTGCACAAGTTCCATAAAATGGGATTGATCAAAGTTGTGGTAAAGTGCGGACAGCACATTCATGATGGCATGGATGGACAGGTCATCGCTGAACAGTGCACATGGCAAAACTGCACCGATTCTTTCCTTGTCTTCCTGTTGTAAAGAGGAAATGTCTTTGTCAAACAGATGGATGGTTCCACTGTCTTTTGTGACTAGTCCAAGGATGGCTTTGAACGTTGTGGTCTTGCCTGCACCGTTTCTGCCGACAAGACCTGTAATCATGCCTTCCTGAACAGTGAGCGAACAGTCTAGTGTGAAGTTCTGGTATGTTTTTCGAGATTTTCAATTTCTAACATTTGTGTCCTCCAGGATCATATGGAACAGATCACTGATTTCTGCATCGCTGAGACCGATCTTTCTGCCTTTGGCAATGGATAGTTCCAGATCGTTCTCCAGCTCTTTTCTCATTTCTTCCGCAAGAAGGTTGCGATTGGAAAAGGAGATATAACTGCCTTTGCCATGGATTGTTGCAATAAGGCCTTCTTTTTCCAGTTCGTCATAGGCTTTCTTGACGGTAAGTGCACTGATTTTCAGTTCTCTGGCCAGAGATCTTACTGAAGGAAGGGCATCATTTTCTTTCAATTCTCCTTTGCGGATCAGATTTTTGATTTCTTCAATAATCTGTTCGTAGATCGGAATCATGGAAGTTGTGCTGATGATCAGATGCATAGTATCCCTCCTGCATAAACAGTATATAACAGTGCATAACTGTTGTAAAGTGTTATATACTGTTTATCCAAAAGATGAAACTTTACACAATCATGGTAGAAGCATATCCTCATTCCTTTTACACTGAAAATATGAAGAAAAGAGATTATGGAAAATGGATGATGGTAGTCATCATCCTGATTGTTGTGATCAGTTGTGGCATTTCTGTATATGTGACCAACTTTGTCAATACAAGGGAAGGCACTTTGGGTTTTATCCGGGAAGTGATGTATCGCTGTCTTCTTGTGGGGGTATTTGTGGCACTTGCCGGTATGGCAATATGGAGATTGCGGAATCCGGTACGTTCCTTCCGTACAACTGTACTATGTGCACTTGCCATTGTATCCGTGCCGGTAGTTGGATATTATGCATTCCGCAATGTCGCAAAAGATGCGGAAAATCTCGGTAATCCGACAACGGTGTATCTTTCCTGGTTGAAGTTTGATGATGATACGATTGGGGATGGACCATCAAATTATTATGTGGATGGCAAGGGAATGGATGGTGAAGAACATCACTTTTCCATCAGTTCTCAGTCATATAAAGAAGGGTATGAAATGTGGCTAAAGGAAAGACCACTGTTTGCGAAAGTGGAGTATTATCCTGCTACTGAGGTGGTAGAGGAAATCACATTCATGTATGAGCTGGATGAAGGTGCTGCTAAGATGTATGAAACTGCAGATTCTCTTGAAGAGGAGTGGGACAGCTATTGCTTTGAAGTGAATGGTGAGGTGTACCATATTGCCACACCTGTATCGGCGTTTCTTGAAAATGGATGGTCGTTTGAAAATATGGATGCCATGATCGATGGCAATGATGATCCTTATGGGGACTATGGCAGTATGGATGTCACACTTGTCAGCGAAGCGGAACAGGAAATAAAAGTGACATTGTACAATCCTCAGCCATATGACATCCCTGCCCGTGATGCGATGGTTGGAAGTGTTTATATCATCTATGGTAACTATGACTACATCGGCAAACAGTTCCGCTTGCCTGGGGGTCTCATGCTTTACTGGTCGACGATGGATGATGTGATTGACAGTTATGGTGAACCGGACGAGCAGACGGAAAGCAGTTTGTCATATGATGGAAGAAATGGCTACCAGTCACTTTCCTTATCATTTACGGATGAGAGGCTGAATACGGTAAGGATACACAATTTCCCGTATTTCAAAAGAGATTGATTGTGGTTTGAAAATAAGGTGGAAAATGGTATAATACGTGCCATAAAGCGCTAAAGAAAAGACCAGTACCTGTGGGTGATGACCAAGAGAGGAGTCCATATTGCTGAAAGGATTCTGTCAGACAAGCAGCGAATTCACTTTTCCAGTGAGACTAATCCTCTCCGGATGTCCCCGTTATGGACACTAAGCAAGGTGCGCACAGTGATTGTGCGAATCAGGATGGTACCGCGTGTTGAGCGTTCCTGTGATCAGGAACGTTTTTATTATTTTGGAGGAAATTATGGAACAGATCAGCAGGGTCAAAGACGAAGCACTTGCAGCGATCGAAAAGGCAGAGAGCCTGAAAGACTTGTCAGCGCTGCGCATTGCTTATCTTGGCAAAAAGGGAAGCATTCAGGCATTGATGTCTGAAATGAAGAATCTTCCCAAGGAAGAAAAGCCGGCATTTGGACAGGAAGTCAATGCCGCAAAGCAGGCTGTGACAGCAGCTATTGATGCACGTACGGAATTATTGCGCAAAGAAGAAATGGCAAAGCAGCTTGCGGAAGAAAGAATTGATATCACACTCGATGGCAGAAAGATGGAAAGGGGCACCGTTCATCCTTTGATGATGATACAGCAGGAGCTCGAAGACCTCTTCATCGGTATGGGTTACAAGGTTGCGGAAGGTCCGGAAGTAGAGAAGGACTACTACAACTTCGAACTTGCCAACCTGCCAAAGGATCATCCTGCCCGCGATATGCAGGATACATTCTACATCGATCCAAATACACTGCTCAGAACACATACCACCGCTATTCAGATGAGAGAACTTGAAAAGGCACATGGTGAACTGCCGATCAAGCTTGTCTGCCCGGGCAAGGTATACCGCAGAGACGATGATGATGCGACACATTCCCACCAGTTCATGCAGTGTGAAGGTCTTGTCGTAGGTGAACACATCACCCTCGCCGACCTCAAGGGCACATTGGAATTCATGGCAAATGCCATGTTCGGTAATGGACGTACAGTCCGTTTCCGTCCTTCCTACTTCCCATTTACAGAACCATCTGTAGAAGTTGACGTCTCCTGTCCTTTCTGTAATGGCAAGGGATGTTCCGTATGCAAGGGCAGCGGATGGATTGAAATCCTCGGTGCTGGTATGGTTCACCCGCATGTATTGGAGATCAACGGTTTTGACCCGGACAAGTGCTCAGGCTTTGCCTTCGGTGTAGGTCTTGAAAGAGTTGCCATGTTGAAATATGGCATTGATGATATCCGGAATTTCTATACGAACGATATCCGTTTCCTGAAGAATTTCGATCGTTTTGACTAAGGGGTAATAAAGATGAAGTTAAGTTATAAATGGCTGAAGGAATATGTAGACCTGGAAGGCATCTCTCCGACAGAACTTGCGGACAGGATGACAACAGCAGGTCTTGAAGTAG
>CAJKOS010000150.1 GCA_905201565.1 uncultured Erysipelotrichaceae bacterium
GGAAGAACGCCTTCAAACGGTTAGCACCAAGGCTTTCCGCAGCTTCCATCATATCGTTATCAATCTGGTCCATCGCCCCGACAAGGGTCATGATCATCGTTGGCAGAAACAGGTATATCGTACCGACCAGCACAGAGAATTCTGTATAGAGCATACTGAGCGGTTCATCGATGATACCAATACCGACAAGGATCTGGTTGATGATGCCGTTTTTACCGAGGATGTTAATCCAGGCAAAGGCACGGACAACCGAATTGGTCAATAGTGGGAAGATGGAAATCGCAATCAATATCCCCTTCCACCTCTTGGAACACCTGGAAATGAAATAGGCAGTTGGCACACCGAGCAATATGCAGATGATGGCTGTGGTCAATGCGATGCGGATCGTACGGATAAGAATTTCCTGATAGTACTCATCGGTAAAGAATGAAATGTAGGCATCGAGTGAAAAGCCTGATGGAAATACGGTTGGCCAAAGTACAGAAAGTAATGGCACAAACAGGAAAAACAACAGTAATACGATTCCGGGCAAAAGAAAGAAATACGGTACCGTCTTCTTCATAAGTCCTCCTCCTGACGTTTGAAAAGACCACAACGATAGCATTGTGGTCTTTTTTCACAACAACCTATCGCCATAGTCCGGTCATTTACGGTGACCGGGTAGAAACACGCGCTCCATATCAACGCACTATATGACTTTTACAAACCTCAAGTATTATAGACAAAAGGCTGATTGTTGTCTATTTGATGTGAACAACTTGTTAACAATATGTTATGAAATGTCACACTTTTTCCGCAATCTCATAGATGAGCTCTTCACTTTTGGCAAAGCCAAGGCATGGATCGGTAATCGAAACACCATACTTGTCACCGATGGATGGCTGTGATCCATCATAGAGATAGCTTTCGATCATCAGTCCTTTAACAATGGTTCTGATATCAGGATTGATGGTTCTTGAATGCATGACATCCTTGGCAATGCGGATCTGTTCCATATATTGCTTGTTGGCATTGGCATGGCTGCAATCCACAATGATGCATGGGTTGTTCAGCTTTGTTTCTTCATACAATTCCTTCACCTTCATCAGGTCCTCATAGTGGTAGTTTGGCAGGTTGTTGCCAAACTTGTCCTGATAGCCGCGCAGGATGACATGGGCATATGGATTGCCAGGTGTCTTGCAATCCCAGCCCCGATAGATGAAGCGCTGCGGGTTCTGTGCAGCAAGCACCGCATTCATCATAACCGAAAGATCACCAGAAGTCGGATTCTTCATGCCGACAGGAATGCCAATGCCCGAAGCTGTCATGCGGTGGTGCTGGTCCTCCACAGATCTAGCTCCAATCGCAACATAGCCAAGCAAGTCAGAAAGATAGGCATGGTTTTCCGGATAGAGCATCTCCTCCGCACATGTAAAACCGGTCTTTTCGACCACCTCATGGTGAAGGTGGCGGATGGCGACAATGCCGGCATAAAGGTCTTCCTGTTTGTGCGGGTCTGGCTGATGCAGCATGCCCTTATAACCAAGTCCCTTTGTGCGCGGCTTGTTTGTATAGACACGGGGAATGATGAGCAGTTTGTCCTTGACCTTCTCATTGACAACAGCGAGCTTTTCCATATATTCCAATACCGCATCTTCGCGATCGGCAGAGCATGGGCCGATGATGAGCAGAAACCTGTCATCCTTTCCTTCAAACACATTGCGGATTTCCGCATCACGCTTTGCTTTGATAGCCTGTACTGTCTCACTTAACGGATAGGCTTTCTTTAATTCTTCAGGTGTTGGTAATTGTACGATCTGTTCCATTTCCATAATCTTGTACCTCTTTTGTAGTGTATCAGTACCCTGTATTGAAAAAGGATATGTTTTGTGCCTATCCTCTTAACTATTAGAGAGACGCAATCTTCTCTTTGACAAGTCTGATGCTTTCTTCAATCTTGGAAGCATCCTTCCCACCAGCCTGTGCCATGTCAGGTCTTCCGCCTCCATTACCACCACACAGCTGTGCAGCAGCCTTGACGATATCACCAGCCTTGGCACCCTTGGCAATTGCTTCTTTGGAACTTGCAGCAACAAAGACTACCTTTCCACCCGCATCATTAGCAAGGAAGACAAAGCCGTTCTTCATCTTGTTGCGCAATGTTTCCGCATAGTTTTTCATATTGGCAGAATCAAAGTCCTTGAGGGCAAGGAACAGACAGGAAAGACCATTGATCTCTTCAGCCTTTGCGGCTTCCGCATCGGCGTTGGCTGCCATCGCTTTGCTGTTGGCTTCCGCAACCTCTTTGCGCAGTGCAGCATTTTCATCAAGAAGCTTTGTGATTCTGTCCTTGAGACCTTCCCAGTTTTTCATCTTGAGAAGAGCAGCTGCTTCATGCAGGTAATCCTCTTCCTTCTTGAATGCCTCATAGGCTTTCATCTTTGTCTCACATGTAATTCTGCGGATACCAGAACCGACAGATTCTTCAGAATCAATGCGGAAGACACCAAGGTCACCAGTATTGGCAACATGTGTACCACCACAGAACTCCTTGGAGAAGTCACCCATGGAAACAACTCTTACCGTATCGCCATACTTTTCATCAAACAAAGCGGTAGCACCTGTCTTCTTTGCGTCTTCAAGAGACAATACTTCAGTCGTAACCGGCAGGTCTTCGTTGATCTTTTCATTGACGAGGCGTTCTACTTCGTGCAGTTCTTCATCGGTTGGCTTTTCAAAATGGGTGAAGTCAAAACGTCCATAGTCCGGGCAGTTATAGGAACCAGCCTGAGCGACATGGTCGCCAAGCACCTTCTTGAGTGCCGCCTGCAACAGATGCAGTGATGAATGGTTG
This sequence comes from uncultured Erysipelotrichaceae bacterium, assembly GCA_905201565.1. Classification (GTDB taxonomy): domain Bacteria; phylum Bacillota_I; class Bacilli_A; order Erysipelotrichales; family Erysipelotrichaceae; genus Bulleidia. The sequence goes on from CAJKOS010000150.1 coordinate 2,834, forward strand.
GCACGTGTCTTCTGTCTTGCGACATAGTCATATTCACCATGGACCTTATCACCCACATGCAATGTACCTTCAATATGTTCGATGTGGTGCAGTGGCTGTTTGTGTGGTGCTTTCTGTACATCTATGACATCGGCACGGAAGTTATCACCAGTAAGCACACCAGTATCTGCACACTGACCACCGCTTTCTGCATAGAAACATGTCTTTGAAAGGATGACATCACCACTATCGCTCAGTTCATCGACTTTGACACCATCTTTGAACAAACCGATAACAACACCATCAGATGCTCTATCGGTATAACCGGTGAATTCGGATGCTTCCGTGAAATCCATCAGGTCAGCAGACTGGCCATGCATGGACTGCATTTCACCACGGGCATCGCGGGCACGCTGCTTCTGGGCAGCCATTTCCTTTTCAAAGCCCTCTTCATCGATGGTATAGCCCTGGTCCTCGGCAATCTCCGTTGTGAGTTCCTTCGGGAAACCATATGTATCATACAGTTTGAAGGCTTCTTCACCAGACAGTTCTTTTGTCCCTTTCTTCTCCATGTCAGCCATCAGATTATTTAAAATAACCAGCCCCTGATCAATGGTCTTGTTAAAATTCTGCTCTTCTACAGAAATCAACTTTAAGATCACATCCTGACGCTCTGCCAGTTCCGGATATCCCATATGAGACTCTGAAATCACGGTTTTGCTAAGTTCTGCGAGGAACTCTCCCTTGATTCCCAAAAGTCTTCCGTGGCGGGCCGCACGGCGGAGAAGCCGTCTCAACACATAACCACGGCCTTCATTAGATGGTGTAATATTATCAGACACCATAAAAGTAACAGAACGGATATGGTCCGTGATCACACGGATGGACACATCCTTTTTCTCATCCTGTCCGTACTCTGCACCTGCGAACTCACATACTTTATCCCGGATTGCCTTAATGGTATCTACATCAAAAATAGAATCTACATCCTGCATTACCGTAGCCAGACGCTCCAGTCCCATTCCTGTGTCAATATTTTTCTGCTTTAATTCTGTATAGTGGCCTTCGCCATCATTTTCAAACTGGGTAAATACATTGTTCCAAATCTCGATATAACGGTCGCATTCACATCCAACTGTACATCCAGGCTTTCCACATCCGTATTTCTCTCCACGGTCAAAATAAATCTCAGAACACGGACCACATGGACCTGCCCCATGCTCCCAGAAATTATCTTCCTTGCCGAAACGGAAAATACGGTCTTTGGCAACACCGATTTCTTTGTTCCAGATGTCAAATGCCTCATCATCTTCCAGATAAACAGACGGATACAAACGATCTTCCGGGATTTCCAAAACCTTTGTCAAAAATTCCCAGGACCAGTGAATGGCCTCTGT
>CAJKOS010000151.1 GCA_905201565.1 uncultured Erysipelotrichaceae bacterium
GATATCCTTTCGCAGCACAGGGCATAATGAAGAGGTCACCATCTGGTGACCTTTATTATAGTCGTGTTACAATAGAAAGACACGGGAGGGCATGTGAACAGTACGATTGGAATGCCGGTATGGCTTGAAAAAGAAATGCAGGATAATACTGCAGTGGAACTACTAGATAAAGGAAGAGGGGTATTACCACTTTCTTCCCTTGTAGAAGAAGCACTTGTCATCTCTGCTTCTTACCACAAAAGACCAAGGGGAATACTTGTTGTCAAACAGAACCTGTATCAGGCACAAAGACTCTATGAAAGAATCAGCGCATTTCTTTCGGAAGAAGAATGTGCTCTTTTTGGTGCGGATGAATCACTGCGTGTAGAAGCAATTGCTTCTTCTCCAGAGATGACTGCTGGAAAGGTGGATACCCTTGCCGGGTTATTGGAAAACCACAACAAGGTAGTCATCACCTGTCCAAGTGGGTATTTAAGACACCTGCCACTTCCAGAAGACTTTCAAAACAGCTGTATCGTATTACGAGCAAATGACATTGTTGAACCGGAAGACCTGAGAAGAAAACTCAGAGCTGGTGGATATCGGGAAACTGCCCATATTGATCAGCCATTATCCTTTGCTTCACGTGGTGGTATCATCGATGTATTTTCCATCAACTATGAAAATCCTGTCCGTATCGAATTCTTTGATAATGAAATAGAATCCATCCGTTTCTTTGATGTCTCTACCCAGAAGACCATCCATCCGGTAGATGAAGTGAGAATTGTGCCAGCCAGTGATATTTTGTTCAATGATGAACAGGTAGAAGAAATCAGGACAAAGGCAGAAGAAATTCTCAATGAAAAGGATGATGTCATTCTCAGAACAAATATAGAAAATGAAATAGATGCGATTGAACATCATATCCGTGAACCAAAGATGTACCCTTACATGGCACTTCTTGATAAAACAGCTTCTATTATCGACTTTATGGACTACCCTCTCATTGTGATCAGTGATGATGATGCTGTGCAGAAGTCTGTAAAACACATGAAAGAAGAAACCATTGCCTACATCCAGGAAATGAGTCAGGAAAGCAAAATGCTGCCAAGATTTGCAGTATTCAAGGAATATGAAAGGGTGGGTATCAATTGCCAGAAGATTGTGGAAGATCCACTAACAAACAATATTTCTCATATTGTAGAAGTTCATGTACCAAATGAACCACTGGATATCAAACTGAAGATCATCGACCAGCCTGGGAAAATTGTTCTTGTCCTCAACCAGAAAGAAATTGACCATGTCAAATCGGTGATGAAGGAATTGGGTATCAGTTCTCATACACTGAAAGAAAATGATGAAATCAGAGAAGGTTTCTCTTTCTTTGAAGGAGAATACCCGGATGGTTTTGCGATTGAGGGAATAAAGCTCTATGTCTACACAAGCCATGATCTTTTTGAAATACGCCACCATGCCGGCAGATTTGAAAAGAAATTCCAGGCTGCAGAAGTCATCCAGAGCTATGATGACCTTGACCCGGGTGACTATGTTGTCCATGCCCAGTATGGTGTAGGTCAGTACCTGGGCATAGAAACAAGAACCATTCAGGGTATCAGGAAAGACTTTTTGAAAGTTGTGTACCGTGGTAATTCTGAACTGTTGGTACCACTTGAACAGTTCAAACTTGTCAGAAAGTTTGTATCCCGAGAAGGAGTAGTGCCAAAGCTCAACAAACTTGGTTCTGGTGACTGGGAGAAGACAAAGGAAAGACTCAAGGAAAATGTAGAAAATATTGCGGAAAGGCTGATTGCGCTCTATTCGACACGTGAACAGCATATTGGACATGCCTTTTCCAAGGATAATGAAGAAACCATACGGTTTGAAAACAGCTTTCCATATGAACTGACAAAAGACCAGCAGAAAGCGGTAGATGATGTCAAACGGGATATGGAAAATGACAAACCGATGGACAGACTTGTCTGTGGGGATGTCGGTTTTGGTAAGACAGAAATCGCAGTACGGGCAAGTTTCAAAGCTGTCTCTGATGGCTATCAGACAGCAGTGCTCTGTCCAACTACCATCCTTGCCGAGCAGCACTACCATACCTTTATGGAACGGTATAAGGGATTTGCGGCTGAAATCCGTGTATTGGATAGATTCTGTACACCTGCCCAGGTGAAGGACACATTGAAGAGATTGGAAGAAGGAAAGGTGGATATTGTCATCGGTACACACCGCATTCTTTCCAAAGATGTAAAGTTCAAGAAACTCGGTCTGCTTGTGATAGATGAAGAACAGCGGTTTGGTGTAGAACACAAAGAAAAGATCAAAGAGATGAAAAACAACATCGATGTTCTGACCCTCAGTGCTACACCAATTCCCCGTACATTACAGATGTCACTCATCGGTATCCGCCAGTTATCACAACTGGAAACACCACCTGCCAACCGGTATAGCGTACAGACCTATGTAGTAGAGAAAAACCAGGGACTTGTTGTAGAAGCCATAGAAAAAGAACTGGCAAGAAATGGTCAGGTATTCTATCTCTACAACAACATCCAGCAGATCTATAACATTGCAAGAACCCTCAGACATTCCATTCCTGAGGCAAGAATTGGTGTGGTACATGGTCAGATGGACAGGGATACCATTGAAGATACGATGATGCATTTCAATAACCATGAACTCGATGTCCTTGTATGTACGACGATTGTTGAAAATGGTATTGATGTACCTAATGCCAATACGATCCTGATTGAAAATGCCCAGGACTTTGGTCTTGCCCAGATATACCAGATCAAGGGAAGAGTGGGAAGGTCCAATCGTGTTGCCTATGCATATTTGTTGATACCACCACGCAGACAGTTGTCGGAAACAGCAGCCAAGCGATTACAGGCAGTCAAGGAATTTGCCACACTTGGTTCGGGCTATAAGATTGCGATGCGTGACCTCACCATCCGTGGTGCTGGTGATTTGTTAGGACCAAACCAGTCCGGTTTTATCGATACGGTAGGTATTGATATGTATATTGAAATGCTGGAAGAAGCCATCCAGGAAAAGAAGGAAGGCAAAAAGAAAGAAAAGAAGGAATTCAAACATGCCAATGTTTCTGTTTCTGGTTACATTCCAGCAAAGTTTACCCCGGATGACTATGACAAGTTAGATATGTACCAGCAGATTGATGCCCTGGATTCCATGGAAGAATTGAATGAATATCAGAATAATATCATTGACCAGTATGGCAAACTGCCAAAGGAAGTGATGGTTCTCTTTGATAAGAAGAAACTCGATATTCTGCTCAATGAACCATATGTACAAGGATATAGAGAAGTGAAGGGACAGGCAGAAATCACCTTCTCACAGTTGTTTTCACAACAGGTGGATGGTGTCAAACTGTTTTCCATCTTCAATGATATTTCCAAGGACATCCGTCTGCGCTATGCAGGAAATATGATTATAGCAACACTTCCAAAGACAAAGGATATGTTGCATCTTGCAATTGAAGTGATTGAAAAAGCAATGGAGGCAAAGAAATGAGAGTAGATAAATTTCTGAAGGCTTCGCGTATTATGAAGCGCAGAACCATAGCCAATGAACTTGCTGCAAACCAGAGAGTGGAAATTAACGGCAGGGGGTAGTCAAACCGGGAAAAGAAGTCATGCCCGGTGATATTGTCGGGGTGACATTTGGCAGCCGGAAGATCGAATTCAAGGTGCTTTCTACAGTTGAACCGAAGAAGAAAAAAGATGCTTCGGAGATGTACGAAATCGTTGGAGAATACAAAGTTAAGGAAGAGGACCTTGAAGGATCACAGTCACTGTGATATAACGCAGTTATGGTAGTGAATAAGAAAAAGACGAAAAAACCGAAGAAGCTGGCACCTGTCACAAAGCTGATCTGTGCAGTGCTGCTTGTTATATCAGCCTACCTCATCGGTATGGTTATCAAAGAAGCCGCAACGACTTTGCGCCTGCAGAGAGAACTTGCCGATATACAGGAAAAGTATGCCCAGGTACAGGAAGAAAATGAGAGGCTGACAGACCAGAAAGCCAA
>CAJKOS010000152.1 GCA_905201565.1 uncultured Erysipelotrichaceae bacterium
GGCTTTACCGATCAGGAGCGCGGCAAAATGACCGAACTGCTGGACGCAGGCTTTGAGGTTGTGATTGCGGATAACCTGTATAATTCCAAAGCACTCGTGGTGGACAGAATTGAAACCATTACGGGAAAAAGACCGGTGTTCTATGAACTCGATATCAATGATCGTGAAGGTCTTGATGCACTATTTACAAAGGAAAAGCCGGATGCGGTCATCCACTTTGCCGGCTATAAGGCAGTTGGTGAATCCACCCGCAAACCAATTGAATATTATGCAAACAACCTCGGTTCAACATTGACACTCTGCGATGTGATGCGCAACCACAATTGCAAAAAGATTGTCTTCTCATCCAGTGCGACAGTCTATGGTGATCCGGCATTTGTACCGATTACAGAAGAATGTCCACTCGGCACAACAACCAATCCATATGGTGAGACAAAAGCGATGCAGGAAAGAATTCTCAGCGATATTGAAAAGGCAGATCCGGAATGGAATGTCATCCTGCTGAGATACTTCAATCCGATTGGTGCCCATGTGTCTGGTCTTATCGGTGAAGACCCTAAAGGTATTCCAAACAACCTTCTGCCATATGTTGCCCAAGTTGCTTCTGGCAAACTTGAGAAAGTCAATGTCTTTGGCAATGACTATGATACAAAGGATGGCACAGGTGTAAGAGACTACATCCATGTTGTCGACCTTGCCAAAGGTCATGTTAAAGCGATTCAGGCAATGGATAAGTTAGAGGGTGTCAATATCTTCAACCTCGGTACAGGTATTGGCTACTCCGTACTCGATATCATCCATGCATTCTCCAAAGCAGTTGGCAGAGACATTCCATATGTCATTGCCCCACGCCGTCCTGGTGATATTGCTACATGTTACAGTGATCCTTCCAAAGCAGAAAATGTACTTGGCTGGAAGGCAGAGAAGAACCTCGATGACATGTGCCAGGATGCCTGGAGATGGCAGTCGAACAACCCGAATGGATACGGTGAGTAACCGTATCTTTTTTGTTTTGGGCACATGGATGGCATATATAAAGAGTAAGAGTAGAATAGAGCATACATAAGAGGTGAACAACATGAATAAGGTTTATGAATCAATTGAAGAACTCATCGGTAATACACCGTTAGTTGCTTTAGGGAATATTGAAGAAGAATATGGTTTGACGGCACATCTTTATGCAAAGCTTGAATCACAGAATCTGACCGGTTCTGCCAAGGATCGTGCCGCAAAGAAGATGATAGAGGATGCCGAGGAAAGCGGTATTTTGAAAGAAGGTGCGGTTATCATTGAACCGACCAGTGGCAATACCGGTATTGCCCTTTCTGCAATTGGAACAGGAAAGGGGTATCGTGTCATCATCGTCATGCCGGATACGATGTCTATTGAAAGAAGAAAGATGATCGCTGCCTATGGGGCAGAGGTTGTATTGAGTGATGGAAAACTGGGCATGAAGGGTGCGATTGCCAAAGCAGAAGAATTGAAAGCATCGCTTGGCAATGCCTGGATTGCCGGACAGTTTGATAATCCATCCAACTGGAAGGCACACTATGAAACAACCGGTCCTGAAATTGATGAAGCAATGGATGGACAGGTGGACATCCTTGTGGCAGGGGTAGGCACTGGTGGAACAATTACCGGTGCTGGGAGATACCTCAAAGAGAAGCATCCTTCCCTAAAGGTGATTGCGGTAGAACCAGAAAAGAGTCCGGTATTATCCAATGGAACAGCTGGTGCCCATGGCATTCAGGGAATCGGTGCTGGTTTTGTGCCGGAAGTCCTCGATACATCTATGTATGATGAAGTGATGCAGGTAAGTGATGAAGATGCCCTGCATACAGGGGCTATGCTTGCCCGTCATGGTTTGTTTGTTGGTATTTCCAGCGGTGCTGCAATGCACGCAGCGATGGAAGTGTCAAAAAGAAAGGAGAATGCTGGAAAGCGGATTGTGGTAATCTTCCCGGATTCGGGTGACCGCTATCTTTCCACAGCGATGTTTTAATGAAGAAAGAACTATATGACAAGGTCATGGGTGAACTTGCTGGTATACAGGAAGTGGAGAATGATATCTTTACGGACCGCAAGACGATTGTAAGAGCGCTGAAGATGGCGCAGGTTGTCCTGTTTCCGGAGTTCTACCATGTGACAGGTGTAAAGAAGGAAGAAGCGTTGTATCTGCTTTATGACATTCTGGAAAAGGCAATTGGAAGAGTATTGGCCTATATCAAAGATGAAAGAAACAGCGAAGAGGTGACGGATGCTTTCATAGGGCAGCTGCCAGAGCTGAGAAGAATGTTGTTGAAAGATGCACAGGCGATTTATGAAGGAGACCCGGCAGCCATCAGTATGGTGGAGGTATTTCTTTCGTACCCTGGATTTTATGCCATTCTCATCCATCGTATTGCCCATGTGCTCTACACATTGCGTGTGCCGTTCCTTGCAAGGATTATGAGTGAATATGCCCATGAAAAAACCGGGATTGATATTCATCCCGGCGCAACTATCGGTGAGCGCTTCTGCATTGACCACGGCACGGGTATTGTCATTGGAGAAACGGCTCTTATTGGGCATGATGTCAAAATCTATCAGGGTGTGACCATTGGTGCAAAGAGCTTTGAACTCGATGCGGATGGCAATCCTGTCAAAGGTGGCAAAAGACATCCCGACATTGGAGATCATGTGATTATTTATGCCAATGCGACAATTCTTGGTGGAGATACTAAGGTGGGGAATGGATCTGTTATCGGTGGTAATGTCTGGCTTGTGCACAGTGTGCCAGAAAATAGCAGAATCGTGTATCAGGGATAAAGACAGGAGCGGCAGAAATGCCACACTTTTTCTACTGTTGAAAAAGATTATGCCTCCCTTTCGGTTCTTTTGGTGATGTTACCATAATAGACATCTTCCGCAATGATATGGGCTTTGAGACATGCACAGATCACCGTATCTGTATCGGTATGCATTTTCCTTGCGATGTCCTGCAGTTCCGCAAGAAGATCGCTTTCTATTTCCAGGCTGTATTTCATAGGTCCCCCAATCTTTGTTATTAATATAGCAGAAAATCCATGATTCATGGAGAAGTATTCGAAATTACTCCATAAATACGGGAGAAAAATATTCATTCTCCATGTTTTTCGCATTGTGTTAGAATGAAATTTGTCGAAAATATGTTGATTCAGGGGGTATAACGATGACTTACGATTTCACGACAATTATGGACCGTCATGGCAAAGATGCCATTGCGGTAGATAATGCGCCAGGTACACCAAAAGAAGGTTTTGATGCAATTCCGATGTGGGTTGCGGACATGAACTTTGCGACTGTTCCAACCATCCAGGAAGAAATCATCAAACGTGTACAGCATCCTGCTTTTGGTTATTTCAGACCGACAGAGGCATATTATCAGTCCATCATTGACTGGCAGAAGAGCCGCAATGGGGTAACAGATCTCAAGGCGGAAAACATCGGTTATGAAAATGGTGTTCTCGGTGGTGTTGTGTCTGCACTTGGTGTGCTTTGTTCAAAAGGTGATAACATCCTCGTCCATAGTCCTACGTATATCGGTTTTACCAAATCGGTAGAAGGTGCTGGTTACCATCTTGTCGGTAGTCCATTGAAACTGGATGAAAACAACATCTGGCGCATGGATTATGAAGATATGGAAAAGAAGATTGTGGAAAAGAATATCCATGTGGCAATCTTCTGCTCACCGCACAATCCTTGTGGAAGAGTCTGGGAAAAGGAAGAAATCGTCAAAGCGATGGAAGTATTTGAAAAGCACCATGTCTATGTCATTTCAGATGAAATCTGGTCCGATCTCATCCTCTATCATAACCACCATGTTCCTACCCAGTCTGTCAGCGCATATGCCCATGACCATACTGTTGCCCTCTATGCGCCAAGCAAGACATTCAACCTTGCTGGTCTGATTGGTTCCTACCATATCATCTATAACAGCTGGCTCAAGGACAGGGTAGATAAGGAA
>CAJKOS010000153.1 GCA_905201565.1 uncultured Erysipelotrichaceae bacterium
GCTGTTCTTCCTCTTCGGTTTCATCATCATCGAGGTAATCATCCTCATCGTCTTCAAACAAAAGATTCTGCAGTTTCTTCAGCATAATGTGTTCCTTTCTTGCATAACTAGTTAAATTTTATGCTATTTTCACGGGAATGTTAAGAAAAATCCCATATTTCAGCCAATTATTGCGTATTTTCTGCTTCTTCTGGCAGTTCCTGGGCATCAATTAACAATTCTTCGAGTGTTCCATCCACTGGAGCCATGTTCTGAAACAGCTCTATTTTATGTGCCTGATAGGTAATTGGAAGGCGCAGATTGAAGTCATTCTGGATACGTTCTTCATCAATGTGCACACTGCGGGCAATCCTCAACATCTTCAACGGCAGCTTCATGGCACTGACATAATCACATACCGCAAAGTAGTCTGTATAGTCGGTATGCACATAACACACATAGCCGCGCGTCAGGGCTTGGATGAGAATGGTGTAGCTGTGTATATTGCCTTCGGTATCTTTGTAGAGACCGGTATCCGTAAAGATGGCACCATCTTTTGCCAGCAGCAATGTATCATCTTCATAGAGAACATAATCCACGTTGAGATTCATGATGAAGTCAGTTCCGGCATAGTTGAACGTGTTGGAAAGTGCATCCCCACTGTATCTGCCAACATCCGGTGGAAGGTAATAGGTGTAGTATGCCTTTGTGTAATTTGGCTGATCAAAGGAAGCGGTAAGTACCGTTTCCACTTCTTCCTTCAGTCTTGTTTCACTTTCTTCACTTCTGTTTACTGAACATCCGCTCAATAACAGAAGCATGACAGCCAGTACAATCTTCATCTTTTGCCTTTCCAGATATACCTATTCTACCACAGAGCTGTCTCTTATCGGTACAGCGGTCAGATGATAAATCGGCATGCCCTCTTCAAGGAATTTCTGTTCATATTCGGTTACCGCATCTTCTGGATGTTCATTTCTTCGATAATCCACAGAAATCTCAGTCAGAGTAAAGCCATGCTGGATAAAGGAAATAACACTGTCCTCAAAGAGGTCCTTGTTGTCGGTCTTCATCAGGATATAGCCATCATGCGCTAACAGTTTCTTATACATGAAAAGAAACTTTTCCGAAGAGAGTCTTTTCTTGTGGTTGCGCTTTTTAGGCCATGGATCAGAGAAGTTGAGGTGGATGACATCAATTTCCCCTTCTTTAAACCAGGCTTCCATCTCTTCAGCATTGCCGGCGATGAGCCTTCTGTTTTCACATCCTCCCCGCTCTTCAATTGCCTTGCGGCAGGCAACAGCTGCTGCCGAGTGGTCGCGTTCAATACCTACCCAGCCGGCATCGGGATATAACAGGCTCATGGCAAGCATATAGCCACCCTTGCCTGCTCCGATTTCGACATGTAGTTCTTCTTTGCCAAGCAGTTGTTTCCATTTGCCCTGGTGTATAGATGGATCACTGATGGCGTAGTCACTATGGGCTTCTAGATATGGTTCTGCCCATTTCTTTTTTCGCATTCTCATGTTCTACCTCCAAAAAAGAAGGCTTTCGCCCTCTTTTTCTCATTTATTCCGCTTTCTTCTTGAACACACGGCGTTCAACATTGCCACCGTTGTGTTCTCTGTGGTGGTCACCGCGAGCACCATGCTGGGGACGAAGTGGCTTCTTTGGTTCTACATAGCCTTCTGGCTTTTCCATCAGTTCCTTTGCGGAAACCTTGACCTTGCCAGCTTCATCAATACTGATGACCTTGACCTTTACCGTATCACCGACATGGAGTACTTCCTTGATATCCGGTGTGCGCTCCCAGGAAAGCTGGGATACATGTAACAGGGCATCAGTGCCAGGGAACAGTGTGACAAATGCGAAGGAATCGCGGACTTCGCTGACCGTAGCATCATAGACATCGTCTACCTTTGCCTCACGGATGAGGTCGCTGATGATTGCCTTTGCCTTGTCGATCATTTCCTGATCATTGTGGTAGAGGACACATCTGCCGTCATCATCGATGTCGATCTTGATATCATTGCATGCCTCAATGATCTTGTCGATCTGTTCGCCACCCTTACCGATAACAATTCTGATCTTGTCAACCGGAATCATCATCTGGTCATACTTAGGAGCCCACTTGGATACATGATCTCTTGGTTCGCTGATCGCTGTTTCCATATTGTCGAGGATTTCCATTCTGCCCTTATGTGCCTGTGCAAGTGCTTCAGCAAGGATTTCTTCGGAAATACCTGTGACCTTGATATCCATCTGCAATGCAGTAATGCCTTTACGTGTACCAGCAACTTTGAAGTCCATATCACCATAGTGGTCTTCCATACCCTGAATATCTGTCAGGATGGAATATGTGTCACCAACAGTGATAAGACCCATCGCAACACCTGCAACCATGGCTTTGATCGGTACGCCGGCAGCCATGAGGGACATTGTGCCGGCACAGATACTTGCCTGGGATGAGGAACCGTTGGATTCAAGAACTTCCGCACATGTACGGATGGTATATGGGAATTCCTCAGCAGAAGGAATTACCTGCTTCAATGCTCTTTCACCAAGTGCACCATGACCGATTTCTCTGCGGCCAGGGCTGCCCATTCTGCCAACTTCACCAACAGAGAATGGTGGGAAGTTGTACTGATGCATGAATCTCTTTTCGGTCTGTGTTGTCAGATCATCAATCACCTGTGCTTCAGAAAGTGGAGCCAGTGTGGTGATGGAGAGAACCTGTGTCTCACCACGGGTGAACATGGCAGAACCATGGGCACGTGGCAACAGGTCTACCTGGGAATCCAGTGGACGAAGTTCATCCAGTGCTCTTCCATCCGGTCTTACCTTATCTTCAGAAATGAGTCTTCTCACTTCACCTGCTTCTACTTCAACACCATATTCATGTGCCTGCTTGACAGCCTTGTCACGGGCTTTTTCATCTTCCCATTCCATGTTGCCAACAGCTTCAGCCATCTCGTTGATGATTTCATCAATCTTGCCATAGCGTTCAAGCTTACCCTTGATGGAAACAGCTTCACGAATGCGGTCTGCTCCGTTCTTGTCAATGTAGTCTTTGACAATCGGGTTGATCTCATAGAGAACAACTTCCATCTTTGGCTTTGCACATGCAGCTATAATTTCTTCCTGGATGGCACAGAGCTCTTTAATTGCTTCATGACCAACCATCAATGCCTTGAGCATGTCTTCTTCACTGACTTCCTTCGCACCAGCTTCAACCATGTTAATGGCAGCCTTTGTGCCGGCAACAGTGAGATCAATCTCTGCTTCTTCAAGCTGTGCTTCTGTCGGGTTGATGAGGAACTCATCACCAATCTTGCCCACCTTGACACCAGCAACCGGTCCATTGAACGGAATATCCGAAATACACAATGCAAGGGAAGAACCAAACAGTGAAGCCATTTCACTTGAGCAATCAGGATCACAACTGAATACGGTGTTGACAACCTGTACTTCATTACGGAAACCATCCGCAAACAATGGGCGGATTGGTCTATCAATCAGACGTGCCGTCAATGTTGCATGTTCGGAAGGTCTCCCTTCTCTTCTCAAAAATCCTCCCGGAATCTTTCCAGCCGCATACATCTTCTCCTGATAGAGAACTGTCAACGGGAAGAAATCCGTGTCTTTTGCCTCATTAGATGCTGTTGCGGTTGAAAGCACAACAGTATCTTCATAGCGGACAAGAACTGATCCGCCGGCCTGTTTGGCAATCTCACCGTTTTCTACAGTGATCGTACGGCCATGAAAATTCCAACTTTTCTTATACTTTTCCATTTCCAACTTTTCTTTTCTCTTTCTTCTCTTTAATCTTTAACTTGAATATAATACCACAAGTAGAATCGCATGGAAACAAAAGAAAAAGAAGAACTCTTGTCTCAGCGTTACTATTCACCGATGTAAAAGACAGAACAACTGCGCAAGTTCGTCTGGATCGT
>CAJKOS010000154.1 GCA_905201565.1 uncultured Erysipelotrichaceae bacterium
TGAATGGGTAACTGATGGTTCCCCTCATGCGATTGGCAATTATGTAGAAGCTGGAAAGACATACCGCATTCATGAAACCAAAACCATTCCCGGTTATTACTTTATGGGAGAAGATGAAGTGTTTACCACCTCTCAATATGAAACAGAACCGGTGACGATCACGATCAAAAACTTTCCGATTCACAAAGTTGTGGATAAGGTGAATGAGAATGGGAAGTCTGTCAAAGGCGCAAGTCTTGAGCTCAGGGATGAAAACAATGAAATACTGGATCAATGGATATCGGGAGAACCACATGACATCTCCCGTTTTTTGTATCCTGGCTGTTCCTATACCATTGTGGAAACCGATGCTTCGCTGCACTACTACCTGGCTGTGGATGAAGCTTTCCAGGTAACATTCACAAAACCGGAAAAGGAAACTGTGGAAGATCCGGATGTGATCCGGATTGTCAACCACCATATCAAGTACAGATTTGCGAAGACTGATGAAGAAGGCAATGTTATCGAAGGTGCCCATCTTGCCATCTATGACATCACGGAAACAGAAGAGCTCAGCGAAGATAACCTCGTGTTTGACTGGGCATCGACTTCAGAAGCAGTTTCCTATAACAATCTTGAAAGAGGACATACATACAAACTTGTTGAATATGGCAGTGTGCAGGGACATTATGTGACAAGTGACAAGGTATGGACAGTACCAGAAACAAGGGAAGAAGAAAAAGATCCTGGCAATGCGGACAGCGCATGGGATGATGATGGTCTCTACATTACCATCACTGCCATCGATGCACGCATCCGCCTGTCAATTGAAAAGGTGGATGAAGAGGGCAACCCTGTCAGCGGGGCTTCCCTATCCCTCTATGATCAGGATGCAGACAAGGTGATCGCCACCTATGTATCAACCGATTCTCCAATTGAAGTGGACGCAAACCTTCTGAGTGCAGGCCATACTTATATCCTGCAGGAAACAAAAGCTCCAGCTGGCTATCATCGTGCTGAAGATGTCAGTATTGGTATTCCATGGTATGCGGATGATAGTGGTGAACCATTACGCCTCATCATGAAGGATAAAAAGATCGATGCCTCGGCTTTGAAAACAGATGAACAAGGTAATCCCATTGCCGGAGTAAGGCTTGCCATATTGCAGAAAGATAGTGAAGAAATCCTATATGAATGGGTAAGCAGCACTGAAGCAGAACCGATTGGTATGTACCTTGAAGAAGGAAAGAGTTATGTATTGCGGGAATTGTCAAGCCTTGCCGGCTATCATATGGCTAAGGATATTCCGTTTACAATCGATGATGAACATGATGAACCAATCAGACTGGTGATGGAAAATGAACCAGTTGAAGTGACATTTACCAAATTTGATGAAGAAGGAAACAAGGTAAAAGATGCTTTGATGCAATTGATAGATACAGAAGGCAATGTCCTCTATGAATGGATGAGTCAGGATACAGCGGAAGACATCAGCCAGTATGTAGAAGCTGGTAAGACCTATACCATTCATGAAGCAGATGCGCCTGCTGGTTATTATGGCTGTGAAGATCTTTCCTTTACGGTATCCCTCTATCCTGAAGGTCCACTATCTTTATCATTAACCGATGCAAAGATTGAAAGGACTGTCGAAAAGAAAGATGAAGATGGCAATATGCTAACAGGGGCAAAACTTGCCCTTTGTGATAGCGAAGGCAATTACATCGAAACATGGACCAGTGATGGTACACCACATGCCATTGGTCATCTATTAGAGGCAGGACAAAAATACTCGATTCATGAGATCAGTGCACCAGAAGGTTATTACATGAGCGAAGATGTTTCCTTTGTTGTTCCAATGTACAAGGAAGATGAAGAAACAGTCATCACTATGGAAGACTATGCGATTACCTATCTCATTGAAAAATGCGATGAGAATGGCGACCCTGTCAGTGGTGTACATCTCACATTGACGGATATGACAACCGGTGAAGAAATCCCATTGGAAAATGATGGTGTGACAAGTGATTCTCCAATGGAACTTGATAAGGTGCTCATCGCAGGTCATACGTATGTTCTTCATGAAGCAAAGGCAGTACCTGGTGTCCATACTGCAGCGGATATCACCTTTACCACACAGCTCTATGGTGAAAAGGGTGTTGTGAAGATCAGGATGATTGATGAAAGTGCAGCGATTACCATCCGCAAATGTGATGAAGATGGTGAGGCACTTCCTGGCGCAAAGCTCATCATTTATGAAACAGAAACAGATGAGGAAGGTAATACAACCATCCGCAAAGATGAAGCAGGTAATCCGATCATTGTAATGTCCTTTGTTTCCAAAGAGGAATCCACCGATGTCAGTGATTTCCTGATGGGTGGTCATACATATATCCTGCATGAAGAAAGTGCACCAGAAGGATATATGGTCAGTGAAGACATTCTTTTTACCGTAGAAGGCACAGCAAACAGTCCACAGAGCATCGTCATGACGGACAGAGACGTGCCTGAGCAGCCCGACACTGGTGTCTATGTTTCCACAAGAACATATGCCATCATTGCGGCTGTTGCGGCTCTGATGCTTGCGTACGTCTATCGCAAAAAGTAAAAAATGCGTGGTGTGAAAGCGCTTTAATGCATTTGCACCACATTATAAATCTTTTCAATTGCTTTAAGTGATGTATAATGTTGCGGTCATGTGAACACATGAACAAAGGGGGACTTATGTTAGAAAAGTTATTCAGCCTTTCAAAGAATGGCACTAATGTCCGCACAGAACTTGTAGCAGGTCTTACAACATTTATGACCATGGTCTACATTCTGGCACTCAATCCATCCATCCTCAGCGCATCCGGAATGGAAGCAGGTGCAGTATTGACCGCAACAGCAGTCGCATCTGCAGTGGCATGTTTCTGTATGGCAGCTTTCTCCAATAAGCCATTTGCCTTGTCTGCAGGTCTTGGTCTCAATGCTTACTTTGCCTATACAATCTGCGGAGAGATGGGCTACAGCTGGCAGGCAGCACTTACTGCGGTACTTATGGAAGGTATCATCTTCATCATTTTGTCTTTGACAAATATCCGTGAAGCGATCTTCAATGCAATTCCGGCACCGCTCAAGATTGCTGTATCTGTCGGTATTGGTTTCTTCATTACCTTCATTGGTCTGCAGAATGCCCACGTCATCGTCGATGGCAGCTCTCTTGTTTCTCTGTATTCCTTCACAGATGCATTGAGCAATGGAACATTCTTCACCGAAGGTATTACGGTCATCCTGGCTTTGATTGGTGTCATCCTCATCCTTGCCATGCTGCATAAGAATGTTAAAGGCTACATGCTCTATGGCATCCTGATTGTATGGGTACTCGGTATCATCGCAGAACTCACAGGTCTCTATGTACCAGATCCAGAAGCTGGTTTCTATTCTGTCATTCCTTCCAGCATTGTCAGTATGCCGGCTTCCATGTCTTCTACCATGTTCAAGTTTGACTTCGGTTTCATCCTTGAACATCCGATTGATTTCTTTGTCATGATGTTCTCATTCCTGTTTGTTGATATCTTCGATACACTTGGAACAGTTATCGGCTGTGCTTCCAAGGCAGATATGCTCGACAAAGATGGCAAGCTCCCAGGTATCAGTGGTGTACTTCTTGCGGATGCGGTTGGTACAACAGTAGGCGCATGCCTTGGCACTTCTACCATCACAACATTCGTTGAGTCTTCTTCTGGTATCACAGAAGGTGGAAGAACTGGTCTTACATCTGTAACAACAGGTTTCCTGTTCCTTGTGGCATTGTTCCTGTCTCCGCTGTTTTTGACCATTCCTTCATTTGCGACAGCTCCGGCACTGATTGTTGTCGGCTTCCTGATGATGCAGCAGGTTGGCCAGATTGCCTGGGACAATC
>CAJKOS010000155.1 GCA_905201565.1 uncultured Erysipelotrichaceae bacterium
AAACAGATATTAATGAAACATTTGAGACGGTGCGAAGCGCCGTCATGGAGGAAAAAATGAAGAAAATTACTGCTGGCAGAGATGCCATGAGCAAATTCGCTCCGAAATTTGCTGAATTGAATGATGATGTGCTTTTTGGAGAAGTATGGGCAAGAGAGGATAAGCTCTCTCCACGTGACAGAAGTCTCATTACGATTTCTGCTCTGATGGCAAGTGGAATTCTCGATTCTTCTTTTCGTCATCATATTGAAATGGGCAAGGAAAATGGTCTGACTTCTACGGAAGTCAGTGAAGCTCTCACACAGCTTGCCTTCTATGCCGGATGGCCAAAGGCATGGGCAGCACTGCGCATGGCCAAGGAAGTCTATGGAGAAGAATAACAACTATCCATACGTCATCATCCATATGCTTTCTTCCCTGAATGGGAAAATTGATGGAGCATTCTTTGAGGCAGATAAGACAGCTATTGCAGCAAAGGTATATGCTGAGCTGCGTGGTGAATATGATTGTCAGGCAGTTGTCTATGGTACGACGACCATGCTTGGCGGCTATGCGGATGGCAGAGTGAAAGGTCTGAAAGAGACAAAAGAATTGTCAAAAGAAGATTATGTCAATCCAGAGGGCAAGGCTCTTGGTAACTATATTGTTGCCATGGATCCGGAAGGTATCCTTGCGTATTCTTCCCATATGCTTGAAAAGAAGGGGCGTCCTGCAGCCCATGTCATTGAAGTCCTTACAGAAAATGTTTCTTTGCAATACCTCTCTTATCTCAAAGAGAATGGTATTTCCTGGGTGATTGCCGGAAAGGATGCAATTGACTGCAAGGAACTGCTGTCCAAATTGCATGATCTTTTTGGAATCAAAAAGCTCATGGTGGCAGGAGGAGCAGTGACAAACTGGTCCTTCCTTTCTCAGGGACTTGTGGATGAGTTGAGTCTTGTCATTTCACCAGTGACTGATGGAGAGACAAATACTGCTTCTGTGTTTGCTTCCTCTTCTTTCTTGCAGGAAAGCAATCCGGTAGAATTCCATCTCAAAGATGTAAAGACATATGATGGTGATGTGATCGCCTTACGGTATACATGTGAATAAGGTGTCGGGTTTCCGGCATCTTTTCTTTTGAAAAAGCATCTATACATGCTGTATAAATGCTTTTGACGATATGAGTCGGAATAGCGGGATTCGAACCCACGACCTCTTCGTCCCTAACGAAGCGCGCTACCAAACTGCGCCATATTCCGGATGTGCATTGATATTATATGAAAGTGCTATTGTTTGTGCAATAGTGGAATTGACAAACTCGAATATCGAGAATATAGTGTAGATGGAGGTGATCTCGATTATCGAGATTAGTGACTATGGCAAGACAGAAGTTCAAAACATTGACAGAACAGATGTATTATGTGCTGTTGTGTCTGAAAGAGGAGTGTTGTGGTACAGAAATCCTCTTGCGCATAGAAGACATGACACAGGGGCGTGTGACGGTTGGTTCAGGCACATTGTACAACCTGCTGGAAGAGTTTCTTTCTTCAGGAATGATTGAGGAAAGAAGGGCTGATGGCAGGAAGCGGTACTATGTTCTCACCGACAAGGGCAAAACATGTCTCGAACAGGAATATGAACGGATTCGCATACAGATTGTGGACTTTGAACGTATATTTGGAAAGGATGATTACGATGAAAAAGACAATACGGTTTGTGTCTGTAGAACTGTTTCAGGAAGACAAGCGCAACGATCTGTTAGAGAAGATGGCGAAGCAGGGATGGATTCTTCACAAGACACATGGACTTCTCTGGGTTTTTCGAAAAGATGAACCATGCAATGCGCGTTATTCCTCTCTATGGCATTATTTCAAAGAGAATGAAGACGAAAAGAAAAATGAAATGATTGCCTTTATCGAAGAGGGAGGCTGGCACTATGTGACAAGTTGTGTTAGTCTGCACATTTTCAAAACAGAAGAAAATGATGCGGTGCCATTAGAAACAGATGCTTTGACAACGCTCAGGGCATTGCATAAGACAATGATGAAAACAGTTGTATTACCCGTTTTCTTTGTGGTAGTGGCTGTTGCTTTGTTTACATTACAGCTGATCCATATGCTTTTCACTTCCCCACTGTATTCCTTTGGTGGAGATAATGTGAATCATGCATTGATTGCAATGGCATTACTGGTACTTTCCGCCATAGCAGGACTATTGTTTCTCATCAGGTACTTCTTCTGGTATAAGAAGGCAAAGGAAGAAGAAGTTGTCATACCATTTTCACCATTTCCATTGCTTGCCTTGACATTTGGATTGATGTTCATCGGTATAGTATTCATCTGGTCACATCGCCTTGTACTTGCAGAAGATAGCTATATGTATCGGACAACTCTCATCGTTATGGGCGTACTTGCGGCATTGTTTTCCTTTATGCAATACAAAGTACATCGCCAAAAGAGCAGTATGGATGTTGTGAAGCGGTCTATTGTACTGGTTCTTGTTGGTTTGGCATGTTGGGGTATTGCTTTCTTTGTACCGGTGGAAAAGAAGGATACAACGCTCTCCATTCAAGAGGCACCACTTGTTAAAGAAGACTTTGGACAGCCAGGTTCATCGCAATACTTTTCTCACTGTACAAAGAATTTCCTGTATGAGAGATTGTATGTCAGACAATATGAAGAAGGCAGTGAAGATGGCTTCCGTTATACATATATTCAATGCCATCTTCCTGTACTGGAAGATGCCTTGTTCAATGACTTCAAGCAAAGCATATATGGTGTGACATTTGTGGAAAGTGATATAGAGCCATATGGTGTGGATGAACTGTATGTGGATGAGGCACAGAATGAGTATCTTTTCCGCAAAGGAAACAAGATGGCAGATATTGCATTTGACTGGCATCCTACAGAACAAGAGCTGCAGTATGCAATAGAGGCGATGTTTGGTTGAATAGCATGAGCTATAAGAAAATGCAGGACATCCTGCATTTTATTCTGGATTCTTTTTCGCCTTCACCAGTAACATCATCGGTCTGCGCAGTTCATCTTTAAATCCTGGCAGTTCCATCATATCTGCTGGTGGTTCAGCTTCTACAACTGCTTCAAGGGTAAACCCATTGTGTAACAACCCCATCAGTATTTGTGTCAATGTATGGTGGTACTTGATAACATCACAACCAAGGAAATTTGTATGTCTTTCTCCCGGGTAGTAGTAATTATCAATTGGCCAGTATGCTGGTGTACCATCATCTTTGTATATCCAGTCCTGGTTGACACCTGCAGTAAAAGAAGGGTGTTCTATATTGAAGAGGAAGGTACCACCCTGTTTCAATGTCTTATGGACATGTTTGAAGACTGTTTCAAGGTCTTCAATGTAGTGCAGGGCAAGGTTAGAAACAACAAGGTCCCACCTGTCTTCCGGGTATGCATAGTCTTCAATGGAACAGAGGCGGTAGGTGATGTTTTCTCCTGTATTTTGTTTCATTGCGGTTTCGATCATCTTATGGCTGCTATCAATACCAAGTATTTCTACAGCACCCATCTCTTCAGCATATTTGCAATGCCAGCCATAGCCACAACCTAAGTCCAGTACATGCTTATCATGCAGATCTGGAAACAGTGGTTTCAATTGGTGCCATTCTCCAGCTGCAGATAGTCCATCTCTACTGCGGGACATCTTTGCGTATTCATTAAAAAAGTGTTCGTCATCGTATTCGTTATACATAATCGTTCTCCTGTTTTGATTATATCATCTGATGGATCTGCTAACCATTTTGTACATACTAGATGACAAGATGAGACTTCTATGTGCATTGTGCATTTTTATCTAAAACCCCAGCAGAATACTCCCACCTCTACAGGTGGTGAGATGAAT
>CAJKOS010000156.1 GCA_905201565.1 uncultured Erysipelotrichaceae bacterium
CATTCCTGCTGGATCAAAGATATGATTGAAGCGGATGCTGAGATGGAACAGGCACTGGAATACAGGCGCAATGACCTGCATGAAGTCATTGGTCTGATTGAAGAAATCAATGGAGGAATACATGGAATACAATGAATTACGAAGCCAATACCCGAAGATGTACTACCATGGGTATGCAATAGAGGAAGATGAAAAGACAATCCGGATTACATATGATCTTGAAATTGAATCACTTTCTTCTTTTGCCCCAACGTTTACCCTGTCAAAACCAACACATGGGGTGATGATGAAAGACTACAGATTGTTTCAGGAAGCGGTGTTTTCCCTTGGTATGGTGGAGCTCATCAGCTATTGGAAGCTTGCCTGCCCACCACATGTGATTGTGGAATGCGGTGCCCTTTCTGAAGCACAGGTCACATGGTGGAAGAAGCTCTATTTCCATGGTCTTGGTGAATTTTTCTATACCAATGGCATTGCGGCAGATATGGATACATTTATGGAACTTGTTTCTACCGGAAACAAAGCCCATGGAAAAGAGATCGACTATACCTTCCATGGCAACCTCATCCCGGTAGGCGGTGGCAAGGACTCCTTTGTTTCCCTTGATGTATTAAAGCCATATAAAGAAGAAAACTATGCCTTTGTCATCGGCAATGTCAAAAGTGCCATCCATGCCTCACATGCTGCTGGTTATACAGATGAGCACTTCATCAATCCGATGCGCACACTGGATAAGAGAATGCTGGAATTGAACAAGCAGGGTTATCTCAATGGCCATACACCGTTTTCTGCTATGGCTGCCTTTGCTTCATACCTTACAGCACTTGTCTACCAGTGCCGCTATATTGTTCTTTCCAATGAGTCCAGTGCCAATGAATCGACGGTCAAAGATTCCTCAGTCAACCACCAGTATTCCAAGACATTTGAATTTGAAGTCGATTTTAATACCTATGTCAAAGACTATCTCGACCCTTCTGTACACTATTTCTCTTTGCTGAGAGGAATCAGTGAATTACAGATCGCTGCTATATTTTCTACCCTGAAACAATATCATTCTGTCTTCCGTTCCTGTAATGTCGGACAGAAGGAA
This sequence comes from uncultured Erysipelotrichaceae bacterium, assembly GCA_905201565.1. Classification (GTDB taxonomy): domain Bacteria; phylum Bacillota_I; class Bacilli_A; order Erysipelotrichales; family Erysipelotrichaceae; genus Bulleidia. The sequence continues at coordinate 1,091 of CAJKOS010000156.1, forward strand.
GAAAAGTGGTGTGGTCATTGTGCCAAGTGCCTGTTTGTATGCATTATGATGCAGGCCTTCCTTTCCAAAGAGGAAGTCATTTCCATCTTTGGCAGGGATATGCTCAATGATGAAAGCTTGAAAGACCTGTTTGAAGAACTGACAGGTATTGTGGATAACAAACCATTTGAATGTGTCGGCACAAGGGATGAAGTGAACCTTGCGGTGATGATGGCGATCAGACGGTTTGAAAAAGATGGTGTTTCCTTACCAAAACTCTACCAGTATTACCTCACAACATCCTATGCGGATGTCTATCGCAACAAAGAGATTGATATGATGGAATATCAGAAAGAGAATCTCGTTCCTGCACAATATGAAGCGCTTCTATTGAAGAGACTGGAGGAATTGAAATGAGCCTTGCTGAATGGAAAAAGGAATTTGAAGGAAAAAAGATTGTCATCTGGGGCATGGGCAGAGAAGGCAGAAGCACGCTTGCCTTTCTGCGCAGATTATTTCCAGAGATGAAGATTACCATTGCGGAAAGAAGGAATGCCGATTTTGAGGCAATCCATGAAATTGATGACAATGTGGAAGTCTTTGCGGATGATACATTTGATTTCAATGCCTGTGACATGATCATCAAGTCACCGGGTATTGTTGTGCGTGATGGTATTGATGCTTCTAAGATTACCGAAGAGACGGATCTTTTCCTCAAGCACTATGGCAGACAGACCATCGGTATCACCGGTACAAAAGGCAAAAGCACAACCACATCTTTGACATATGCCTTACTCAAGGAAGCGAAGATGGTGAACCTTTGTGGAAATATCGGTGTACCATGTTTTGAAGTCATCGATGATATGGAAAAGGGAGAGCTTGCCTGCTTTGAGCTGAGCTGCCATCAGCTGGAGTATTGCACGCATTCCCCACATATTGCGGTCTTCCTCAATCTGTATGAAGAACATCTTGACCACTATGGCACATTTGAAAAGTATGCAGACGCAAAGGCAAATATTCTCAAATACCAGAATGAGGATGACATTGCCATCATCCATCCGGACCTCAGGTGTTATGTACAGCCATGGAATGAACATGTTTATACCATCGGTGAAGACATCTATGCGGATGGCATGACCCTCATCACCCCGGAACATACCCTCACAATCCGTGAGAGCCGTCTGATCGGTTCCCACAACTTTGATAATCTTGCGGTGGCGTATTTCATCAGCACCCTCTATGGTGTCACCAATACACAGGTCAAAGAAGCGGTCAAGAAGTTCCGTCCTCTTTCACATCGTCTGGAATACCTTGGTGAAAAGGATGGTATCCGCTATGTCAATGATTCCATTTCCACAATTGGTGAAACATGCATCAAGGCTATAGAGGCATTGGACCATGTGGATACGGTGCTTGTTGGTGGTATGGACCGCGGCATATCCTATGATGTATTTGAGGAATATCTCCATGGAAGAAAGGATCTCAACATCATCTTCATGTATGCAAGTGGAAAGAGAATCCTGCACGAAATGCAGGAAAAGCATCTTCTGCGGGATGGATTGTATGAAGTGGAGAACCTTGAAGAAGCAGTTGCCATGGCAAAGAAGATCACAAAGCCTGGTCATATCTGCCTGTTGTCTCCTGCCGCAAGTTCCTATGATCATTTCAAAAACTTTGAAGAAAGGGGCGAAGTCTTTGCAAGGCTTGCCTTTGATAAAGAATGAGTTATCGGATTATTGATGTTGATGAAAGGGAATACCAGAGTGCCTATGGACTGCCAAAGCTTCTTGCAAAGGTGGCAGCTGCTTCAAAGCTCGATTCTGATAAGATCAGACAGCTGCGTGAACCAGGCAGTGTCAGAACATCGGAAGATGCTTGCGTAAAACAGGCAGTTGAAAGGATTGTGCAGGCACGAAACAACCACGAAAAGGTATTCATCGGTGGTGACTATGATGCGGATGGCATCTGTGCAACTGCCATCATGAAAAGGACATTGGACAGGCTTGGCATCACCAATGGATACTACATTCCTGATAAATTGAAGGAAGGTTATGGTCTTAGTGCAAAGACCGTACAGATGGCACATGATAAGGGCTATAGCCTCATCATCACCGTAGATAATGGGGTCAAGGCTTTTGAAGCCATCGAGGCAGCCCATGCACTGGGCATGGAAGTAATTGTGACGGACCACCATGTCATTGAAGAAGAAGTACAGGCGGACATCGTTGTCCATCCTGACTATATGGATGAGGAATATAGCACATTGTCAGGGGCAGGGGTAGCCTTAGAGATCAGCCGACTGCTCATCGGCAATGATGTGGACAGTATTGTCCTTGCCTCAGTGGCAGCGATCGGGGATGTGATGCCTTTATGGAAAGCGACGCGTTCCATCGTCTATGAAGGTTTGCAATATCTCAACAATGGTGCCATGAGACCACTACGAAGGCTGGTGCAGGGACAGGTCATCGATGAGACGGCAGTTGCCTTTGAGATTGTGCCAAAGCTCAATGCAATTTCCCGCATGGATGATGATTCCAATGTCAATACGCTTGTCAGATATCTTTTGTTACAGGATGAAAGACAGATCGAATCCTATGCCTGCCAGCTTGAAAAGGTGAACACAAACCGGAAGAACCTTTCAAGAAGAATGACCGAAAAAGCAGAGAAACTTCTCACAGACGATGATTTCCAACTGTTGTATGACAGTTCCTTTGCGGCTGGGGTGAGCGGTCTTGTGGCTGGAAAGA
>CAJKOS010000157.1 GCA_905201565.1 uncultured Erysipelotrichaceae bacterium
CAGTCTGCTGCGGCTGGACGACAGTCTGGAAGGGCTGGATGAACTGAACGATACACTGGAACTTTCCGGGGCTAAGCTCAAGAGCGGCCACGCCGAGCTGCCGCTCTACCGTGCACCCAGTCTCGACTGGGCGCTCTCGGGCCAGAACGGCCTGCGTTTTAACCGCGACGATGCGTTCCGCCGCATCAGCCGCAGCTTTCACGCCGTGAAGGACAGCGAGTATACTCCGCCGGAAAGCCTGCACAATGTGCTGCGCAAGTACCAGCGGGATGGCTACCGCTGGCTGCGCACGCTGGACGGCTACGGCATGGGCGGCATTCTGGCCGACGATATGGGTCTGGGCAAGACGGTACAGGTTATTGCTTGTCTTGAGGAGTTGTATGAACAAAATAAGGATGACCACTGTCTGCTCATCGTACCGGCTTCTCTGATTGGAAACTGGGAAAGAGAATTGCAGAAGTTTGCGCCGTCGCTTCCTTTTGCCATCCTGCATGGCAGAAGTGCAGCCGTGTTGGAAGAAGAATTGAAGCATTTGCAATCCTTCCTGTATATCACAACCTATGGTATGGCAATGCGGATTGGCGGGCTTAAAGATATCACATGGAAGTGTCTTGTGCTGGATGAGGCACAGGCAATCAAAAATCCACGTACAAAACAGACGCGTACTATCAAGGCAATTCCTGGCCATATGCGCATTGCTATGACTGGTACACCAATTGAAAATGACCTCAGCAATCTCTGGTCTCTATTTGACTTTTTGAACAAAGGTCTGCTTGGCAGCAGTGTGGACTTCAGAGGATATGAGAAAAAGATCGAAGATGATCCTGCGTATCTTGCCAGGCTCAAAGGTGCGATTTCGCCTTTTATCCTGCGCCGCCTGAAAACAGACAAAACGATTATCAAAGACCTTCCGGATAAGCTGGAGATGACAGATCTTGTCAGCTTGTCAAAACGGCAGATTGTTCTATACCGCAAGGAGATTGCGGATGCGGAACAATTCCTGCAAGAAGCGGATGGTATGGAGAGAAGAGGCTATATTCTCAAACTGATCGGCAGGCTCAAACAGATATGTAACCATCCTTCCCAGCTCATAAAAGATGATGTATTTGTAGAAGGTGACAGTGGCAAGTTTGCGATGTTGAAAGAACTTTGTGAAACCATTGCCGAAAAAAGAGAGCGGGTATTGGTCTTTACCCAGTACAGGGAGATGTGTGAACCGCTGGCAAAGTATCTGAAAACCATTTTCCATCGTGATGGATATATCATTCATGGTGGAATCAGGCCGAAAGACAGGACAAAGATTGTGGAAGAGTTCAATGATCCAGAACACTATGTGCCATTTGTTGTGCTTTCCTTAAGAGCAGCAGGTACTGGTCTCAACCTTGTTTCTGCCAACCATGTCATCCATTTTGACAGGTGGTGGAACCCTGCTGTGGAAAACCAGGCAAGTGACAGAGCGTACCGTATTGGACAGACAAAGAAAGTCTTTGTGCATAAGCTTGTGACAGAAGGCACCATTGAAGAGAAGATTGATGCCCTCATCAGCGGCAAACAGGAACTATCTGATAAGGTGCTGAGTGGTGGTGCAGACAAGTTCATTACCGAGCTCAGCAATGAAGAACTGATGAATCTCATCAGACTGGAGATGTAATATGGCAAGAAGCAAATATTGGGATAACACACTGCAGTATTCACAACCTGCTGCCGAAGATCTCATCCGTAAGGCAAAACAGAGTGCAGAACGTGCAGCAAAGCGCGGGAAAGTATATCATCCAGTTGTCATCGAAGGCAGAACGATTGCCAAAAGCTGGTGGGGCAAAGCATGGTGTGCCAATATCGAACAATATGCCGACTATGCTTCCAGAATTGAAAGAGGCAAGCGGTATGTAAGGACTGGAGCAGTGGTAGACCTCGATATCAAAAAGGGCAAGGTGTCTGCCCGGGTACAGGGGAGAAGAAGTGCACCTTATCGCATTGATATTAACATCAGTCCGCTCAATGAAGCAAATTGTGAGTGGATCATTGAACAATGCGGTTCTCGTATTGACAGCCTTCAGCAACTCGCCAATGGCAATTTCACGGAAGAACTGCAGGATATATTCCTTGGTGAAAGAGGACTGTTTCCGAAAGAGAGGGAAATCAGTTTTACATGTAGTTGTCCTGACTGGGCAATCATGTGCAAACATGTTGCGGCAGTGTTATATGGTATTGGCGCAAGACTTGATGAAAATCCATTTTTGTTCTTTGAACTCAGAGGAATTGATGCAGAAAGGCTGATAGACATTGCTGTTAAAGACCATGTAGAGGTCATGCTTGAACATGCTGAGCTTCCACTGTCAGACAGGGTTATGGATGACAGTGTTATTGAATCTTTGTTTGGGCTTTAAAAAAGATTGAAGGGGAATTTCTTATGAATACATATGGTTTGGAAAGTGTATGGCCTCAGTGGAATGTTGAGGCAGAGATCGGAAGAGGCACGTCAGGTGTTGTATGCAGGGTGATTCATCGCGATACCAAAAAACAGGCTGCTGTGAAAATTATCGAGATTGTACCCGGTGTGAATTCTGCCGGTATAAAAAAGCATGTGGTAGAACGCATCCAGCTGATGATTTCCATGCAGGATGATCCGCACATTGTCCATGTGGAAGACTACATGGTGACAGGTAATGAGACAGAAGGCTGGCATATCTATGTGCTCATGGAGCTTCTTACACCACTTGAAGCATATTGCAGGACAACACCGCTGTATGAGAAAGATGTCTTGAATATCGGACGAGATATAGCTGCAGCGCTTGTTGCCTTGGAAAATCGTGGGGTAATACATGGCGATGTAAAGCCTGATAACATTTTTGTGGATGCGCACGGTACATATCGGTTAGGGGATTTCGGCAGTGCCGTTTTCAATGGAGAAGAAAACAGATTTCAAAGTGGAACTGCCAACTATATGACACCAGAAGCGCTTGCCGGACAGCCTGCTGTATCACCAGATACCTATGCCCTGTCGCTTGTGCTGTATAGACTTCTTAATCAGGGACATTTGCCATTTATTGAAAATGATCTTGCTGAGACAGATCCTGCAGCCCGTCAGAATGCGTTAAAGAGGAGAATGAATGGTGAAGCTTTTCCTGTTCCGGTAAATGCTTCAGCGCAAATTGCAAATATGATTATGCGGGGATGCGCATTTGAGTCTTCATTGCGTTATCATTCCGCAAAAGAAATGTACAAGGCAATTGGCGATGTTTTTGATGGAATGTATCAGTTGAAAGATGTGGATACACTTGATCGCACACAGTCCGTACGCAAAGCTGTTCAGCCTTCACCGGTTCTTCCCATAGAAAAGAAAGAAAAGCCGAAGAAAGGCAAAAAGAACTTTCTGTGGATTCTTGCCGCACTTGTTTTGCTTATTGGCGTTGGCGCAGGCATCTATTTCATCGCATCTTCTGCAGACCAAGAAGAAACATCTGCTTATTCTGCATACGATGAAGAAAAAATCACAGAGATGATTGCTGAGGCGGACAGACTTGCAGATGAAGGAGACTTTGAAGGCGCAATCGCTTCAATACAGGCTGGTCTTGTTACATATCCTGATGAAAAAAGGCTGCAGGAAAAACTGGAAGAGTATCAGAACCGGTTTGAGGAAGAAGCTGGTAAAGAGGCTGTTGAAGAGGCACTGGAGCAGGCTGAATCTCTTGCTAAAGGCGGCGACTATGCGGCTGCTA
>CAJKOS010000158.1 GCA_905201565.1 uncultured Erysipelotrichaceae bacterium
GGGCAGAACAGGGTGGCCACAGCCGTAATCAGCGAAGGAATCATCACCAGCAGCGTTTTTCTCCGCCGCAGGATCCAGGAAACATAGGCCAGCAGGATCATGCCGTTGACGCAGAAGCCCATGCTGGCGAAATTCCCGATCAGGGGAAGCCGGTCGAAACGGAAGTACCATTCCGTCAGCGCCCGCTGCCAGCTCATCAGGGGCCGAATCTCTTCCAGATTGAAAAACTGCGTTTCGTGAAAGGCGTAGGGATAGGTATACTGCTCGATATCCGCATAGCTGTGATAGGTGGGAACGTTCTGCCGCAGGTCGAACATCCAGTAGTTCATGTTCAGCAGCGCGTCCAGATAGTCCACCGGATACTGACGGAACTGTTTCCACCATTCTCTTCACAGATGCCGGGATCCGCATTGCGATCATCTTCAAACATTGCCTTCCTCCCTGACCACATCCATCATACCCTGCAATTGTAAGATATACATACTTGATTTTTGCAAATGTGTTGTTCAACAGCTAAATTGTCACCATATGTTCAGATAGTGCAAATTCTTCCTATGGTACAATGGACTGTGATTTTACAGGAGACGAAGACATGTTACAGGTCAAAAATGTCAAAAAACAGTATCGGACTGGCAGCCTTGTGCAGAAAGCACTCGACGGTGTCAGCCTGAACCTGCGCGATAACGAATTTGTGGCAATACTTGGACCATCAGGTTCTGGTAAAACCACGCTTTTAAATGTCATCGGTGGTCTTGACCGCTATGACTCTGGTGAGCTCATCATCAATGGTCTTACCACCAGAAAATACAAAGACTCTGACTGGGACTACTACCGCAACCATACGATCGGTTTTGTCTTCCAGAGCTATAACCTCATTCCCCATCAGACATTGCTGGCAAATGTAGAACTGGCATTGACTATTTCCGGTATTTCTAGAGCTGAAAGAAAACAGCGGGCATTGGATGCCCTCGAATCGGTTGGTCTTAAAGAACAGGCACACAAGAAACCAAACCAGCTCTCCGGTGGTCAGATGCAAAGAGTTGCGATAGCCCGTGCCCTTGTCAATGATCCAGACATCGTCCTGGCGGATGAACCTACCGGTGCACTTGACTCAGAAACAAGCGTACAGGTCATGAACCTGCTGCAGCAGGTCGCAAAAGACCGCCTTGTCGTCATGGTCACCCATAACCCGGAACTTGCAAAGGAATATGCGACCCGCATTGTCACCATCAAGGATGGAAAGCTCATCCATGATACAAATCCATACAACCTTGAACAGAAAGAAGAAGGTGTTGTCAAAAAGACCGGAAAATCTTCCATGTCATTTAAAACAGCACTGTCTCTCAGCTTTAATAACCTGCTCACCAAAAAAGCAAGAACATTCCTTGTCTCCGCAGCAGGTTCCATCGGTATTATAGGTATTGCATTGATCATGTCACTGAGTACCGGTGCCAATGCCTACATCGCCTCCATCGAACAGGAAGCGATGGCAGAATATCCATTACAGATCACAAGTGTTGGCTATAACCTCGCCTCCATCATGACCAATGTTTCTTCAAGCATCATTGAAAATGCGGAAGGAGCACAAAATGCAAATAACAAAGACGATGACACCATCAAGGTAGTCGATACCATTTCCAGCATGTTCTCCGGCATGAGCGACAATGACCTCAAATCACTGAAGAACTACCTCGAAAGCGATGAATCGAGCATCGATCAATATGCCCGCAGTATACGCTACACCTATGATGTCACACCATCCATCTACCAGAAAGAAGACGATGGCTATTACAAAGTCAACCCTTCCAGCACCTCTTCCACAGGCACCGCCATGACCACAAGCACCGGTGGCTCCTTCAATGAGCTGCCAGCAGATAAAACACTCTATGAAGACCAGTACATGGTACGGGCAGGTCACTGGCCAGAAAACAGCCATGAATGTGTTCTTGTATTAACAGATGGTGGTATGGTCACCGACACTTTGATGTATACCCTTGGTTTCCGTGACCGCTCTGAAATGCAGGAAATGATGCAGGCCATGCAGTCAGGACAGAATGTGGACCTCAAGGAATATGATGAAACATACAGCTACGATTCCTTCCTTGGCATGACGTTCAAAGTCATCAGTCCTTCCAGCACATACCAGTATGATGCAAAGCACAATGTGTACACAAGCTTTGAAAATGACACCACAAAGCTGAATGCCCTGCTCGACGAGACAGAAGATATGGTCATTTCCGGTATTGTACAGCCAGTTCCAGACAGCGATACCCTCATGTTACAGACGGGGATTTACTATCCTGCTTCTTTGACAATTGAACTGATGGAGGAAGCGCAAAACAGCGATGTCGTCAAAGCACAGCTCGATAACCCAGACATCAATGTGTTTACTGGAAAGTCCTTCACAGATGAAAATGCAGCGGAGAGCTTCTCCATGGAAGATTTGTTCACTGTAGATGAAACCGCATTGTCAGAAGCCTTTGCCATTGATACATCTGCACTATCTATGGATCCATCCGCATTGAACTTCGATCTTTCTTCAATCGATACTTCCAATATGATCGATCCTTCCGCACTTTCCAGTGCCTTGCCAACGCTGTCCGCTGCAGATATACAAACCATCATCGATGCCGCAAACATCACGATCAGTGAAGAACAGTTATCCAGCCTCTTCACCACCCTCATTGAGGGCTATGATCCATCAACCCTCGAGCAATATTCCACAGGTTTATTGGAATTCATTAAAACCGATGAAGGCAAAGCCATACTCTCTGACTTTGTGTCATCCCTCATCAGTGATGAAGCTTCTGCAGTTCTTTCTCCAGAAGCACTTCAGGCGATGGTTGAAACCATCATGAATGACTATGCCCAGTTTGCTTTGACACAACCTGATCCAACAGATTTTGAAACAAACATCGCAGCATATATGCAAAGTGAACAGGCAGAGACCCTCTTCCAGCAACAATCCCAAACCATTGTTTCTGCCCTTGTGTCCATTGAAATTAGTGAAGAAAATCTCACAAACTTCCTCAACACACTCTCCACTGGTTATGATACCTATGCAAAGGCACATGGCTATGTGGACAGTGGAGCTATCGTTTCTTCCTTTGAAACCTACCTCAACAGCGATACCGTACAACAAACCATACAGAACACCGTCTCTTCTATGGTCGATACCACCAGCATCGCCAGTGCCATGACACAGGTATTACAGTCATCCATGTCTTCCTTTACAAACACATTATCCTCACAAATTTCCTCTGCCACCACAAACATTCTCCAACAGGTCAGTGCCCAGTTAACCAATTCCATGAGCACTGTCATGAGCTCTCTTTCCACCAACATGCAATCCATGTTCCACATTGACCCCGAGGCATTTGCCAATGTCATCAAGGTGAACATGTCAGCCAATGAAATTGCGGAAATGATGTCCTCGCTCATGAACAATACGGAAAGTTCTTACAAGACTAACCTCACAACCCTTGGCTATGCGGATGAAGATTCCCCAGAAGAAATCGATATCTATCCGGTGGACTTTGCTGCTAAGGGAGAGATTACGGACATCCTCGATGCTTACAACGAAAACATGCAGAACAGCAATCAGGAAGACAAGGTCATCATCTATGCCGACCTTGTGGCAGGC
>CAJKOS010000159.1 GCA_905201565.1 uncultured Erysipelotrichaceae bacterium
GCCTGCATGATGCGCTCATAGGTAATCTGTACAAAGACACCAAAGGAAAACAGGGTACAGATGCGGATATAGGCAGCACCCATGGCTATGACATGGTCCTGTGTTGTAAAAAAGCTGAGAAACCATTCTGCACAAAACATGCCAAAGATCGCAAACAACAATGCACAGATGAGAGACAGATAAATGCCATGGCTCAATGTATGGTCTGCCATCTTAAAGTTCTTTTCACCAAGATACCCGGCAAGTACGGTGTTGAAACCCGCCCCAAGACCACAGGCAACAGCGACCATGATGGTCTGTATCGGATAGCATAGCGATACCGATAGCAGTGCATCCTGGGATATGCCCGCAACAAAAATACTGTCGACGATATTGTACAGTGCCTGTACAAGCATGGAAATGATAATTGGCAAAGACATGCTGAAAACAAGTCTTTTCACTTCCATGGATTCCATTTTGTTCATAGTAAAAACCTCCTTCGTACAACCGACCCTCTTCGAGAGTTTCTGACGTTTTAACGAAGAAGTTGACATTGCCAAAAAATATTACCACATATCTATCTTTTTCGAACAAGATCTTTTACGGAAAGCTTTGGCACATGCCAGCCACCATCCTCATCTATCCAATAGGCGGTATTCATGTCTTTGCATTCTTCCACAACAGAAGTACATGCCGGATATCCCAGTGCCACAACAAGCATTGCATGATAGCCTTCACTGATATGCAGGGCTTCATCCATCAATGATGGAACAAAGTTCACGATGATACAGCTGCCAATGCCCTTTTCATAAGCAGCGGCTGTGATCATCTGTGAAGCAATGCCAGCATCGATATGGGTGATCTTTGAATCTTCAGGTGAAGCGATGACAATGTAGGCTGTGGGACGTTCATTCTCCTCTGGTTCACCAATTTCATGAGGCAATAGTGCTGCATAGTGCACAAGATTTGCACAGGCTTTGCAGCCTTCATCAGACTGCACGAGATAATATCTCAGTTTCTGTTTGTTATTACCTGAATGGGCATAGCGGACAGAATCGATGATATCGATGAGATCTTCTTCTGGAATTTCTTCCTGTCTGAACCGCCTTATGGTACGACAGTTACGATACAGTTCTTTCAATTTCATTTCTTTCTTTTCTCCTCATGATGGTATGGTTTGCCAATCATCTGATAATACTTCTGCAATCTTCCTTCATAGGCAACATCGGACATGCAGTAAAATGGCATGTCTTTGATTCGATCAGGGAGGTATTGCTGGCGGACATAGTGGTTTTCATAGTCATGGGCATATTGGTAGCCGATGCCACGGTCAAGTTTCTCTGCCCCACTGTAATGGGCATCTTTGAGATATGGTGGTATTGGAAGACTGCCGGATTTCTGTACTTCTTCCATAGCAAGCAATATGCCGTTGCTTGAAGCGTTGGATTTTGGAGCAGTTGCTACATAGACGGCAGCTTCCGCCAGGATAATCTGTCCTTCCGGCATACCGATGCGCTCTACCGCAAGTGCAGCAGCCGTTGCTACTTCAAGGGCACGTGGATCCGCAATACCGCATTCCTCAGCAGCTGCTATCATGATACGTCTTGCAATGAAGCGCACATCTTCCCCGGCTGTTAACATCCGTGCAAGGTAGTACAAAGCCGCATCAGGATCAGATCCCCGCATCGACTTGATGAAAGCAGATACCGTATCATAGTGGTTATCACCATCTTTGTCATAGCGCACTGCCCTTTTCTGAATACATTCCTCTGCTACAGATAAGTCAATATGGATATAGCCATCATCACTTCTGTCTGTTGTAAGCACTGCAAGCTCCAATGCATTCAACGCAGCTCTTGCATCACCATCGGCAGCTTCCGCAAGAAATGCACATGCTTCTTCACTCATGGTGACCATATCCTTGGCAACACCCTTGAAAGGATCTTCCAAAGCTCTGTGTAATAACACCAGAAGATCTTCTTTTGTCAAAGGTTTGAGTTCAAATATCCGGGAACGTGATAACAATGCACTGTTGACTTCAAAATAGGGATTTTCTGTTGTTGCCCCGATCAATATCACCGTACCATCTTCAACATAGGGAAGCAGGAAGTCCTGCTGTGCTTTGTTAAAGCGGTGGATTTCATCAATGAAAAGAATGGTCTTTTTGCCATAGGCAGAAAGGTTGAACTTTGCCTTGTCCACCACACTTTCAAGATCTTTCTTTCCTGCTATAGTCGCATTGACCTGACAAAACTCTGCCTTGGTGGTATGGGCAATGACATCTGCCAGGGTTGTCTTGCCGGTACCTGGAGGACCATAAAAGATAATCGAACCTAGCTTATCTGCCTTCACTGCCCGATAGAGCAGTTTATCTTTGCCAATAATATGTTGTTGTCCAACCACTTCTTCAAGTGAGACAGGTCTCATCCTTGCCGCAAGTGGTGCATTATTTTCATTTGTTTCAGTGTCAAAAAGATCCATATTTACCCCTTTTTTCTATATCTATTGTAACGTAAGTTGAACAAAACCGGAAAAAAAGCTGATTATGTGAACAATTTGTGAAAAAGTGATATCCCACAGACATTTTTTATACTATAATACGGGAGTCCAGCAGGGATGCTGAACAGCTGCGAATCGAGCGGAGACTATCCGTTCCAAGTGCGGCATGGGAAGGAAATCTGCTTGAACAGCAGTTTTTTTATTATGCTTTCAGTTTTATGCATTGACGGAGAATACAGTTTATGAAAAAATCCCAGATTGCTCTGATATCAGTTGCCTGTGTTGCGGCTGTCGTTGCGGCAGGTTATGGCATTGGAGCATACTACTATTCATCCCATTTTGGATCAAGGACTTTCATCAATGGTCACGATGTCAGTAACCTGACAGCGATTCAGGCAACGGATCTTCTCAAAGATTCAAGTGACCTGTCATTGACGGTAAAAGAAAGAGAAGATGTTACAGAAGAAATCGTCTTCGATGACATCGATTATGAAATCCATGTCGAAGACAGCGACATCATGTCCCTTCTTGCCTCCCAGAATCCGATGGCATGGCCAATGACCTTATTCCAGGATACAAACATCGAGAAAAGTTTCGAATTCACCTATGATGAAGATGCACTTGATGAAAAGATCATGGAACTCCATGCCCTATCAGCTGATGATCTCACCGATCCAAAGGATGCCTATATTGATCTTGTGGATGATGTCTATGAAATCATTCCTGAAGTACAAGGGACAAAGGCAATAGAAGATAAGACGAAGGAAGCAGTAAAGACAGCACTCAGTGAAGAACAAACTGAACTTGATCTTTCTGCGGCAGAATGTTACCCTGCTCCATCGGTTACCTCTGAAGATGAAGGACTGCAAAATGCTCTATCCATCCTGCAGGACATAAACAATATGACATTGACCATCGACATGTCCGGTGCCAAGGAAGAACTGCAGGGCAAAGAACTCGCAGATCTATTTATCCGCAATGCGGATAATACGGTATCTGTTGATGAAACAAAGCTCACTGCCTATGTTGAAAAACTCGAATCGACTTACAATACACTCTATACAACGCGTCCATTCAAGACAACAGGCGGTGCAGATATTGAAGTAGGCGGAGGAGGCCAGGATACATACGGCTGGCTCATGAATGCTGAA
>CAJKOS010000160.1 GCA_905201565.1 uncultured Erysipelotrichaceae bacterium
AGGATCATCTTGTGCAGCATGGATGATGATGCCTGGTTCCTTATGGACAATATAGACAAAGGCATTTTCATAGACTACCGTGCATGGCTGATCAGCTGGCTTCCAATCGATGTCACCACTTTCCAAAGGAAGGGAAAGTACCATATGGTCATGGAGGATGGTTTCTCCATTCTTTGTGCTTGTTCCGTCTATTGTGACCAGTCCGCTTTGTAACAGGTTATAGCGCTTTGGACGGGATATTTTGTAGTTATCAAAGAAGTGGTGCAGCGTCTTTCCTTCATATGATCTGCTGAGGGTCACTGCAAGATGGTTTTGATCGATCTGGTATTTCATGCCTTCTTCTTTCTGCCGTATTTTCTGCGTCTTGACTTCTTTTTGGAGAAAGTGCCATTTCTTTGCAATACAGCAATGGCTTCAATATGTGGTGTATCCGGAAAGAGGTCAAATGGAATGACGGTCACAACCTGGTAGTCTTTCTTGAGGACTTTCAGGTTCTTTGCCAGGGTTGCCGGGTTACAGGAAATGTAGATGATCTTTTTGATGGAGGAAGAAAGAATGGTTTCCAGCATCTTATCATCCATACCAGAGCGTGGTGGATCGACGAGCAATGTATCCACTGCTCTTTCCTGCAGGACGGTCTGTAATCCTTGTGCTGCATCGGCACAGATGAACTGGGCATTTTCGATGTTGTTTTGTTCTGCATTGTATTCTGCATCCTTTACGGCATCTTCAATAGATTCAATACCGATGATGTTTTGTGCTTTTGTATGAGCAAGTAATGACATCGCACCAACTCCGCAATATGCCTCCACGAGTGTTTCACATGGGTCGATCTTATTGACTGCCATGCGGTAGAGTTCTTCAGCCTGTCTTGCATTGAGCTGAAAGAAGGCACGAGGGGAAAGGGAGATAGAGATGTCATCTATATTGAAGGTGAGGTAGTCCTCACCTGCCAGTTTCCGGCAGGCACTGCCAAAGATGTCAATTGCATTGCGCATGGTGTTGATGCTTTGAAACAGGGAGGTGACACCATCGATAGACATGATCTTGTCAATGATTTCTTCTTTTATGATGTCTCTTCCAGTGATGAGTGTGCATTGTGATCTGCCGTTGAGGGTGCGCACGACGATGTAGCGCAGACCGCTTTTTGTCTTTGGATTATAGGCAGGAAAACCTGCTTTACTGAGGATGTTCAGGATGGCAAGTCTTGTCTTTTCAAGTGTTTCATCCTGTACGATACAATGGTCAATTGGCTGGAAATGGTTTGTGCCGGCTTCATATAAGCCGCTTACCAGTTTGCCATCCACTGTCTGTACAGGCATTTTGCACTGTGTGCGGTAGCCTCTTTCTCTATGATCGCTATGGACTTCCCGTACAAGGTCACGGCTCACATTGCCATATTTTTCAAGTGCTTCGATGAGCAGTTCTTTCTTCCAGTAACATTGTGCTTTGTGGTCCATGGCACTCAATGCACAGGCACCACAGCTTTCTGCATGAGGGCAGAGTGGTTTCCTTCGTTCTTCACTTGGTGTCAGAATCTTTGTGGCAGCTGCTTTTGTATATCGCTCATTTTCTTCTGTGATTTCAAATTCTGCGGTTTCTTTCGGGAAAGCACCTTTGATAAATACGGGTTTATGATGGATGTAGGCTATGCCTTCTCCGTTGATGCCCATTTTGACGATTTCTGCTTTTTCCATAAGGTACCTCCTTTATTTGCGGAAGTATTATACATGGAATGAGGCTGTTTTCCAAATGGTTGCACAGACAGGATGGATGGCACATTAGCCAATAACAGGAGTAAAATTGTTAGATTTATGTTAAGTGTATGTTTTATGCTTGTTATTGAGAGAAGAAAAACTTACAATGAAGGTGCGTGAAAGATCGCAGGGAGGAAAGAAATGAAAAAATTCTTATCTGCAGCTCTTGCTGGTTTGATGAGCATCAGCCTCGTGGCTTGTGGCGGATCAAACACAGACAGTGAGACTACCGGTGGTGAAACTGCTGGTACTGATTCCGGTATGAAGGTTGCGATGGTTACAGACTATGGTGACATCACTGACCAGTCCTTCAACCAGACAACTTATGAAGCTTCCAAGGCATACTGCGAAGAAAAGGGCTATGAATTCACTTATAAGAAGCCTGCTTCTGATGCGGATGCGGACAGAGTAGCTTCCATTGAAGAAGCAATTGAAGAAGGTTATAACGTTATCGTTATGCCAGGCTTCGCATTTGCCAAGGCTATCGTTGATACAGTTGAACTGTATCCGGATGTCAAGTTCTTCGCTCTTGACGTAGCACAGGCTGACTTCAATTCAGCAGCTGGTGTCAAGGATGGCGATCCTGACTGGGAAATCCCAAGCAACCTGTTCTCTGCTGTTTACCATGAAGAAATCGCTGGTTACATGGCTGGTTACGCTGCTGTTAAGCTTGGCTATACAAAGCTCGGCTTCCTCGGTGGTATGGCTGTTCCTGCTGTTATCCGTTATGGTTTTGGTTATGTACAGGGCGCAGATGATGCGGCTGTTGAACTTGGTCTTACAGATGTTGAACTGAAGTACATCTACGGTGGTGCATTTGCTGGTAATGCCGATGTTACTGCACGTATGGACACATGGTATGGTGATGGTACTGAAGTAGTCTTCGCTTCCGGTGGTGGTATCTATACATCTGCTGCTGAAGCTGCTGCCAAGGTTGATGGCAAGGTTATCGGTGTCGACGTTGACCAGGCTCCAATCATCGATGCTGCTTATGGTGAAGGCATGACAGTTACTTCTGCTATGAAGGGTCTTGCGGCTACTGTAGACACAGTTCTTTCTGATATTGATGCTGGTAACTGGGCTGACTACCAGGGCACAATCCAGAACCTCGGTCTTGTTTCTGAGAATTCTGAAGAGAACTATGTACAGCTGCCATCTTCCACACAGTGGGATGACAACTTCACAGAAGATGACTACAACGAACTCGTTGCAAAGCTCTACAATGGTGAAATCACTGTAGACGATGGCACAGAAGCAATGCCAGAAACTGAAGTTGTTGCAGTTGACGATCAGGGTTCCCTGAAGTAATTGCTAATTTGAAAAGATCGCCACTTTCGCATGGCGGTCTTTTTTTATATAATTTATTATGGTATACCGCAGTCTGCGGGAATCACTTAGAAGGAGGAGAATAATCATGGAAGCTCCGTATGCCATAGAAATGCTGAATATCACAAAGCGTTTCCCGGGCATTATTGCCAATGACGATATCACCCTCCGGCTGAAGAAAGGCGAAATTCACGCACTCCTTGGTGAAAATGGTGCAGGCAAATCAACCCTGATGTCTGTTCTTTTCGGACTTTACCAGCCTGAGGAAGGTATTATTAAAAAAGACGGAAAAGAAGTGATCGTGACAGTTGAAGGAAAAGAAGTATACAAAACATCCATCAAGAAAGATCAAATTTATCAGATTCCAGAGAAAAATGGCACGAACGTCATGCAGATCAAAGATGGAAAAGTTACAATGAAAAAAGCAGACTGTAAAGACCAGATCTGTGCAGACCATAAAGCAATCGAGAAATCAGGAGAAACGATCGTATGTCTGCCACATAAAGTAGTGATCGAGATTCAATCAGAAGATGGCAAAGAACA
>CAJKOS010000161.1 GCA_905201565.1 uncultured Erysipelotrichaceae bacterium
TGGCTGCCAATAAAACCGGTGCCACCTGTCACAAGAATCTTCATTTTTGTATTTCCTCCAAAGAATATTCTATCGCAAATATTCAATCTTGTGCAAACGTTTACAAACAAAATAAATGCGCATCACCATATAAAAAAGTATAATGTATGCATTACTTCATTGGAGGCATGAATATGACAGAAATAAAGCAATCCATTGCTGGATTTAACATAGTAAAAACACAGGAACTCAAAGACTGCCATGGCACCATGACCATCATGGAACATGCCAAAACAGGCGCAAAGCTCTGCTATCTCCATCGCGATGACGATAACATGACATTCTCTATCGCATTCAAAACCATCCCCCAGGATGATACCGGTGTATTCCATATCCTTGAACATTCCGTTCTCAATGGCAGTGACAAATATCCTGTCAAAGAACCATTTGTCGAACTGCTCAAGAGCAGTATGAACACCTTCCTCAATGCCATGACATTTTCCGACAAGACCATGTTTCCGGTTTCCTCAAGAAACCACAAAGATTTCATGAACCTTGTCTCCATCTACCTCGATGCGGTATTCCACCCTTCCATCTACCACAACAGACATATCTTTGAACAGGAAGGCTGGCATTATGAACTGCGCCATCCTGAAGATGAACTCGTATACAAAGGTGTTGTCCTCAATGAGATGAAAGGTGCTACTTCTTCCATCGATGACTGCATCGTCGATAAGACATGTACTGTCCTGTATAAAGATAACTGTTACCGGTTTAATTCCGGTGGCAGCCCGGATCATATTACCGATCTTTCCTATGAACAGTTCCTTGAAACACACAGGACGTTCTACCATCCATCCAACGCGTATATATTCCTTGATGGAGAAATCGACCTCGATGCCGTACTCCCCCTCATCGATGCGTGTCTTTCTGCCTATGACAAAAAGACACTATCCTTTTCCATCCCAGAAGAGACGATACTCCCTGCTTCATTGCATGAATTTCCTTATGAAATCCAGGATGGTGAATCGGAAGAAGACAAGACAATCTTTGCCTTTGCAAAGATCATGATGTCCTATGCGGACAGGGAAAAGAACATCGCATTCAATGTTCTGACTTCCCTTTTGACAAGTTCCAATGATTCTCCACTCAAAAAGGCATTGCTCGATAAAGGACTATGCGAAGATGTGGAATTTGTATTGATGGATGGCATTCAGCAGCCTTTTGCCATCCTGCTCATCCGGAATACAGAGAAAGACAAACTCGATGAGATCAAAGCAGTCATCGATGAAACAATCCAGAACCTTCTTACAAACGGACTGGATGAAGAAGAAATCACCGCCACCCTCAACCAGATGGAATTCCGGTACCGGGAAAGAAGTGAACCAGCCGGTATCATCAATGCGGAAGAAGTGATGGAATCATGGCTCTATTGCGATGATCCATCCATGTATCTTTCTTTGAGCACTGTCTATGAAGCACTTCATGAGAAAAATGGCAGTGGTTATTATGAAAAGCTGTTAGAAGAATTCTTCCTGGACAAAGAACATATCCAGACAATTCTATTCACGCCTTCCAACACCCTTGGCAAAACAAGGGCACTGGAAGAAAAGAAACGCCTTGCGGATATCAAAGCTTCCTGGAACAAAGAAACCATCGAAGAGATGATCCGGGAAAATGAAGCCCTTGACACATGGCAGAAAGAACCAGACAGTGAAGAAGCACTGGCTACTCTTCCAAAACTTGCGATCAGCGATGTAGAGGTATTACCACGGAAGGATAACCGCAATACAAAGGAATACCGCCATGTGCCACTGCTCATCTATCCTGCAGAAGATTCCGGCATTGTCTATATGAACTATTACTTCAACCTTGCCGGCATACCGGAAAACATGCTTTCTTCCCTCAGTTTCTATGTTTCCCTGCTCACAGACCTTCCAACAAAGAACTATTCCGTCAAGGAATTACAAAAGGAAATCAAGAAGACTATCGGTTCGCTGAGCTTCTCAGTATCTGCTGTTTCCAAAGTCAACGATATAGAAAAGACCACACCACTATTGGTGGTGCGCTGTGCAGTTCTCAAAGAAAACTGCGACAAAGCACAGCAGTTAATCCATGAAATATTAACCACTACCATCTTTACAAAAGAAGCCATCCTTCCCCTGTTGAAGCAGACCGTCATCGCTTACCAGCAGGCATTAACCGATAATGGTCATGCCTTTGCGGGTGTGCGCACATTGAGCCACCTCACTGCCGATGGTGCCTTCAAGGAATTCACATCCGGCTATGAAAAGTACCTCTGGCTGAACCATTTCAATGCCCACTTTGAAGAAGATATTGATCTCTTCATCAATGATTGTGCACTCTATACAGAAAACCTCTTCATCGCAAGCCGCCTCACCTCTTCCATTACCGGAGAAGAAAATGAAGGAATTATAGAGACATTCATCGATTCCCTTCCATATGGTGAAGCAAACAGGGCAATGGTCCATTATCCATTGCTTCATGGAGACAAGGAAATCATTGAAATTCCTGGCAGTATCGGCTATGTAGCACTAGCCGCAAAGGCAGGGGAATATGATTCATCAATGAGTGTGATGTCACATTTGTTGACATATGACTGGATGTGGAGTGAAGTGCGTGTCAAAGGTGGTTCCTATGGGGCAAGGGCATCGATTGGTACCAATGGTATCTTCTCTGCCTATTCCTATCGTGACCCATCCATTCCGCATTCCCTTTCCGCAATACGTTCCATTCCAGACTATTTATCCAAAACAGATGAAGAACTTGCCATCGACCAGTACATCATCGGTGCAGTAGCCGCAAGTACACCACTGCTCTCCCCTTCTTCAAAGATTGCGGTTGCGGATACCCGCTACTTCAGCAACATCACCTATGAAGACCGTGCCCATAACCGCAGAAGAATGGTTGAAACAACTATTGATGACCTGCACACCTATGCACATATGTTAGCCAGAGCATTACAGCAGCCAGTCATCTGTGCAGCTGTACCTTCTTCTTATCTTGATTCATTAAAAGAAGAAGAAATGACAATTCTCAAAGCAGAATAGTAAAACAGCCTCATTAAAGAGGCTGTTTTACTATCCGTTCAATTAAAGATCATAGTGTACAGTGCCAACCCATCTTGCTGTTTCAAGATCCTAATCATCGAGAATCAGGCTCTTTCTTGTATCCAGGGTGGCAATTGCATGCATATCTTCTTCATCCAGTGTGAAATCAAACAGATCGACATTCTCTTTCATCCGTTCTTTTCTCACTGTTTTTGGAATGATGATCACATCTCTTTGCAAAAGCCATCTCAACATGACCTGTCCAACAGATTTACCATACTTTGCGGCAATTTCTTTCAGAAGAGGATTGTTGAAGACATCGTTCTTTCCTTCCGCAAATGGTGACCATGCCTCATGGGCAATGCCTTCTTTGCGCAGGAATTCTTCTTCCTCTTTGCGCTGAAACCACACATTTGTTTCAATCTGGTTCACCATCGGTTTGATTTCATTATGCAGAAACAGATCCTGCAGTCTTTCACTGGAAAAACTTGTCACAACAATTGCCTTTATGACACCTTCTTTATCTAAAACCCCAGCAGAATACTCCCACCTCTACAGGTGGTGAGATGAATGC
>CAJKOS010000162.1 GCA_905201565.1 uncultured Erysipelotrichaceae bacterium
AATGATCTTGTCTTCCGGTGTCAGAGTCTTTTCGTTTACGCTGTAAACGATTGTTGGCAGGTCGTTTCCTGCAGGAGCAGAAATAACAACCTTCTTAGCACCAGCATCGATATGAGCCTGGGACTTAGCCTTGCTTGTATAGAAGCCTGTGCATTCGAGAACTACATCAACATTGAGTTCACCCCAAGGGCAGTTCACAGCATCCTTTTCAGCGTAGATGCGAATCTCATGACCGTCGACTGTAATTGTACCCTTTTCGTCGTCGGAAGAGATTTCATGACCCCACTTACCGTGAGTTGTGTCATACTTCAGAAGGTATGCCAGCATAGAAGGTGTTGTCAGGTCGTTGATAGCAACTACCTCATAACCTTCAGATACAAACATCTGTCTGAAAGCAAGACGACCGATACGTCCAAAACCATTAATTGCAACTCTTACATCTGTCATATTGTCTTTTTCTAGACCTCCTTTGTTGCGCTTAAATTATAGAATGACATATACTGTTAGTCAATTGAGAAAAGTGTCACATATGGCACAAAAAGTGAATTTATCCGCAAATTGAAAAAGCGGTTTCACAAAAGTGACACCGCCTGAGCATCAATATGATTCATTCATATTCAATGGCTTTTTGGAAATCGAAAGTGCCTGGGATACATTTGTGGCATCTGCCCCAAACAACTTGTTGAACAATTCAAAGTTGTTGATGCGCACCATGACACTGTCATACTTCTTCTTTTCAGCATTTGGAAACATCGGATCGAGGTTCTCTGCCCCGGATGTATGGAAGTGCACATATGGCCTTTCCGCAAGACACGCATTCAACAATTTCACCAGGGAAACACTATCGAGGTACACAAGCTCATCCACATAGAGGTTCGTGCCCTGCATGCGCACAGCCGCATAACCATCAATCCGGTCATGGCTGTTGAAGTAACCGATGATCTTTCCACCCGTCGATATAATCTCTTTGCGATATGTCACAAAGTCACGAAGATCACGTGTATAGAAACCGTTGAACCTGCGGATGTAGGCACTGTAGACCTTTAACATATCCAGTGCCTTTACCTCATAGGCAATACCAAATGGAGATACGCGCTTGAGATCCCTTCTTCTGATCATATAGGCATTGCGTGGAAATGCACTGCGGAAACCAAATGGTTCATAAAGAGCTGGTTCCTCTGTTTTGATAAATGTCAGAAGCTCTGAATGTTCACAGGCATCCGTCACCGTCCGCAACAGATCATGCATATACCCGCGGTTGCGGTAATCGGGAAGTGTTGCCACTGCGGTGATCATACTCACAGAGAGCACCTTGCCATTGAACATGATGGCATGAGGAATGCGGGTGAGTGTGGAAACGATCTTTCCATCTTCTTTGGAAACATAACAATAAGAAGGATCCCACCGGTTCTTGCCAAAGAATTCCAGGAAACCAGGATCTTCATCCGGAAAGCAGATTTTCCACAATTCCCTGAGCTCAGCCAGATCTTCTTTCACTGCTTTGACAATCATGATCATCCCTCCCTCTCTTCATATTCCGCATCTATGACATCCCCATGTCCTGCGCCAGTTTTGTTTTCATATGCATTGCGCTGCTGCTCATACAGCTTTTCTGCTTCTTTGCGCGTCTTGTTTACATACAGCCTTGTCCGTATTGTACCAAAGATGGACATGATCGCAAAAACAAGCAATAGCGGCCACAAAAACGGCAGGATGATAAACAGGAAGAAGAAAATAATGGCGATGATAATCAATAGTGCCCAAAACCCATCAAATCTGTACATCACTGTTTTCCTCCTTTCTCAGCCAGTTCATGAATTCTCACAAACCGGTGTTTCATACCGCTCTTGGAAACTGCAGTACCTGTCTTTTCTTCATACAGCGCACATAGTTCCAACAAAGAAGCCTCGGGATTTTCTTTCCTGAGGTCCATCACAATCTGTAACTTCTCCCCTGGATGCAAACGCATCTCTTCGATGCGGGCAATATCCTCCAGCTGTTTGCGGGCTGCGGTCTGCGACTTGACCTCATTTGCCACATCGCAGTTGTTCAATCTTGTAAGACTATTCGTAAAATCACGGGATATGCGGATATTTTCAAACTTCATAACCGCATCGTTAGCACCGATAATGCGAAGAAAATCCGCAATCTTCTCGGCTGCTTTGATATAGACAACACTCTTGCCACGCCTCGATATCATCCTTGCACTGATATCAAACCTCTTCAATAACTCAATGAGAAAGCGGGCATGTTCTTCATTGGAAGCCGTCATCTCCAGGTGGTAGTTTGTCTTCTCGGGTGGATTCACACTACCCGAGGCAAGAAATGCCCCGGACAGATATGCCCTTGCATTAGAATCACTGCTCACGATCTTCTGCAATGGCTTTTCCAACAATCCCCTTGCACTATAAATCCCAAGGTCTCTGAGTATTTCTACCGCATCGGTATAGATCCTCAGTCCATAGATCAGATTCTTATGCAGGTTCATCTTCCGTTTGACAGAAAGATTGATATCCGCATTGTAGCGTTCCTTGATCAGCCGGTAAACCGTACGGGCAACTGCCGCATTTTCCAATGTGACAGAGATGGCCATTCCCCTTGTGGAAAAGGACAGGGAAGAGCTCATCTGGATGAGGGCTGATAATTCAGCCCGCGCATCATTGCCATTCAGTTCAATACCAGCTGTCTCATTCTTTACATCTGATGAAAACGACATCAGATCACCCCGTTGAGCAGGTCTTCTGTGACCTTGTGAATCTTATGAGCATCATGGCGGATCAGGCCACCATCAAAGTCGAGCAATGACCTTCTGATAATCTGGTAGTCATGTTCTGTATCCTTCAGGAAAACAGGACTTGCATGTTCTGCCTCATACCTTCTGATATTTTCTTCTGGTATTTCATCATCTGCGACAATGACCGTATCCACATGTACACCATGTGTGCCAAGTGCCTGCACATGGTCTTCCACACTGTAACCATCTGTTTCACCAGGCTGTGTCATCGCATTGCAGAAATAGACCTTGCGTCCCTTTGCCTTATACAGGGCATCCTGGATGCCGGGAATGATGACATTAGGCAATATGCTTGTGTATACAGAACCGATACCAAAGATGATGAGATCAGCCTGTTCAATGGCTTTTACTGCCTCTGGTGTCGCCTTGACATCTTCCTGGTAGAAGACCCTGGAAATACGGTTATCGATATGGGGGATGTTTGCCTCCCCGGCAACGATTACCCCATCTGCCATACGGGCATATAATGTGATAACCTCAGTTGTTGCAGGAATGATTTCACCGCGGACATTGAGGACATCGTCGACGATCCTGATCGCATCGAAGAAAGAACCGCTCTGCTTTGTCAAAGCCGTCAATATCAGATTACCAAGGTTATGACCGGCAATATCCTGTTCTGTACCATCCGGGTCATCAAAGCGGTAGTCCATGAGATTGGAAAACAATGTTTCCTGATCTGCCAGGGCAACCATGACATTGCGGATATCACCCATCGCTGGTATTTGATATAAAGACCTGATACGACCGGTCGATCCGCCATCATCTGCTACTGTCACAATAGCCGACAAATCGATATCAGGAATATTTTTGATGCCCCTTAAGATCG
>CAJKOS010000163.1 GCA_905201565.1 uncultured Erysipelotrichaceae bacterium
CACCAGCCACTACTATCCGCGATTCCTTGAATGCTAAAACTACCGCTGAGGTTGCGGCTTCCTGGGATGTATCCGCATGGACTAGAGATACTGAGAATGGCGATATAGGCAAAACCTATATTGAAATCAGTATTGCTGATCAGCATCTCTGGTATTACCAGAATGGAGAACTTTTCTTTGAAACAGATGTTGTTACAGGTAAGCCAAGTCACAATCAGAACACTCCGGTTGGTGCCTTCCGCATTTGGAACAAGCAGCGCAACGCAACCCTCAAAGGAACCGCATGGGATGGCTCCAAGTGGAGTTCCCCGGTATCTTTCTGGATGCCAATTGACTGGACAGGTGTCGGATTGCATGACGCTACTTGGCAGCCTGCATTTGGTGGACAGCTTTATTATTCCATTGGTTCACATGGATGTGTCAATCTGCCCTACAGTGCAGCACAGACAATATTCAATAATGTTGAAATTAACACACCGGTTATAATCTATTAAATGAAAGCTCTGCATAACTGCAGAGTTTTTTGATGTTATACTGGATTTAGGAGGAACCTATTATGTCTATTACCGTAAATCTCTATTACACCGGCATAAACGGAAGTGCTCTTGCTTTTGCAAGAGAAATGGAAGAAAAAGGTATTGCGGATGCTATCCGCAAAGAACCCGGCAATCTAAAATATATCTATTTCCAATCTCTATCTGATCCGGAAACCATTCTTCTCATCGACAGCTGGGAAAATCAGGAAGCTATTGATAAACACCATGCCTCACCAATGATGAAACAGCTTGCTGAGCTCCGTGATAAATATGATCTGCACATGAGAGCAGAACGTTATAAGGATGATGAAGAAGGTATGCCAGATTATGACAAATCATTCCTGAGAAAATGAAAAAACGGGGAAACCCGTTTTTTAGTTCTGTTTGTGAATTACCATGGTCTCCACTAATGGATACGATATCACTTCATCCCCTTCGAGATCTTCATGATGCATGTCTACCGCTTCTATATTGAGGTTGTCATACGTAATGTAGTAGTATACACCAGTATTTACATTGATACAGCACGAATAGGTAGTGATATCATGGTGTCCTCCTCCCGTCACCACGGATCCTTTGACCATCGCCACTTTGTTCAGAATACGGAAGAATTCAGCAACATTGCATTCTTCCTTGTTTTCACTACTTGCCTTTGCCTTGAGAAATGAAGCAAGCACAAACCGCGAAGCTGAGGAAGAATCACCAGGCAGACCTAGCGCCCCCATACCTTCAGCATACGTTTTTAACGGAAGGCTATCATCTATCCTGTTTACTGCATTTTCTGCACTGAGATGCATATAGTTATTCATGTTATAGAGGTGATAATCAAAGGGCGGATTATTTGTCATGACACCAAAGGGATTATCAAAGATATGCAGACCATCTTCCATCGGTTCTACTACAATTGAATTATTTTCATCACTGATCATCCAGTGCAGCGGTGCAGCAGGCAGCTGATCGCTGAAATTAACAGCCACAAGATTTGTGGATTCCAGCTTTTCCTTAGCTTCCTTTACCGTATGACATTGCGTTAAGATCCATGGGATGAACTCAAATGGCGCAACGTTATACATGCCTTCCTTTTCCCCGAGATACTTTGCTGTGCCGGGAAAGTTAAGACCAGCCATACAAAGACCACTTTCATTAACCGCTTCCGCATACAGCGGATATCCACTAACAACCGATGCCATGCCTATCAGTGATGGATGCTTGAAAGACGAAGAACCATCATGAAAGTGAAAACAGTAGTTGCGTGGTGTGATAACTACACGTTCATTGAATGAATATTCCAGGTCCAAGTTTCTGCCAAAGTAGAAACTGCCCAGATTGTTATAGGTAATACAAGTGCACATAAGCAAACTCCTTTGTCTTCATTATGAACACTTTCTCTAAATATGCAAATTCAACGCAAAATCTTTTCCATTGCCTTTCCTTTGGCAAGTTCATCTACAAGTTTGTCCATAATTCGGATATCTTTCATCAAAGGCTCTGGAATATCATCGATTTTGACACCGCAAATCGAACCATGCACAAGAAAACGTCTATCATTCATCATTGGTGCTTCATGAAAGAAAGCTGACAAATCTTTACCACCATTTACAAGTTCTATCATCTGATCAGAAGAGTACCCTGTAAGCCATGAAAGCACTTCGTCAAGTTCCTCTTTAGTTCTTCCCTTTCGTTCCACTTTCGCAACGTACAAGTCATGAATTTTCGCAAAAGACATTGCATATACTGCTTCATTTTTCATATTCTGTTTATCCAATCTCCTAAAAACTTAAACTCTTTAGAAACATATAGTTCAGTTTTACTGTATTTACATTGTCGAAATTACTCTGAGCCGTATCTACAGCTCCGTCAAACCTGCGCAGCGACTCATACGCCATTTCGTATTCCTGTATCTTCCGTTCCTGCTCCGCGATCTCCTGTTCGCAGGCCGCGCGGCGCCTGATAAGGTCATTTACAATATCCATCTTCTTCTCCTTCCGCTCTCCAGACTACAGTTTCTCAGATAGTCCGGGATGTTCCGGACACTGCTCGCACGCTATAGATACCTTACGATCCGCCTGGTATGTCTGTAATATTCAACCGTGACGCTGCTGCCCAACAGTCTGGTGTAGTCATATCCCGATATCTCCAACCGGACACGTTCTCCCCGGCTGTCCGTTCCTGTCAGGTAGTAGTGGAGCGAAAAGATACCTGTATGCGCCTGGGATCTGCTGACCTGTATATCCGTCAATTGCGCCGTCACCGGCCCGGACACAAGGTCAAGAGCCGTGCTCCTCGTAAACAGTACGCCGATCACCACACATGCGGCTATGACAAGGATCCGGGCTGCTTTCACGGAAGCCTGGAACCGCCCTCTGGACTGTATGATCCGCACGATCACATAGATGCATACAGTCCAGATGGCAACTATGTCGCAGATCTCATCGATCATTACAAGAGGGCCTGTCTTCGGCATGAGCAGTCCCGCCGCGACCACGGCAAGTACAAAAATGCATAAAATAATCTCATAAGTCTGTATTTTTCTTTTCACCAACTTGTTATCCATTTGAAACTAGTCCTCTCATCTCTTGATCCACTAGTACTCTCCATTAATCTCCTGATAGGGTTTTCCGTTTATGGATCTATAAAAAACAATATCGCCTATTAGTACATTCTTCAGTTTTTCTATGGAATCACATATATCTTTCTCAGTAAGATCATTGCTGTAATCAGTCAGTTTCTTCAAAGCAATATAAGTGTCATCGTCTTTCGTTATCCTAACATTAAAACAGTTAAATTCTCCTTCAAATTGAATCATATATGGTTTCGGTATATACTGGAATTTCAACAAAAACCATCCATGATGCTCCCAGGCGTGCTTTTCCTCCTCCAGCAATATTTCGTCTCCAAACTGTCGGTGCATTTCTTTCTTTACACAGGACATTGCCGTATGCCCTGACATATATCTGCCTGACCGCATGCCATAAATCACCTTCTTTTATCTAAAACCCCAGCAGAATACTCCCACCTCTACAGGTGGTGAGATGAA
>CAJKOS010000164.1 GCA_905201565.1 uncultured Erysipelotrichaceae bacterium
CAACGGCGGCTGCAACACCTCCGGAATATGCGAAGTTTCTGCCGTAGTTGGATGCAGTGAGATCTTCAACTGCTTCTACTTCATCCACATCGATACCCTTGGCAATCATCATTGCGGAAACTTCTTCATATGTCAGAACATAGTCAACAGCAGATACTTCCTGCATTGCTTCCTGCTTCTTGGCAACGCATGGTCCAACGAAGGCTACCTTGCAGCCAGGATGTTCGAGCTTGAGCTTTCTCGCGGTTGCCATCATCGGTGTCACCGTTGTGCTCTTGTTCTTTTCATACTGCTCTGGGAAGTGAATCTTCAGCATGTTAACAAAACCAGGGCAGCAGGATGTGGTCATCGGAAGACCTGTTTCCTTGTGCTTGACAAGTTCTTCTGCTTCATAGTACGCAACAGCATCAGCACCGCTGGCGACTTCAAGGCACTTTGTGAAACCGAGCATTTCAACAGCCTTCATGATCTGTGGAAGAGGTACATTTTCAAACTGTCCCTGGATGGAAGGAGCGACGATCGCATATGCTTCTACACCGCTCTTGAGCATCTTGATGACCTGGGAAACCCAGCTCATATCGGAAATTGCACCGAATGGGCATGCCTTGAGGCAGGCACCACAGTTAATGCATCTGTCTTCATCAATCTGGGCAATGTTTGCTTCATTCCAGGAAATAGCCTGTACCGGGCAGCTTGCAAAGCAAGGTCTTTCTGTAACAACAATCGCATTGTATGGACATGCACGTGCACATGCGCCACATTCCTTACACTTGGAAGGATCGATTTCAGAACGGTGAGCACCCATGGAAATCGCACCGAAGTTGCAGGCAGCCAT
Source organism: uncultured Erysipelotrichaceae bacterium (assembly GCA_905201565.1). Lineage (GTDB taxonomy): Bacteria > Bacillota_I > Bacilli_A > Erysipelotrichales > Erysipelotrichaceae > Bulleidia. The sequence goes on from CAJKOS010000164.1 coordinate 836, forward strand.
ACAAGCCTTCTTCATGCACTTACGGCAGTTGTCTGTTACCTGAATCTTCTGAATGGTACAACCATCACATGCTGCTTCAATAACCTGAACGATCTGCTTTGGCTTGTATTCTTCACTATCATTTGCCATCTTGCCCATCGCAAGACGTACACGCTGTCTCAATACTTCTCTTTCCTTGTATACGCAGCAGCGGAACCGCTCTCCGCCCAGTGATACAAGTTGTTTTGCCATCGCATTAGCTTTTTCCTCACTAAGGTCATTGTTCAATGCCTCTCTTGCCACTTCAACAAGTACATCGAACTTGAACTGACTTGAATCACTTGTGAAAATACTGATCATACTGTTTTTCTCCTGTCCTTCTATTCAATCTTTCACATCATTTATCAAAGGTATGTTCATACTGGATACCATTCTCCACAGCCTTCATCTCTTCTTCATTCAAAGCTGTCTTGAGAATTTCACGGGCAAACTCAATTGTTGCGCCCATCCCCCTGCCAGTAATCACATTACCGTCTCTTACAGCAAGCTTCATCTGATAGTCTCCACCATAGCTTTCATCATCGAATCCCGGGAAACAAGTATACTTTCTTCCCTTGAGGATACCAAGATGACCAAGGATGGAAGGTGCTGCACAAATTGCACATGTGAGCTTTCCTGCCTCAAAATGTTTCTGCATCGCTTCTGTTACTGCTGAGCAGGCTTCAAGATTGCTGGTGCCAAGCTTTCCTCCTGGCATAATCAACACATCATAGTCTTCCGGCTTCACTTCCTGCAGTACATAGTCTGCCATGATACCGAGCTGAAATCAACATCTTTGAATAAACGGTCTGTCTGATAGGTAAGACCATGGGAAGAAGTTACAAAAAGATCATCGCTGATCGAAACTAACTCCGCTTCCATCTTAGCTCTTTTTAGTAGATCATAGACGATCAATGCTTCGCACTCTTCAAAACCTTCCGCAAGATATATCAGACACTTCATTGTATACTCCTCACTAAAGACACATCTATGATAAAAAGATGTTCTCTACTGTAGCATTATAGCATTCAATCAGAATCTCAAAAAGGGTGTTTTCGACCCCATAACCGAAAGAAAGCCGGCAATCCATGCCAGCTTCCTGTTATTCATTCTGTATCCTTATCAGCTTTAAGCTGAGAACTATCGACATCTAACGAGCTATTTCCACTTGTTGTCCGTTGCTTTCATCAACGTATCTTCACTGCTATTTCAACAGGTTGACTTTCCTGATCTATCTGCCTTTACGATCTTCTGGATTTTTTACATTCAGCTTTTCGTTTCCTGATTTCTTTTCATCAGCTTTACTCTGGCTGATTACTTTATCATCATTTGTTTCCATCCGTTCATTTCATTGTTTCCTTCCATGTATTCTATTATTCAAATACATGTTGTTAACAATTCTTGATGTTCATCATTTCTGATTTCCATTTGTTTTCCGGATTTCTACCAGCTGACCTCTTTTGTTTCAAATTCTTTCTTTTCCAACTTCCTATTGTTTTCTGTTTCCTTACTTCTTCTGCTTACTTACATCATGATTGGTTTTCTCTACTTCAGCAGATTCATTCCACAGAATTCAATATTCTCTTTTCCATTCCAGAATCCTTCTCATCTGAATCAGTAATCTTTCACCTTACTGATCTTTTAATGATATCTCACGACATCATCTATGGAGATCATACATCAGGTTTTCTCTTGCTCATTGCTGTTTCGGATAACAGAATTGAATTCAATTGTCTGTGCAGGTTTGGTTACCTGCCTTCATAAATTCCTGGTTTCATTGGATACCTCCCGGTCTCCTTTCGACCCTTGTCCTTTCTCTTGTTGCTTTACTTTGCTGTATTTCTCTTTGCACTTATATAATAGCTTGTACAATACCTTTTACCAGTCTTGAAATCAAAATTTTTTTCAGCTATTATACATTTGTTGAGAGTATTTCAGAACGAATTACTCTTTTTTTATTCCATTGGTTCTGCTGTTTCATCCACTACAACTTCTGCCATTGTTTCTTCATTGATCTCTACACCAGCTGCCAATGTTTCTGCCAGGTTCAATACACCCTTTCTGCCATCAATTTCCACATACACCATACCGTTGTACACACTTGTAATAACATCCAGGATGCATGGAATAACCATTGTCTTGGTCTCAATGTTGAACAAGCCCCACTTACCAGCTTCCTTAACCGGTACATAACCTTCTTCAGTTACACCAACTGCTTCATAATCAAAGCCACTGATCAATTCATCTGTATAGGCATTGTACAAACCAATGTTGGAACCTTCTGCAGTAGTACCAGTACCAAAGAGGTCACCCTTATTTTCACGCCCATAGCCTTGATCATTCGGATCCGGCGTTCTGTCAAATAGTGGCAATATGCCATTGATCATAATTCCTGCAGTCTGATAGGGAATTTCCTGACTTAGCGTTCCATCATTATGTACAACCCGATACGCAACAATTTCATCATTTCCGCTTTTGACCGGGAACACATAATCGAGTGGTGTTTCAAGTTCTATTCCATTAGAACTGTTTAATTCCTGCACCCCCATACTTAGCACTTCCCCGCTCCCAAATTTTCTTTGTAATACAGTTAGTCCTTCCACAAAATATGTATCATTTTCCAAACCAAAATCACCCAGCTGCATAATATGCATATACTGTGCTGTGAACTACTCCGACTTATAGAAGTCGGAGCTTCCTGCTTCAACCACTACTGCA
>CAJKOS010000165.1 GCA_905201565.1 uncultured Erysipelotrichaceae bacterium
GATAGCGTCCTTCATGACTTTGATGTGCTTTCTCATGTAGTCGATACGATAGTCATCGTTGATGGAACCATCTTCTTCTACCTTGTCGATAGCACCAAGTCCGTTTTCAACAATCATCATTGGAATCTGGTATCTATCCCAGATCTGGTTGAGGTTGATTCTCAAACCAAGCGGATCGATTGTCCAGCCCCATTCAGAAGCTTCGAGGTAAGGATTCTTGACACCCTGTGTCTGATTGCCTTCAGATACACCGTGTTCTTCCGGATGAGCAGCAACAGCCTGTGAGCTGTAGTAAGAGAAGGAGTAGAAGTCAACAACACCTTCCTTGAGGAGCTCATCTTCGCCTGGTTCTTTCTGGATTTCAATGCCTTCTCTTTCAAGCTGCTTTACTTTCCATGCCGGATAGTAGCCTCTTACCTGTACATCACCATAGAACCACTTGCCTTCATGAGCACTTTCGATTTCAGCGAAGACATCTTCCGGGTTGCAGGAATATGGGTAAGAAGCACCATGAGCGATCATGAGACCTACCTTGTTTTCCGGATCGATTTCATGTGCTGTCTTGACTGCATAAGCAGAACCGACAAACAGGTGCCATCTGCACTGCTCCGCATTCTTCTTGTTGGAAATATGTTCATGAACACCATTCATCATGAAGTTGGTGTTGATGTTGATTTCGTTAATTGTCAGCCAGTACTTAACAAGTCCCTTGTAACGTGTCAGGATTGTCTTTGCATAGACCTTGAATGCTTCGAGAGTGTGTCTTGATGCCCAGCCATCATATTCATTAGCCAGATGCAATGGACAGTCGAAATGATAAATTGTGACGAGTGGTTCCATGCCAAGTTTATGGCATTCTTTGAAGACATCTTCATAGAACTGGAGACCTTCTTCATTTGGTTCAGCATCGTCACCGTTCGGGAAGATACGTGTCCAGTTGATAGACATGCGATAGACATTGAAGCCCATTTCCGCAAATAATGCGAGGTCTTCCTTCCAATGATGGTAGAAGTCTGTAGCGACATGGCTTGGATAATATGTGTCAGGATCGACAATTGCTTTTGCGTCTACTGGAAGGCTTTCTCTTCCACCAAATGTTTTCTTTGTGCCATCTGGCATTTCAACAATAAATTTACGTGGAATGTTATGAATGCCATCCCCTCCGGTCAAAGTGTCCGCAACCGCAAGACCCTTGCCACCGGAAAGATAACCGCCTTCATACTGATTGGCAGCTGTAGCGCCGCCCCATAAGAACCCTTTAGGGAAACCCATCTTCATTTTCCTCCTTTTGATGGTTGGTGTTTATACACCAGTTACTTTTATTATATCAATTGGGAAAACGGTTTCATACACAGATTGTTCAAATTTCCGGATTGGGAATTTTGTGCCAGTTTGTTTTACAAAAAACTTGCAAAAACAAAGATGTCAGTAAATGGCAAGTGAATAATTATGCTGGATTATATGAATGTGGTTTGTTAGGATGGGTAAAAGTAAATGTGAGGAGGGGTTATCATGTTTGCGACTGCTGCGATGGGTGTAGTGTTTCTGGCACCATTAGCACTACTTGCCTTATTTGTGTTCATGTTGAAATCGAACAGGATGATACTGTCACTTGTGCCTTTGGCACTGATGATTGTCTTTCTTATTTTCAACTACAATGAAGTCATGCAGATGGTGGATATTGTTATACACCATTCTCTTTTGTGGATGATTCCAGTTGTCATTCTTATTCTGCTTTTGTTGCGGAGCATCAGCTTTCTTGCAAGGTTCATGATTATTCTTGTTGGGTGTGCAGCTGGTTTGTTTATCCAGTTTGGTATTCTTATGCCGGCAAATACAGAAACTGTGAATCCGTTTACCTTTCATGAAGACATTTCCTCTGCGTTGATTTACAAATACGGTGGAGGGAGCGTTGACCTCAATAATAGTGACCTGGAAGATTTGAAGTCGTTTTTGTCGGAAACAGAAATGGCAGAAGATATCATGGAAAAGGCAAAGTATGAGGTGACAAATGATGAGACGGTCTGGTATCTGATGGATGCGACACTCAGCGATGGCGAGGTTGTGCGGGTTACGGTATTTCCACAAGGGGATGAACCGGATATATTGCGCATTGAACATGATGGTAAAGTCGACTGTTATGTGGCGAGGGATGCAGAAAGTGATATTGGGGCAGGATGGATGCGCAACTGCATAGAGACCGCAAAGTTCAACCATTACAAAAACAAATATGAAACACAGCTTTCTGCTTTGAAACACAGTTTTACCATACAGGGAACAGATTGTTCCTTTACCGTGCCTTCGGACTTCCCTGAAGAGGTGACCATTCACTTTGAAGCCTATCCGGAAGGCGCAGGAGAAGATGACCTGCTATATGGCATAGGTGAACTATTGCCGGGTGAGACATACCATGTGGATATTTCGAAATATGCAATGTATCGCTCCTTGCATCTTTCGGTTGAAGTCAGTGATGTGACATATGATCTTGTCAATGTATTTGACATTTTACCAGATGAGATGAAGAGTGATTCACCATCAGGGAGATACCAGGATAGTGGAATAGAATAAACAATAGAAAAGGGACAGCAGAAACTGTCCCTGTATTTGTTAGTGGTTAGTCAATGTCTTCGCCATTGGACTTGTAAACCTTTTGCATATAGTAGAAAGATTTCTTTCTCTTTCTCGAAAGGTCACCATTACCATCATCGTCCATGTTGACATAGATGAAACCATATCTCTTACGCATTTCACCTGTACCTGCAGAGACAAGGTCAATGCAGCCCCAAGGTGTATAACCCATGAGATCAACACCATCAATTTCGATGGCATCCTTCATTGTCTGGATGTGCTTTCTCATGTAGTCGATACGGTAGTCATCGTTGATGGAACCATCTTCTTCTACCTTGTCGATAGCACCAAGACCATTTTCGACGATCATCATTGGAATTTGGTATCTATCCCAGATCTGGTTGAGGCAGATACGCAAGCCAAGCGGATCAATCGTCCAGCCCCAGTCACTTGCCTGAAGATATGGATTCTTGACACCCTGTGTCTGGTTGCCTTCAGATACACCGTGTTCTTCTGGGTGAGCAGCAATTGCCTGAGAGCTGTAGTAGGAGAAGGAGTAGAAGTCAACAACGCCTTCCTTAAGCAGTTTTTCATCACCAGGCTCTTTTTCAAGGACAATACCTTCTCTTTCAAGCTGCTTTACCTTCCATGCAGGGTAGTAACCTCTTACCTGCACATCTCCAAAGAACCACTTTGTGTTATGAGCGTCTTCTAATTCCGCAAAGACATCTTCCGGGTTGCAGGAATATGGATAAGAAGCACCGTGAGCAATCATGAGACCTACCTTGTTTTCCGGATCAATTTCATGGGCAAGTTTTACTGCATAAGCAGAACCGACGAACAAGTTCCAGTAATTCTGTTCAGTTTTTGCTTTGTTTGTGTAACCATCATGAATGCCGCTGTTTTTGAAGCTGCGGGTGAAGTTGATTTCATTGATCGTCAGCCAGTACTTAACAAGTCCCTTGTAACGTGTCAGGATTGTCTTTGCATAGA
>CAJKOS010000166.1 GCA_905201565.1 uncultured Erysipelotrichaceae bacterium
GTTGCCATACGGGCTCTGAAGCCATGAGTAGCTTTGTTTTTCTTTTTGCTGGGCTGGTATGTTCTCTTCATTTCATGCCACCTCCTGTTTATATCTAGAACAAACGCTTATATATAATAAATGTGTGCAAAGTCAATGTCAAATCAATAATCAAAAAACCGCATCACCATGAAGTACCCACAAACATAAATTATCATCCAAGTTCCAACATTAAATTTCAATCTGTAATACCAGTGCTTTCTCCCAGTCACTTTCCAGCATAGGTTTATTAACTCCGAATCGTAGCGAAGGAGTTCTGGGATGGGGAATACCCCGCAACTTGCTGCGTAGAAGCTCGAATAGGTTTGAATTTCAACTCTGCTTGTCAGGGGTCAGATTCAATACACTCCGTAAGGAGTGTATAATGCTTGTGAGAGGCGGCGATTAAATGTCTTCAAGTAGTTATCTTCATATGACTCATAACGAATCGTATCTTGTGTACCATTTTGTCTGCCCTGCAAAATACCGTCGCGTTGTAGTAAGTGACGACGTTGATGAATCTTTGAGGCAGATATGCGAGGGCATAGAGCTTCGGTACGAATGGATCGAGTTCCTGGAAATTGGGACAGATAAGGATCATGTGCATTTCCTGATACAGTCGACATCTGATCATAGTCCGGGCGAGATCATTCGTACAGTAAAGAGGCTGACTGCCAGGCGCATATTTGCCGAACATCCTGAAGTGAAGAAACAACTTTGGGGAGGTGAATTCTGGAGCGACGGGTATTTTGTGTCAACTGTTGGTAAGAATACAAACGAAACTGTGATCCGGGAGTATGTGAAGAATCAAGGTACACAAGATACGTATAAGCAGTTGTATTTTAAAATGTGATCTCCGAAAAGCATTTAAGATACACCCAGACGGAAGGCTTGTCCTTCCGGGCAACTGTCCAGTGGACAGTTGAGGCTTGCCCTGGGGTAGTTCATTATTGTTTTGTATTGTTTGTTATTTTCATCAAAAGAAAATTGCAATTTGACAGACAGTGTCTGTTAATTTGAGTTAGATTTGGATTATAACGGCAATTGTCATGAATATAGAAAAAACCGCATTTCTGCGGTTTAGTTCAATCCAAAATATTCTTCCATTGTACAGTCAGGAGCTGTACTGTAGATGGCATTTGCTACATCCGTACCAACATAGCGGTAATGCCATGGCATATAATTGTATCCGGTAATGGATTCTTTGCCTTCTGGATAGCGGAGGATGAATCCATATTCATGAGCATGTTCATACAGCCACTTGCCTGCATCTGTTTCCGCAAAGGATACCGTCTGGTTAGGTGTCTCTGCATTATCGGTGAAGTCTACACCAAGACCGAGCTGGTGTTCACTATACCCTGCCTTTTCACAAACCATACTTGCGGAAGCTTCACCAAGTGAAGAGAAGGAAGAATAAACAAGTTCCTGGTCTGCATAAGAACGATATGCAGTAGAAACAAGCAATGTAACACCACCATCCTTGGCAGCTTTTACCATCTCTTCAAGCTTTGTGGCTGTTTCCTGTCTGACAGTGATGACACCTGAAGTACTCTCTACATTTTCCGGGTCAACAAGATCTGCTGGAACATAGTCCTGGGAGATGACACCAACCTTCTTATTAACAATATACTGGAAACTGTTGACATCTGTGCATTCTGCAGGAAGAGAAGCAGAAGTAGTTTCAACAGCCGGGACAACTGGAGAAGCTGTATTGCCTACAGCAGTAATTTTATTAGGATCTTCACGGTTGAAGACATAGAATACGCCAACGGCGATGCATACAATCAATACACCAGTGACGATCATTGCGACATTTTTTCTATTAAACGGATGCTTTTTATTTTCTTTCATAAAAGTACCTCTTAATTTCTTAATTAATTCTTAAAACATTTCTATGTTAGTGGATAAGTGAAAAAAAATCAAATTATCACATAATTTCACATCTTTTGTCCTGTATAATAACGGGTGAACAGGAGAAAAGAATATGAACATATTTTTAATACTGCTATATGTAGTCATGGTGTATATGATATTCCGCATGCTTGCCATGCGAAAAGTCAGTAAGAAGATGAGCAAGCTCATCGACCTTGTCAAAGTGCTCGAAGATAAAGAAGCCTTTATGATGATGGCAGATGAGGATATCAAAACAGCAGCTACCGATGAAGAAAAGACAAAGTTTCAGATTCTGAAATTGTGGGGTTTGTGCTACCACAAAGAATATCCACAATATGAAACAATGCTGGAGGAAATCAATCCATCCATTCTGTTTGCTTCAAAATCCACAAATGATGATTCCTTCTTCTATTTACTGCTGGCAATTCCAAACATCCTGCAGGCAGATGGCAGATGGGAAGAATTGAAGAAACTTGAAGAAAAGACAGAAAACAACAGAGAAGAATACGAAAAGAGACTGGACTACCAGGTTGCTGTGAACTGCCTCAAGTACTACCGCAATGAAGATGACAGGGGTTTTGCCTTCTTTGAATCTGTCATGGAAGGTAATTACGGAGAGTACTTCTACAACCGTCAGCTGATTGGTCTTTATAAGGAGACTGTTGCGACAATGCTCATCAAACCATATGAAGAAAAAGGTGACATGGAACACTATGATGAGATGAAATCCATCTGTGAACAATACCAGCAGACACGTATAGGTGATATGTGGCTGAAGAACATGGGTATCATTCTTGGAGACTATCCGCCTTCTGAATATGAAGAACGTATTCCGGAAAGTCATGAAGAAGAGAAGAATGAAGATGTCATTGAAGCAGAAACAGAAGAACACAAAGAAGAGACGATTGAAGATCTCGTTGACAATACCGAAAGTGGTACTTCCTTTGTGAGTGATGAGGAGAATCACGAATGAAGCTGATCGTAGGCCTTGGCAATCCTGGAAAGGATTATGAAAAGACCCGTCACAATGCTGGTTTCATGGCCATTGATTTACTGGCAGATAAGCTGAATGCCTCTATTTCCACAAAGAAATTCCAGGCACTATGTGCAACGGTGCGCATTGAAGGTAAGCCGGTACTTCTTTTAAAACCGATGACATATATGAACGAAAGTGGAAGAGCTGTAAGCGAAGCTGTTAACTTTTACCACATCGATATGGAAGACATCCTCATCATGCACGATGACATGGACCTGCCAACAGGTTCATTGCGCATCCGCAAGAAAGGTTCTTCTGGTGGACAGAAGGGTATGAAGAGCATCATCGACAGTCTCAAGAGCTCTGATATTCCCCGCATCCGCATCGGTGTAGGACATAGTGCAAGAGGTGAACATGAACTTGTGCCTGACTGGGTACTTTCCCCTGTACCAAAGGCGGAAAAAGAAGTCTTTGACACAGCATTGAAGGGCGCCAGTGAAGCAGCGTATGCATGGGTCACAATGCCACTTGAAGAAGTGATGTCCAAATACAACATCAAAGTCAAATAAGATGAAGGACAGGATTTCAACTAATCCTGTCTTTTTTGTACATTTTGACAAATCCTTTGTTCATGGTGAGGTGTTTCTGGTTTTCCTGCCTACATAA
>CAJKOS010000167.1 GCA_905201565.1 uncultured Erysipelotrichaceae bacterium
TCCTTCCGGGCAACTGTCCAGTGGACAGTTGAGGCTTGCCCTGGGGTAGTTCATTGACAGGAAATCCTTACCACATAATTCACATTATGTGGTGAATGCGAGGTGCTTTACATATGTAGTATAGGATTTCCAAACAGAAGAAGCGGTTCAGAAGGAGGAAAGAAGAAATGGGCGCGCATGTCAAACAATTGATCAGTTCGCTTTGTGCTCTGGTTATTGGCGCTGCAATGGTGGTTATGCCAGCGACAGCCGAATCACCTGCAGAAACGACAGGAAGCACAAATGTGAGCGGAGCGGTCAACAATGTTCCGGAAATCGCCAAGACAGCAACAGATCTTGATAAAGGTGGCAATACTGTTGTTTCACTTGGAATTGGTGCAGACGAAGAGAAGACGGTATCCGATGTTGTATTTGTTTTGGATAAATCCGCAAGTACAGATATCCGAACCGAAGCAATGAATATGCTTGAAGAATTGCATAATCAGTCAAAAGAGGGCAATGTGATCAAAGTAGGGGTTGTCAACTTTGAAACTGGTGTTCTGGATTTTCTTGAACTGACGGAATTGAACGATTCTAATTTAGAGGATATTAGAAAGCATATTATATTTGGAAAGGCTGTATCATCAGGCACCAACATTCCTGCAGGTATCTCTAAAGGTCTGGAAATGTTGAATGCGGATGAAACGGTAAAGGCGGAAAACAAACATCTGGTTCTTGTGACAGATGGTGTCGGTTATCTTTGGAACGCAACAAACGCAGATGGTGAAACAGTAGCGTATACCATTTATTCTGAAAGTGTGGCAAATGGTGAAGAAAACCTCTACGCCTCCCATGAAACAATTGATTGGCATCATGACAAATCATATTATGCTGAATTCAGCGATATTGCACAGTGGTATGCGGATCATCAGGCATATGGTGAATTGATTGACCAATACCAGAATACATTTGATGGTACAGGACAATATCAGGCTTCTGTTTATGGCGTAGAGCATGGTCGGGGATATGATACCGATTGGAGCAGTGTTGAATCACCTAAATTTAGCGGTGAGTATAGCTATGCCCCTGCAGAAAACCTATATTCTATTCCAAGTGCAGCTGATGGAGCGATGTACAAGGTTGCGGAACTTTGGACAGATATCAAAGATTCAGGCTATAACGCCTATGCATATGAAGACCCTAGATATACACAATATATGTGGGCATCAAATGCAATTAGCAGCTTAAGCACAATTGGTGGATATTCAGACACGTTGCCGACAAATGAAGATGAGTACGATGGCATGTTTGATGGAGTGAAGAGCTCTATTCTGTATGCTGTTGAATCAGGTAATGTCCATGATGAGATAGGCAATGATTTTGATCTTGTTTCACTTGATACGCTTTCTTTGACAGTTGGAAATCAGGTGCTTGAGCCGGTTGTTTCTGGAAATGTTGCCAATTTCGGAACTCCGGATGAAGCTGGAGTTTATCCATATTCCGTGACATATGTGAAAGAAACAGATGGCAATGGAAATGAAGTGAGTGAGTACTTTGACTGGAAGATTAATACACCTGTTGAAAAGGCAAATCCGATTCAGCTCAGTTATACGCTGCATCTGGTAAACCGTTCAGATGTTAGTGGTGATTACACAGTTCCAACAAATGAAATTGCTGAACTCACATACAGATCAACAGATACAAACCAAGAGAATACTCTGGAATTCCCTGTTCCGACAGTAACATACCATGTAGCATCTATTCAGCCTGCCGATATGACGATTTATATGGGTGGAACAAACGGTTATGAAGGTGTTATGAGTGATGATAGCAGCGTCAAGAATGAAAACTCTCTTCCTGAACCTGGTTATTACCTCACGTTGCCTGATGGGGTGAATAATGCACTGAGCGGTCTTGTTTCCTCTCTTGGCCCGGTAAATCTTTCTGACTATGTAACTATTACTGGTGAAGATGGAAACGGGAATATATATGAATGGTCACTTGAACAGTATGGCAATACATATTCTGCGGCATATAACAAATTTATCTATAAGATCGTACCGTCTGCTGGAACAAATCCTGTCAGATTGATGTTCCAGGATGAAAATGGAAATGTGTATGACAGTGATACATTTAATCCGCAGGAGGTAGATGCATTAAATCATCAATATCAGATGCGTATCTATTCCGGGCTGACAGATCAGGATCTGGTTAATATTACAGTATCTGTTCCGGATGGAAACACATATTCGTGCACACTTAAAACAGAACCGGGCGCATTGAATATCCGCTATGTTACAGGTGATCAAAATAGTGTTGTGACTCCGTCCTACACAAGTGTTGAAGAGGCTTCACAGGCAGATGATCCTTCACAGACAGCGTTGAAGAAAGCCTATGTTATTGCGGACAATGAAACGCAGTTCTTTATCAATAATAGTCAGGTAGATGTTACTGATGAAGCTGCTGTCTCCTTGTTGTTTGATGATATTGTCACTTCTGATACAACACAAGGTATGAGCAATTACCGCCAGATCCTTTTAGATAGGGCTCTGGAACAAATCAATCTGACTTCTGGATCGAATGTTCATAGCCAGGAAAAGTACCTTGATCTGGTTGATGCCAACAATGGAAATGTTTGGCTGAAACCTGGAAAGGCTGTTACCGTATACTGGCCATATCCAGAAAATACAAATGCACAGACACAATTCTATCTTGTTCATTTTAAGGGTCTTGACCGTGAGATGAATGTGGATGCAGTTGAGTCTGAGATTGCTAATGCGGAAGTTGAAGTTATTCCGGTCACTACAGATGAATATGGAATTTCATTTACAACGGACAGCTTCTCTCCATATGTCCTTGTTTGGACACAAAATACAGAAGTGAAACCGGATGTGCCTGCTGGACCTGAGACTGGTGTCTGGGCAAATCCTGCACCATTTGCAGCAACACTAACGGTATCACTGACTGCTGTTCTCGCAATTCTTTATAAAAGATTGCATTAAAACTGGCTAAAACAGTACACGCAACTGTTTTAGATAACGACAGTATCCCCACATACTGTCAGGATTGCCCGGGTGTGTCCCCCATACGCATCCGGGTTTTTATTGTTTTACATTACTCATACATTTCTGGACACATGGATTTAATGGTTGAATGCTAGAGTAATCCTGTCAATCAGACGGGAAGGAAAAAACTATGAAAAAGAAATGGTTAGCAGTGCTGATGATGGGGACAATGCTGGCTGGACTGACTGCGTGCGGGAAGAGCGGGGGCAGTAATCAGGCGGGAGGCGACAAAACGGTAGATACCTCGGAGCATGTAGTGATTACCTACATGACTACCGGCGACAAGCCGACGGGAACGGAAGCCCGGTATGAGGAAATGATGACGGAGCTGAACAAGATTCTGACAGAGAAGGTAAATGCGGAGCTGGATATTTACTTTATTCCCTGGACAGATTATCTTTCCAACTACAACCTGACACTGGCGCAGATGGA
>CAJKOS010000168.1 GCA_905201565.1 uncultured Erysipelotrichaceae bacterium
CATTCATCTCACCACCTGTAGAGGTGGGAGTATTCTGCTGGGGTTTTAGATAAATGGACTATACAGAATACTGTTGCGTCCACCCGATCGCAACAGAATCGGCTCACTCAATTATTTTAGTTCTGATGAACGAATGTGAATGAGAACAGAAAATACAAAAGGAAGCACTTCTATGCTTCCTTAGTTTCTGTTATAGGATCAGTCGATGATTTCCATGCCAAGGGAACGCTGCACTTTGGCAAGCTTTGTATCTGCGATGACATTGGCTTTTTCTGCACCTTCCTTCAATGTTTTCTCAAGGAGGTCAGATGCATTAATTTCGTTGTATCTTGTCTGGATTTCTTCAAGTTTTGCACATACTGCATCTGCGACTGCTCTCTTGAAGTCTCCATAACCCTTGCCAGCAAATTCCTGTTCGATATCACCAAATGGACGATCATTACTCAAAGAGGACAATATCTGCATGAGGTTGGAAATACCAGGCTGGTTTTCCGGGTCATAGTGTACACAGGCAAGGCTGTCTGTAACAGCACTCATGACCTTCTTTCTTGCTTTCTTGAGGTCATCGAGAAGGTAGATGCAGCCTTTCTCGTTGTTTTCTGATTTGGACATCTTCTTGGAAGGATCGTTGAGGGACATGATACGGGCACCAACTTTTGCAATCAGCGGTTCTGGTACAGTGAAGAGATCACCATAGCGGTTGTTCATTCTCTCCGCAATATCACGTGTCAGCTCAACATGCTGCTTCTGATCATCCCCAACCGGTACATAGGCAGGATCATACAGAAGGATGTCAGCTGCCATGAGGGCAGGATAGGTGTAAAGTCCACCAGAGAGATTTTTCTCTCCCTTTGCCATCTTGTCCTTGAATTGTGTCATGCGGTTGAGCTCACCCATGTATGTATGGCAGCACATGATATAGCCAAGCTGGGCATGGGCGCGAACATCTGTCTGTAAGAAGATTGTCGCCTTTGCCGGGTCCAATCCACAGGCAAGGTAGAGGGTGACACAATCTTTGAGGTTTTTCTGCAAAACAGCAGGTTCCTGAGGAACGGTAATACAATGCAGGTTGGCAATGAAGGCAAACATCTCATAATCATCCTGGTATTCGACAAAGTGCTTCAATGCGCCAATGTAACTTCCCAGGTGTAACTTACCTGTCGGCTTGATGCCGGATAACATTCTTTTCTTTTCCATATCGTACTCCTTATAAAAATAAAACGTCTCTTCTATTTGAAGGGACGCAAGAGACTTCGTGCGCGGTACCACCCGACTTATCTGTAATAACAGATCACTTTAGCTGGATAACGGACAAATCCGTGCCATGAGGCAGGTGCTCCCGGGCTCCAGATGTCCGATGTCTTCCATAACAGTTCTCACCATCCACTGTCTCTCTTGATGGTCCACATAAGACTGCACCCGATCAATGCAATTAACATTATTTCACAAGGAAAGAAGGAAATCAATATTGACGCGCATGCTATAATACAAAGCAGGAGAATAGCAAAATGATCGTTGTTTATACATCACCAGGGTGTGCCAGCTGCCGCAAGGTCAAACAATGGCTGAAGGACAGAGACATTCCGTATATCGAAAAAAACATATTCAAAACACTGCTCAATGAAAATGAGATCAAGCATCTCTTGATGCGTAGCGAAAATGGAAGTGATGATATCATTTCCAAGCGTTCCAAAATCATTCAGGAAAGCGGTGTGGACATCGAAAACATGACAACTGATGAACTGGTCAGCTTCATCAGACAGAATCCCAGTGTCATGAAACGGCCGATCATCATTTCCGAAAACAGTTTCCAGGTAGGCTATGATGAAGAGGAAATCAGTGTATTTGTTCCCCGTGAACTGCGCAAGATCGCAAGTGGTGGATGTACATCCGATTGTCCCAATTACGCCGTATGTGGGAATGTGAGAACGGAAAAGGAGTGTGAATAAGAGGCCATATGGCTTCTTTTGTTTGGTTATGAAGAAAGTAATGGTTGGTCTATCTGGTGGCGTGGACAGCGCCATCGCTGCATATCTGCTCAAAGAACAGGGATATGATGTCACCTGTGCTTTTATGCGCAACTGGGACAGTGCAGCAAATGATGATGTAGAAGGCAATCCGACGATCAATGATGATATATGTCCCCAGGAATCCGATTACAACGATGCCAGAGATGTTGCGGATGCACTCGGTCTTCCATTGATGCGCATCGACTTCATCGAAGAATACTGGAATGATGTCTTTGCGGAATTTCTCAATGAATACCGCAAGGGCAGAACACCAAACCCGGATATTCTCTGCAACCGCTATATCAAATTTGACAGCTTCGTCAAATTTGCAAGAGATAATGGCTTTGACACCCTGGCAACAGGGCACTATGCAAAGATGGTAGTCGAAAACGGTCATCAGGTCATTGCCAAGGCAGATGACAGAAACAAGGACCAGAGCTACTTTCTTGCTGAAGTGAACCGCGATGTGTTGGACCATGTCCTGTTTCCCCTTGGTACCATCACAAAACCAGAAGTGCGGGCAATTGCTGATAAGCTGAACCTTTCCATCTCCCATAAGAAGGACAGCACCGGCATCTGCTTCATCGGTGAACGCCACTTCCGTGAATTCCTTTCCAATTACCTGCCGATGAAACCAGGTCCCATCATCAATATCATCGACCACAAACAGGTAGGTACTCACCAGGGTGTACTCTACTACACCATCGGACAGCGCAAAGGACTTGATATCGGTGGTATCGGACCATTCTTTGTCGTAGGCAAAGATGTCATAAAGAATGAACTCTATGTCACAGATGCCGATCATCAGGAATGGCTCTACAGCGATAGCTGCATCGTCAGCGGCATCAATATCACCGCTGAGCGCACTCTTCCTCTTTCCTGCTCCGCCAAGTTCCGCTACCGTCAGGCTGATAATCCGGTGGATATACGCTGGATGGATAATGGAGACCTCTTTGTTACCTTCAAAGAAAAGGTGCGCTCCGTTACACCAGGACAAGAGGCGGTGTTCTATGATGGCGATGTGATGATCATGGGTGGCAAGATTGAAACGGTATACCAGAGTGGTGAAGACCTGATGGAAAAGGTCAGACAGGAAGCACACCATGAGTGAACCTCTCATCCGCCTCAATGGCAAACCTGTTCATATCCTGTTTCGCAATGACTCCACGTTCTACACCGTGATGCGCTTTAGAATCAATGACAAAAAGGAAAAGGTCATTACCGTATCCGGCATATTTGCAAGTATTGAAAAAGATACGCTCTATAACATCTATGGTCACTATGTCAACCATCCACGCTATGGCATGCAGTTTGCAGCAGAAAGCTATGAAAAACCACTACCGGATGACCGTGAGAGCATCATCCGCTTCCTTTCCTCTGCCCATTTTCCTGGCATTGGCAAAAAGGCAGCAGAGACCGTGGTAG
>CAJKOS010000169.1 GCA_905201565.1 uncultured Erysipelotrichaceae bacterium
AGGAAAATGCCGTACATGTATTACAGCAGAAACTTCGTGAGCTCATTGAACAATGGGTTGGTGAGATGTCCTTGTTAAAGGCAAAGATCAACGATGTCAACAAACAGGAAAGCTACTGGCTCAAAAAGATTGCGGATTATACAGCCCGTAAGGAAACGTATGGAGATATACCGGAATATGTAGGTCTGCGCAATGAAATCAATGCGGAATTCAATAAAAGAGGCATTTCTTCCAAGGCCTGCTTTGCGTCTGAATATGTGCTTGGTATCAAAGATGAAGCATGGCGTGATACATTGGAAGGGTATCTTGGCAGAAGGCGGTATACCATCCTTGTTGAACCGGAATACTATGACATTGCGGATGATGTGCTGAACCATTCAAAGTATAAGTATGCCCATTTGTTCAATACAAAACTGCTGATGCAGAAAACAATTGAAACCGCTGATGATTCTGCTTCCCATCTCATTGAGACAAATAATCCCGTTGCCCGTCAATACTTTGACTACCAGCTGGGAAGGTTTCATGCTGTAAAGCTCAACGAAGTTCGTAACTATGAAAATGCACTGTCCAAAGAAGGCAGGGTATCTGTAGCCATGGATTCCTACTTCCTGCGCTTTGACAGGATTCGTTTCTATTGCCTTGGTCAGGAAGCACTTGCCATCAATCTCAAAAAAGCGGAAAAGGAAAGGGAAAACTGCCGTAAGACACATGAAGAACTGCGCGATACAGTCAAGATGCTGGAGATGGATAAAGACCATCTTGAAACAGCATTGCAATTCTTTGTGCCGCTGAACTACAGTGCTATAAGCATGTATGAATCCATTGTGACAACATGTGCAAAGCGCAAAGCAGAACTTGAGGCTTTGGAAAAAGCACAGGCGGATAACAGCGAGTACATGGAACTTGCCATGCGTGTCAGCACTCTGGAAGAAGAATTGTCTGCCATCCGTAAAGAGCGGGCAGAACTTTATGAAGCACGTTCTAAAAACGATACGGATCTTTTGTTGAACAAAGGACTATATGAAACAGCAGAAAAACGGGTAAGTGAAAGTGCGGCTGGCCTAAAGGACAAGGAAGTGGAGAATCCACTGCTCTATGAGAAAGCAATCCGTGAATATGACCGCTATGCCGCAAATGGAAGAACTGGTACAGGTGGTCCTCTCAAAGACAGACAGCGTGCAGAGAACAACCGCAAGAATGCTGGTGAAAAGCTGAGAGAAGTAGAGGTGGAATACAATGTATCTAAAACAAATGAAAACCAGATTGAGATGAAAGATGATAATGCGCATGTCTATCGGGAGCGCCGTAACCACATCTGGATGGATGATCGTGAAAGCATCAGGGCAGAGCTTGCTAAACAGACAAGGCGCTATGAAGACATCTTCAAGAATGAGTTTGTTCTTACCGTATTGAAGTATTGTGAAACGGCAAGGAGTGATCTTGCCCGCATCAACCTTGAACTATCAAGACTGCACTTCAAATCCGAATACAAGTTCGATGTGCACTATGTCAAAGATGGCTCTGACTATGAAAAGATTCTCAACTATGCAAAGTATCTCAAGGACAGAGAACTGTTTGGAGCACGTGGCAACCAGATGACCCTGGAAGAAGCTGACAAATATGATGAGGAAGAAGTGAAGAAGATGGAAGGTGAGATGCGTTCCATCATCAACCGCATCATTGAGAAAAATGGCAAAGATGAAATCGAACACTTTGCGGATTACCGCAACTACATGAACTATGAAATCCTGCTCACAAATGATGCCTTGAAGAAGGCAAGACTCTCCAGGCAATCCGGCTACAACTCCGGTGCCGAAGTGCAGATTCCCTATCTTCTCATCCTGCTATCAGCACTGTTGATGATCTATAACGACAAGACAAGTTCTACAAGGCTTGTCTTCATCGATGAACCATTTGCCAAGATGGACCCGTCCAATATCAGGATTATGATGGGCTTTATGAAACAGCAGAACCTGCAGATGATATTCTGTGCACCAGACAAGACAGAACTCATCGGTTCAGAGTGTGATGTCATCCTGCCGGTATTGCGGACAAGGATTGATCTGATGGAAATGGGATCAATTGAAATGAAGGCGTGATATGGTGAACTTCGAAGAGAAAATACTGACAAAACTCGTTCATAAATACCGCTCAAGCCGGAAGGACCTTGGAACAAATACAATCCATCGGGCAACCAGGATCAGACCGAAAGAAATCTACAGGAGCTATGAAAGCAATGATGTTGACTATACGGTAATTGAGGCGTTCAATTCCACTGCGAAAGATCTTTCGGACAAACGATTTGCCAAAGTGGTCAAAGAACCATTTGGAACAAGGATTCAGGAAATCATCCTGGTAGATGCAAAGATTGAAGAGATAGAACGCTATCTTTCTGAACACTATGACTATGTTTCCAAAGATACGATCATTCATGAAATGAAGCGCATGATCCGGAAATATGAAAACAAATCACTGCATTGCAAAAAGATTTGTGAACAGTTAAGAAAGCAGGTATCAAAACGCAAGACGGTACGCAAGATCCAGGATACAGAAGATGTACTCAAAGCACTTGCCTTTATCGAAACAAATACAAAAGATCTCTATGTCCGTGAAGCTTCCATGCACATCTATGGTGATTCAAAATACCTGGAAAATACGGTGTTACAGATGGTATGTCATATTCTGCGGGATGATGCACCAGTAGCAGAAGGTGAGATGGAAGATGAAATACTGCAGCAGTATCACATCTATAAAGAGCCACGGAATATTACCATCAAAGGCAATTGTTCAATTACCATCCATAACAGCACCATCGATATCACACCATTTGCGGAAGGTATTACCTTTTCTGCTGCAGATCTTTCTGCTATTTCAGCCATCCATCTCAATGGTCATGACTTTATGACCATCGAAAACCGCACAGCATGGATGCGCTATAGTGATGAAGAGGTGGTAACCATGTATCTTGGTGGTTATGCGGACCGGTTTGAGAGGGACTTCATACGCAAGGTATATACCGATAACAGACACTGTAACTTCCTTCACTTCGGGGATATTGACCCGGGTGGTTTCTGGATTCACCATCACCTTGTGAATGCGACTGGTGTTCCTTTTCAACTGTTTGCCATGTCCAAAACAAAACTGCAAGAGAAACAATTTGCCCATTGTCTGCACACACTTTCTGATAATGACATCGCACGTCTTCAAAATCTCAAAGACATGGAACCATACAAAACGGTTGTTCAATATATGTTAGAGAAGAATGTGAAACTCGAACAGGAAATCATTGCCCTGGATCTGATGCATGCATACAAGAGATAACCTCTTACATCGTAGGTTATCCACAGCTATAGTATGTCTAAAGGATGCGCAATGAGGTATGGATGATATTTTTGAGGTCATACAACGGATTGAAGAACGTATAGA
>CAJKOS010000170.1 GCA_905201565.1 uncultured Erysipelotrichaceae bacterium
AGCACCAATTCAATGATGCCATCGATGATGAGCACTGCACCATTCATAATGGCAGACATCAGGATGATGTCCTTTGAACCTGTACATAAGCCAAACAATGCCCCAACAAGCAATGCGCTGTAACAAGCCGCATTGTACAAGGCATAGAGCTTTGAACGCTTTCTGCTGCGCACACTCTGCAGCACTGCTATGCAAACCAAGAGAACGGTTACCACTACATTAATCAACGGACAGACCAGTTTCATCTTTCCTCCTTCTTTTTGCGCACAATGGAATGATATTGCGGACGAAGCATCACTTCATTGACACAGACACCACTACGGGCATGCAGAATATATTCTACCGCATCTGCCACATCCGTAGCACATAAAGAATACCCAGCTCTATCATCTGCCTTGAAGTCCGCATGACGATAGAGGTCCGTGTCGGTCATATCTGGCAGTATGACTGCCACATTGACACCATGTTTTCTGTTTTCAGCAAACAATGTCCTGGAAAAGTGCAGAAGGCCTGCTTTTGTTGCACCATAGGCTGCCCCATGTGTACTTTCATGCAGGGCTGTAACAGAAGCGATATTGATTATCGTACCAGATGTCTTTCTGAGTGTTCTGATGAGTTCATGGGAAAGGATCATTGGCACTTCCATGTTCAGCCTCACCATTTCCTGCATATGCAAAACAGATACAGTTTCATGCATGCCATAGTAGGCACATCCGGCATTATTGACAAGGAGGTCCACATCCTTCTTCTCTATGTCTTTTACAAAAGATATCAATGCCTTTGTATCCAGAAGATCCATAACAACCGGATGAAAGTGTTCCTGTTCATTAACAGCAGTAAATGATCTTCCAATACCATATACCTCATAGCCAAGGTCTATTAACTTTTCGCTGATCGCTTTGCCTATACCGGATGATGCACCGGTCACAATTGCACAATGACTCATAGTTCCTTCTCCCGATAGATTTTTTCTGCTTTCGTATATGGAAGTAACACTTCAATTAGTGCACCTTCCATTTCTTTGATGATATGGCGTGGATAGTGTGCATAGCCTTCATCTGTTTCATATGGATATTGCACAACTGCAGCGTCAGGAAATCTCTTGCGCATGTTTTTGAGATATTTGTTAGACATTCGGAACATGCCAATACTGATATCCCTGACCCTTGAGAGATCAACATTTCTTACAACAGTTTCTGCCATTTCCTTGTATTGTTCCTTAGCTTCAGGAATATAGAGCAGTGGATCAAAGCAGAGCCGTACCGGAAAGTCATGGTCTATACACCAGTTGATGGCATGGATGCGTTCCATAAGTGCAGGTGTCCCCTTTTCCATTGTCCGGATCACAGTGTCTGGGGAAAGTGTATAGGCAAGGATGAAGTTATCCAACGATTCCAGTTTTTCTAATGTATGAATGGATGCACACTTTGTGCGCAATTCAATGGTGAGGTTCTGTTCTTTCTTTGCAAAGGTATGCCAGTGTTGTACCTGGTGGATGATGGACTCTAATGGCAGTAAATCCGTTTCATAGGCAATGCACAAATATACCGGATGTTGTTTTAACAGTGCGCGGATGTCATCAAAAAAGTCTTCGAGATTGACAAACACGACAAGATGGGCTGTTGGATACATGCCCTTCAGCCAGCAATAGGAACAGTCATAGATGCAATTCAATGCTGTGCAGCAATAATAGAAATATTGTTCGTCAAAGTTCTGACAGACCGGTGCACCATGATAGATGCGTGTACCATGCTTTGCGGCAATGATCAATGCCCTGCTGTCCTTCTGGATGCGGTAGTTCTGGTGAATTCTGTCAAAGATGTCCTGATAGTGTGCAATTGGTACTTTCACAGCATGTGGATACCGTTCCACAATAGCTTTTGTGTATGGGTGATCCCATACTTCTTCTTCAATATAGAGGATGGAAAACATATCAGCCGCATAGTTGTTTCTTAAGTTCATGAAGTACCTTCTTTCCTTCCTCTTTAGACTGCACGGGAAGAACACCTTCCTCCATCAGCCCTTCTACTACATTCTTCCAGTCCATGCCGGATAGTTCACACCAGGTGATCATCTGTCTGCACTGGTTCTGCATGGTCATACTCCCCATCAGTAATCCATTCAGCCACTCTGCTGGAGCACTGTAGTCATTTACTTCCTCTGTCTGGATTCTTTCATGCATATGTTCCATATAGGAAACGGCTTCATCCATGCATTGCATACTATACTGTTTCAGCACGTCTTTTGTGATAGCATCACCTTTGTCACTGACATAGCGCAGTATTGCAATCTGATGGACATAACAAAAATACATGGCAGCTTTGCAGAAAGCAGAAGATTCTGTGTCATAGAGTAAAGGAAGATGCACGCTTTCTGCAGAAAAGGCAAATTGCCATCCTCCTTCATATATACCTTCTCCTGTCACAATCATTGAAGGATGTGGACTATCCTTTGTCATCACATCCGGATATCCATCCTGTCCACTATGCATATCCACGATCTTTACACCATTGTAAAGCTTGCCAATATCCACATACATCACACCAGCAGCACTTCCATAGAGCACCACGATGTCATTCCCGGTAATCTTGTTTGTTGCAAGCACTGCCCCAACTGCAGTTGCACAGGCTGTCTTCCCTGTACCGCATACGGTAAGAAACCACTTCTCACCATCTCCATAACACATAAAGGAAGCAGGACCATCCTGTTTCATTAAATGAAGATTCTGAATCAAAGGCAATGCTTCCGCATGTAATGGACAAAACAAATAGATCATAGTTTCTCCTGTTCTTCTATCTATTCTACGCATGACAAAGACAAAAGAAAAGTTTTGACACATCTTCTTGCAGGAAACAGAAATCTATGATTACATATTCTCACTATGCGAAGAAAAATATGGAAAGCAGTATTATCCAAACACGGTTCTCCATTTGATGAGTGCCGCTTCTATACCCTTGATGAAGCTATCCGTTGGAGTGAGCAGTTACGGTTCGAAGATAACTACCTCATATCCATTTACAAAGGCAACGAAAAAGAAGCATCTGTGCAATACATCTGTACAAGAGATTACAATAACCTGGATTATACAACTAATCTATTCAATGCTTTCAGATGATGCATGCTCTTTATTGTCCATTGAAAGATCGCGGAGAACATTCCTATATATCCTGCTAACATGCAATTCCTCACCGTTTTCAAGAATCACCTTATCTCCTTCAATTGTCTGTATCTTTGCTTTGTTAACCACAATAGACTGAGAGATTTGTACAAACACAAAAGGTGATAGTTCCTGCATCAGACTCTTTATTGATTTTCTTTCTTCAATAGTAGTAGAATCATTGAAATGCAGTATAAGAGTATTTATTCGTGAACTACTCCGACTTATAGAAGTCGGAGCTTCCAGGAAGCTTTTTCTATT
>CAJKOS010000171.1 GCA_905201565.1 uncultured Erysipelotrichaceae bacterium
GGTCAATGGTCATCTACTGTCAGAATATTGTCCTTGACAAGGGGACCATTTCAATAATCACACTTTTTTTCATAACTTTCCTTCCATCTCAAGTTTAGTTGAGTTACAATTACCTCTAAGAGAAATACCAACAAATTCAGAAGTCAGATCCGTCTCGGAAATGTGTTTGAACTCCCCCGCCAGAATTACGCACTCTGTTGAGCAACATATACTGTTGCGATAAATAGATTAGAATCCTCACTGGTCTCCACATTTACTGTATGAGAAGTGCTTAATCGGAATATCCACTAAAATTTAAGTTCCAAAGTAGTATCATCTCTCACTTACAGATCGTTCATCTGGTTTTGACATCAAAACCATGCTTTTTAGTTTCCATTTTTGTCTTCTTTCACAGGTCTTATTTTTCTTTCACAGTCAATATGAATCCATATACCGTGATCAACATACCTGCTAATTTTACGGCAGGGATCACTTCAGAAATCCTAACACCTCCCCATCCCAAAGAATAATACAGCAGATCAAAAATCTGACTTGGGATGATAAACGGAGAAAGAATGATCAACAGAATTCCAGCAACAATACATATTTTCGCTTTCATAAGATAACCTTCATTTTCAAGTACACCTGATTTGGTGTAACAAAGGACAGTAACACAATGATAACCCTTAATATAATGCCCTTACCGTTTCTCAAAATAAAATTCTTCAACAAATCACAATTACATTCAGGATTACGAAATCAAATACATTGACCTTGAATG
The DNA here is from genome assembly GCA_905201565.1 of uncultured Erysipelotrichaceae bacterium. Taxonomy (GTDB): domain Bacteria; phylum Bacillota_I; class Bacilli_A; order Erysipelotrichales; family Erysipelotrichaceae; genus Bulleidia. Next base: position 761 of record CAJKOS010000171.1, read on the forward strand.
CATCCACATTCAATATCAATCAAATTCCTCAACTTCATTTTGAGCCAGTCAAGCCATCTCCGTTCTTGTACCTTGAACAATTGCATTTCAACATTTTTGTCACCTTTCCTTTCAGAAACAGATCTGTTTTCCTTTTCTGACTTCTTTATAGCACATATTACTCATTATACTCATTCTGGAATAATTCAGAATAAAGAATAATGTGGATTATATAACCAGAATGAGTCAGAATAATACCGAAAGGAGATAACTTGTGATGAATAAGAAAAAAAGTTTTATTTTCACATTGTTAATGGCAATGGTTTTGTCATTCATACCTGTTCATGCTTCTCTTGAAACAGAAGCATCTTCTACCCCTGTCACTGCTGTATTTAACCTAAGAGATGAACATCAAGAAAAAACTATCTATGATGAAAATGGTGTACCAATCACATTTACTGTAACCCGCACACCATCAAACAGCAGAGCATTAACAAATGGAGAATACACAATCAAAGGCAGTGAACCAGGTGTATCTATGTCTTATCAGACCTCAATCAGTAACCAGAAGATGACAAGAGTGTACAATGGTCAATACAATTTCGTGTTCACCACCGTCACAGATGAGCGTCTGATATTGGCAAGCCCCGTATATTCATATTATACAGTTTCTGGAACTAACCCCTTTGGAAAATTCACTCACACATTGACAGCCAGAATCACAAATGGAAATCTGATAACATCATTCAACTAACGGCTCAAATTCATACCATGTCCGTGGTGGAAGTATGAAATACATCTGATTGAGATAAAAGAACGTTAACGCAAAAGCAAAGATAGCAACTGCTATAACAACCCATTTCCGGAATTTGCTTCTGTACGCCCAATAGATTGCAAGCCATGCACATATTGGAAATGGAATAGATAACGCAATAAGGATTAGAAACACCATCTGTCTGAATTCATTCACCCAGACTGTTTCTTTTCCTTTTTTGTCTTCATCTGCTTGTTGAATTGTTTCTGTCTTTTGTACCTCAACACTGGCAGAATAGAGAGCTTTTACCTCTTCATCGGATAATCCGCTGAACTCCCCGATACTTTTCAACAAAGTTTCATCTGGCTCTTTCAAGCCTCGCTCAATCCTCGAATAGTAGGGCTGACTGACATGAAGTGCATTGGCCGCTTCTTCCTGAGAGAAACCTTTCTTCGTCCGTGTATCTTTCAACAATTCCGCAATTGTCATCCTTCATCCCCTCCAGTCTGCACAATTTGTCTCTCTTTTTAAATCACTTCTTTCTTTAATTGTACACCAGGTGCTGTTCAAAAAGATTTGTTTCTTGAAAATGCTGGTGGTTCGTAAACGTGGTACAATAGGCAAAACACAAGGAGAACAACGATGGAACTGATACGAAACGCACATGTCTATACTCCGGTTGATTGTGGCATGATGGATGTTCTGATTGCCGGAGAAAAAATAGAAGCATGTGCTCCACACATTCACATCGACTACGATGACCTCAAAATAACAGATGCCAAAGGAAAACTGCTGATTCCTGGTCTTATTGACCAGCATGTCCATATCATCGGTGGTGGAGGAGAAGATGGCTATTCTTCTTTGATACCAGAATTGAACATGCAGGATTGTGTGATGTGTGGTGTGACAAGTGTTGTCGGATTGCTTGGGACAGATGGAATTGTCAAAAACATTCCCGCCCTTATCGCAAAGACAAAGGCTTTGAAAGAACAAGGCATGAGCGCATGGTGCCTGACCGGTTCCTATGCCATTCCTTCTGTGACTGTCACTGGATCTGTTGGAAAAGATATTGCCATGATTGAAGAAGTCATCGGTGTCAAACTTGCGATCAGCGACCACCGTTCAAGCTGTGTCACAAAAGAAGAAACTGCCCGCCTTGCTGCAGGTGCCCGCACTGCCGGGTTACTTTCAAAGAAGCCCGGTTATGTACACCTTCATACCGGCAAAGGAAAACGAGGTTTGAAAGATATCATGGAAATCATCGCGGAAACAGACCTTCCTATCACACAATTCCGTCCTACCCATATGTCCAACCAGCTTGAGGATGCGGTAACATTCGCAAAAATGGGCGGATTGATCGACTTTACTGCCGGAGAAACATGTGCAGATGATATTCTTTCTATCATTTCCGAAGTTTCAAGTGATCAGATTACGATTTCTTCTGATGCCAATGGTTCTATGCCGGTATGGGATGAAAACAAAAACCTGGTCGGTATGGGTATTGGAAAGATGGATACCTTGTTTAAAACTGTGAAGGAACTGCATGACAAAGGCATGGACTTTTCCACTGCCCTGTCCATGGTCACAAAGAATGTTGCCCATTGCATTGGTCAGGATGGTAGAAAAGGTGTTATTCAGACTGGTGCAGATGCGGACCTTGTCCTTCTTGATGAAAACATGCACGTTGATACTGTCTATGCCCGTGGCAAGGCAGTTGTCCAGCAGGGAAAATACTGTGGCCCTTCTTACTACAAAAAGTGATGACATGAACCAAAGAAAAAAAGTAACACTTTTTTAAAATTTAGTATTGCGTTTTTGTAAGGTCTTTGGTACTATAATCAAGCATTCGGTAAGAGATGGGCCTGTAGCTCAGGTGGTTAGAGCGCACCCCTGATAAGGGTGAGGTCGT
>CAJKOS010000172.1 GCA_905201565.1 uncultured Erysipelotrichaceae bacterium
AGGAATCAAGGTGATGAATAATCCGACAGAAGTTGCTACTGGTATTGATACTGCTACAATCTACTCAATGCACAAAGTTGGACCATATGAGAGTCATTCACATTATAAATATGTATATTGAGTAATCTGCGTGTATTCTCTGCTGCTATTTCAAGTCAGATAAATATCTGATATTGCTCATGAATTGAGAAAAGTCATAATCATAAGGAGGAACAGCTATGAAGAAAGTGTTGATAACGGTCTTTATGCTTTCCTCCTGTTTTTTCTTTTTTGCATTGCTTTCTGTCTACCAGGAAAAGGATGAATCGGATCTATATCATTTGTTTGGCTTGAAAGACAAAACGAATGTTAATATTGAATTTCAAGGTGATCTTTCAGAACTATCATATGATGCTGTATCTGATGATATGTATGCTCTTGTGAAGGAGAGTGATTCTGCTGTTATAGCAGAGCATTCTGATTACACTACAAAGACTTTTGATATGTATGTTGCCTATGATGGTTCTTTGAATGAATTGTTTGATACACATGGACTTTCTGATGTGAAATTTGATGGAACAGAAAAAGAGATTCACTTTTCCAGTGATGGTGCTGGTGAATATTCGTTTCCTATGATCAATAAAGAATTTCATGTCAACATTTATTCCTTTGATCAGTCTGGTTCAAGCGGGAATGGGTATTTTTCATTCAGCATATATGGTGAAGATGCAGAAAAGGATGCGGAGGGAATCATTGAGAAATATGCCCAATACCAGCCGGTTATCCAGGACTATAGTCAGGCAGAATATGACTATATTGCAGAACGTGATCACAACATCCGCTACTATCTTTTCATTTCTATCGTATTGTTGTTTGTCATCATGTTGTTTTATCTTTCTGACCATATGAAAGATATTTCCATATACAGACTCAATGGCTATAGTACATTGCGCATTTGTACAACCGTATTTGGAAAGACAATCATTATCATGTGGGCAGGTGGTCTGTTTCTTTTGTTTGTACTTTTTGCAATCTTTGTCGGCTTTTTGAATGAACGATCACTTCTGTGTCTCAGGAGTATGTTGTGGGGGTATTGTTTGCTTTCTTTGTCTTTGGTACCGGTTATCATATTGCCGGTATTTCTGATGGGGAGGCTGCGTCTTTCTTCGCTATTGAAAGGCAGAAGCTTCAATGCAGTTCTTTCCCTTGTCATGTTTGTACTTTGTTTTCCTGTTGTTTTGTATTGTACAGCCGGATTGATTCCAAAAGCTGAGGAATTGATCAGCTATGCAGGGAAATACATACAATTGTTACAAAACAGGCAATGGTATGAGGATACGCTATACTTTAGTGGCTATACCAAAGATTACATACATCTGTCCAAAAACTATATGGACATGAGTGATGCTACGGATGATCCTGCATATCTTGAAGAAGTTGATACAGTCAATTCTTTTGAAGAAGCAGGGGCGTGGTATATGTCTGCTTCTACATATTATGGTGCAGATGATTTGGATATACCTGTATTAGTTATTAACGAGAACTGTTTCTATGATACCTGTATCAAACTGAATGCGTATGATACAGTAGATAAACATCTCAAAGATGGGAATGCAGTTATTTTGATGAATACCACTCTTTATGAAACAAATCCTGTTTTCGCAGACATGTTGTTTGAAGGACTGGATAATACTGCACCGGTAGTTCTTGATCCTTCCTTTAAAGGCATGAGCGTATTTGGTGATACTAGTGCTGAAATTGTTGTCGTTGTGAAGAATGGTACGCCAATGCGTAACAAAACCATTTTCAATCATATGTATGTGCATGATATGTCATCAGGAAAAGTGAATGAGATACTCGCTATGCATGGTATGGATGGTATGGTAGAAATCAGTGAGATGGAAGGGGAATATAATCTGTACAAAGAAGGCAATATAACGGTGATGACAACTATATTAAGAGAAAGTTTCCCACTGGTGCTTTTGCTGGTGGTTTCAATTGCTGCCTATCATGTGTTATATCGAAATGCGAATATAAGGGAAATAGCAGTCAAAAGACTCTTTGGTTATAGCAATATCCGCATGTACTATACCTATCTGTTGGAATGCATGCTGTTCTATGTGTGTGCTGAATTCTTTTTAAAGGAATGGCTGGTTTTGTTTCCGATGGTATTTCATCTTTTGCTGGTGTGGTTTCTTCAGGTTATTGAGGGGAAACGAATCAGTGCTGCAAAAATGCTGAAAGGAGAAGAGGGATGAGAAGTGTAATAAAAGCAGAACAACTATCCAAACGTTTTGGGGACAAAGTTCTGTTTGAGAATATGTCTTTCCGCATTCCTGAAAAGACGATTACCATCATCCATGGACCATCTGGTTGTGGTAAGAGTACGCTTTTGAATATCATGGGAACATTGGAAAAACCGACATCTGGGAATATCAGAATATTTGGAAAAGAAAATCCAGTTCCTGACAGTCTTGTTTCCAAACGGTTGTTACGATACAAGATAGGGTTTCTGTTTCAGAACTATGCAGTGATGGAAGAAGAAACGGTGGAAAGGAATATGCTGGTTTCTCTTGCATATGCAAAAAACCATGACCATAAACAGATAGCAGACGCACTGCATGCGGTTGGGCTGGATGGGTATGAGAAAAAGAAGATGTATACACTTTCTGGTGGTGAACAACAAAGATGTGCCCTGGCAAGGCTGCTCATCAAGCCATGTTCATTGGTCCTTGCGGATGAACCTACTGGTAATATTGACCCCGATAACAGGGATAAGATCCTGGAACTCTTTATCATGATGAAGGAGAAAGGAAAGACAATAGTCATTGTTTCTCATGATGATGCGTTGGATCAATATGCAGACAGGATTCTGTACATGGAAGGAGGAGTACTCAGATGAAAGTATTGTTAGCATTGTTGTTATTTGTTGTTGCTGGGTGTACAAAACAGCCTGAAGAAATCACGGTTGTTACACCAACTGCAGAAACACAGGTCAGTGAAAAGAAGTTGGAAGTAGATCAAAACGGATCAGAAATCATATTGTCTGGCGCACAATATGAACCGGTTAGTGAAAAAAGTGTGCGGACATTTCTTGAAGAACATCCACATACATTCCATGCGGTCTATAACAAAGATGAGCAATATATAGAAGCAGAATTCATCTTTGAAGACACTGGAGCTTCCTGGACGATTGCTATGACAAATGAAGTACTTGATAAAAATACAATTTCTCAAGGAGAAGAAATAGCAGATGAGACTGCACTTAATGTCCTGAAAGATATGGTGCATTTTGTTGAAGTGACAATTGAAGCATAATGAAAAGCGCATATTGCGCTTTTCTCATCTTTCGAACAATTTCAACAATGCCTTTTTATATGGCTTATATGGATGGTTGCGGAGAGGCAGG
>CAJKOS010000173.1 GCA_905201565.1 uncultured Erysipelotrichaceae bacterium
GTAGGAGGTGTGGACAGAGTTGAGGATGGCCCCGATCTGGAAAGATGGGTCACTGCCATTGCGGCGCAGGATTTCCGAAATCATGGATGTGGTTGTCGTCTTGCCATGTGTACCGCTAATGGCAATGGACTTTGGGAACTGGTCCATGATCTGTCCTAACAGTTGTGCACGGGTGATGTGAGGAATGTTTTTTGCAAGCACTGCCTGGTATTCCGGGTTGTCAGGGGAAATGGCTGCCGTAAATACCGCACAGTCGATATCATCGGTGATATTGTCGGACTTCTGTCCGATGATGACACGGATACCTTCTTTCTCTGCCTGCCATGTATGAGGGGACTCACTGCGGTCACTTCCCCATACGGTAAAACCAAGGTGTTTCATCATGCCGGCAAGACCGCTCATGCTCGAACCGCCTATGCCACAGAAATATATTTTCGCTTCAGGATGTTTAAAATCGATCTGATACATAATAAACCTCTTTCTTACCTGTTTATTATACTCATAAGACGACCTGTTTTGAAATATCCTCCCACTTGTTTGGTATCTGATATAATGGCAATGTTGAAGGTGTACTATGAACAGATGGAAACAGTTGACAGGCATTGGTGCACTGCTGCTTGCCGGGTGTAATAGCGGTGAAACGACAGGGTCCATTGTCTATGATGAATATGAAAAAGCATATAACGAAATCGGTGAAGTCACGGATTTCAAAGAAACTAGTGAGAACTATGCGATCAGCTATGAGATGGTGTTGAACGATGATGGTACGTATACGTACTGCATCATTGTCGATGAACCCCGCATTTCGATGTATGATGTGACGGTTATGGCGGTGGAAGAAGGTGTTGGCATTCAGGAAAAGATGATGCCTAGCATCGGTATCTTTGATGGTCCCTATACCATGATTCCTTCCCAGATCAACAGGGAAGGCGGCTATGTGAAAGGACTTGCCATCAATGGTACAACAAGCCAGTCTCCGGTTGTTTTAAGGCTGCTGGTGGAGTGGGAAGACAGCCATGGTACTGCCGTGACACAGGAGTATTACCGCATCAGGCTTGATGAAAATGGTGTGGAATATGTACCGGTTGAAGGAGAAGGCGCATGAGGAAGTCTTCGAGAAGAAGATTTGAAGATACTTCACTGCTGTTGCAGTGGATCAGTCGCACAGCAGATGTTTTGTTTCTCATCCCGCTATGTGTCATTGGTGGAAATGCCTTGTTTGCCCTTGTGCCATTTGTGGTGCTTTACCGGTTTCTTGTGGATGTTTTCCATGTGACATTGCCGTTTGCTTTCTCTGAAGGTTTTTCGTTTTTACTGATGAGGCGCAAGAGGAAAGCTTTCTTTTCTGCCTATAAGGCATTGATGATCATGATGATGGTCGTTGGTTTTACAGCTGCTATCATCATGGGACTTGCGGCTGATCCGCTTGCCCACTGGATGCTTGGAAGTGGAGCAGCTGCTGAGGACTATCAGCTATTGACGTATGGCTTTTATGGGATTGCGCTATTATTGCCGATAGAAAGCATATTGTCTGTGTATCACAGCATTGAAGAGAGTGGGCAGAATGAGAAGTTCTTTGTGTTCAGCTTCATCAGCATGCAATTGCTGAGGGTGATTGCCGGTATTGTGACTGCCTTTGCAGTATATGGGAAAGAAATTAGTGAAATTACGGGGATGTGGGTTGTGATGCTTGTATGCATTGTGCCTTCACTCATCCTGCTCATTGTGGAGATCGTGCGGGCAGGGGGACTATATCCACGCAATATCCCACATGGAGAGGGCAGTCTTTCCTTGTTCCTGCAAAAGAGCCTTCCATCCTTTCTCTCCCTTGTCATGCATAACCTGTATCTGCTGTTTGATGTTTTTGCGGCCATACCGTTAGCTTTGTATTGTGGTATGGACTACAGCAGTGCAATAGAGGCATATGCGATATTCTATGCCGGGTCACTGACGCTTTCGCTCATACCGCTGCTATTTACCTTCCATGTTGCCAATAACAGCCTTGTGCCGTTGGAAAATGCCCTTGCTAAAGGGGATGGAGACCGCATAGAGCAGCAGGTGACTTCTGCTTTTGTGAAATCGCTCAAGGTGATCATTCCATTTGGCATCTTCCTTTTGCTCCATGGAGATGTGATCGCAAGGTGTCTTCTTGGTAATAGCGAAGGAAGTATGTATATCGCTCTTGGTGGTGTGTTTGCCATATTCTATGGGGCGTGTGTCTTTTCTTCGCTCATGATGGAAGCACTGCATCTGAAAGGAAAGAAGAACAGTTACTGGCTTGCCGGTTTTGTCTTCAAGGCAGCACTTGTCTATCCTTTGGCAAAACAATGGGGCATGCAGGGGGTGATCATTTCAGGTATCATTTCCCTGTTTGTGGTTCTGTTTCTCAATCTTGCAAGAATCAAGAACAGAGCCCTTGTCGAATACAAGCGGATTGGCATCATGCTGTTTCGGATCATCCTCAGTGCATTTGCCATGCATGGAGCAATCTATGCCCTGTCCTTTATCGGTGTTACCGGTATGGTAGAGAATCTGACTGAAGCATGTATGCAGCTATGCATCATGGTTGTGACAGGTGTTGTCACGTATTATATGACGGGTGATATTTTGAAGTTGTTTCATTTTGGGAGGCGTTTATGATCAGACTGGATAAGGCACTTTCTTCGATGGGGATAGGCAGCCGCAATGATGTAAAGAAGATGCTCAGGGATAACCGGGTAAAGGTCAATGGTGAAATCGTGCGCAGCGGTGCTGTCAAGATTGCGGAAGATGCGGATATCACAATTGACGATATGCCCTTTGTCTATGAGAAGTTTACCTACATCATGATGAACAAGCCACAAGGTGTGATCAGTGCTACTGAAGGCTATGAACCGACGGTGATCGATTTATTGGAAATGCCGGTGAAGGGGCTGTTTCCCTGTGGAAGGCTCGATAAGGATACGACAGGGTTGTTGTTATTGACCAATGATGGTCAGCTTGCCCATCGTCTTTTATCTCCCAAACACCATGTGGAAAAGGAATATGAAGTAGTCCTTGCAAAACCTGTATCAGATGAAGATATTGCAAAGATTGTGTCAGGTATTCAGGATGGGGAAGATCAGTTCATGCCTGCAGAATATAAAAAACTCACGGAGACTTCCGGAAGGATTATCCTTCATGAGGGGAAGTTCCATGAGATCAAGCGTATCTTTCTTTCACTTGGCAATGAGGTTGTCGCATTGAAAAGAATACGGATGAAGAATCTTGTATTGGATGAAAGTCTTGCGGAAGGGATGTACAGACCCCTTACAGAAGAAGAGATCAAAGGATTGCAGGATCCGCCAGCTGATGTTCAAACACGTTAGTGGCAGCGTATGTCTTCAATACATC
>CAJKOS010000174.1 GCA_905201565.1 uncultured Erysipelotrichaceae bacterium
GCAGCCCTGCCATAGCGGATGGCATTGCGGGAAGAAAGATAAAACTCACCTGGTTTCATCAAAGACGCAGGACGGCGGTCATTGATCACTTCCAGGGCATCCTGTACATCCTTTACTTTGAGACATACCGTAAAGCTCATATTGGCACGGATCTGCTCACTGATGATACCAGCTGGTTTCTGTGTTGCAAGGAGCAGATGAATACCAAGTGATCTTCCGATACGGGCAATGGAGATGAGTTCATCCATAATCTGTGGCTGCTCTTTCTTCAATTCCGCAAATTCATCAATCACAATCAAGAGATGTGAAAGCACCGGAAACCCCATATCTTTCTTCCATACCCTGCGATAGTCATCAATATGGCTGATGTTCTCATTTGTCACTTCATGCATGCCCATAAACAGTTCCTGCCGCTTCCGGCATGTTTCCTTCAATGCATAAAGCACCCGTTCCACTTCATACCCATCCAGGTTTGTGAGTGTCCCGGCAATATGTGGTAATGGTTTTCCCTCAGCCATCAATGCCTGTAACATCCCACCACCTTTGAAATCAAAAATGACAAAGGAAACATCGAGGGGACTGTTATGCACTGCAATATCCAAAAGCAGTGCAATCAGAAATTCACTTTTCCCCGAACCTGTCATCCCTGCCACAAGACCATGTGGTCCATCTTTTGTTTCATCGAGGTCGATCACAATTCTCTGACCATCCTGATCCTCTCCACAGACTGCCTGCAGGAAGATATTTTCATGGCTGTTTGTCCAATATGTTTCAATAGCAAGGTCTCTGGTATCAATGATGTCATGGACAGAAAAATACGAAGGGCTGTTTTCACTTTCTGTCTGGATGTGCTGAACAGCTAACTGCATTGCAATATCCATGAATGGCATGGTCATCGTATCTTTGAGAAAGTGGCAATACACATGTTCCTTCCGGTTTTCATAAAAACCACTGTCAAGATCACAGATCACTGCATAGCGCTGATCTTCCTGCATCGTCTCACCACAGACAAAAACCGGTGCATAGTCCATACACAAGTCCTCTGGAAGGCTGTGGTAAGCGATGACGATATGGGCATAGTCCATATGCATGCATGCCTTGTTGTATTCCCCCGGGCGCATGATCATCGTCTTTCCTCCATATTCCGCATGTGGCAGCATCGTACAATAGACAGGCATATCCTCATTTTTGAGAAATACGAAGACAAGATCATCCGGTCGATGTGTCAGGGCAAGCTTTGCGGGTATTTCTTCAAATACATGTGTATCATGGCTGATGAAAAGATACCCCATTCCCTTCTCAATCGAAAGCACAAATGGTCCTTCTTCCTTTTGCCTGATGTGTTCATCAAATACTTTATGCCTTTCATCCATTACACCATCACTTCTATCCTGAAATACAAATGGCAAAGGTGCTATGCCAAGGCGCAGGGAAAGAAACTGCCCATCATAGAGATTGAAACAGGATAGGATTCCTTCTTTCATCTTTGCAATCAATATCTCTGGCATGACATAGAGGAGACTGAGCTGTTCCACTATGTCCCGCTTCTGTGCCACAATGGTTTCTTCCTGTTCATTGAGCACTTTTTCATATGCCTTCTTATTGTCCTCTTCACCCCTTCTAAAGCGCCTTTTTCTCATGATCCTCTGCAGGGGCATAAAGACCATCGCACTGACCAACATGATCAAAGGCATGATCATAGATGGAAGATAATCCAGTAGTGTGGCATCCGCATCATCGATGCGCATGAGCAGTGCCGAAGCAAGGGCCCCTGCTGCCATGAGTATGGATGGTAGTGTCATCAAAAGAATATTGTCTTCCGCAACTTGTGGAGTTGTGCGTTCATCTTTGATATGAACAGAAATGGTAAAAGATGGTAATGGTTTATGCAATTGGGATGTAAAACATACCGGTTTTCGTTGTGCCAATGTCACCGCATGGTGTACATATGGTTCATTGACACAATAGATACCTTCTGCCCCATTGAAGATGATCATGTCATTACAGATCGCAAAGCGCAGCTGTAGTACTGCATACAGTGCAGTGACATCAATGGTTGAATCATGAATTCTCTTCTCATTGCAATACAATGCATCACAAGTACAATGGATGGCATTTTCTTTGGGCAGAATCGTGATGGCATGGGGTGGGATGGCATGGTCCTGGATATAGATATCATCTTCCACATGACCACCGATCGTCAGTTTATCCCCACAGTCACAATACCGGTATGTATCAAATCCCACATCGTTTTCATAGAAGTCCACCGTTGCGATGTCCTCATCCTTTTGCAGGATGTATTCCATCCGGCAGGCATGTTCTGTCTGACTGAGCAATTGCATATAGCCAGGTATCCGCAATGTGTGGTGGTTCTGAATGCGCAATACGGTGAGTTCACAGCCAAAAACGGTTATCGTGAACCTGTTTTGATCACTGACAACCGTTTTGCTGATCTCATGTTCTGAGACAGTCACAATCATGCGGGATTCTCCACCGGCACAAGGATATTGCACTTCACATAGTATTTGCCATCTTTTGTACTGACGGTGATGACCACACTGCCACTGCTGTTGGCTGTAACAGTGCCATTACCATCCACACTGGCAATGGAAGAATCACTGCTGGCAAAGGTGATATCCTTTGCTGTATAGCCTGAAGGAATACCGGTAATGGTAATCTGCTTTGGACTGCCGATATGGACTGCCTTTGCATAGGCATCGATCAATAGCTTATCACTTGTGATGACTTCTTCCTCAGCACTTGTTTCTTTGATTCTCTCTTTTCTTGTACAGGCAGAGACGATGTTGAAATTCTCCATATGGACTTCACCTCCTGGGAAAATACTGCTGTTATTGCCATCGAGTATGTTAAAGGTACGGGAAAGCCCGAACTTCGACAGGGCGCTTTCATCCGAATTGAGTTCGATCTTCAATACCCACCAGGCATTGATATCCGTACAGACAAGGACATTCGGATTGCCTGCTGCAAGTTCATCTGCTGCATCTGCGCTGAAGGACTCCCGATAGGTTTCATGGTTACCTTCCTCATCATAAAGATGCAATACCGGTACAGCTGCACACTTGGCACCAGCTTCCAAAGAAATGTCCATCAATGATTTCTTGAAGAGGTCAAAGGCAAACCGCACTGCCCCAGTCGCTGCAAGTTCTGCCCTGAGGTTCGCTGTTTCATCATGGTCGTATTCATGGATGAGGCGCGGATTACCATTGCGCACTTCCATCCCGGCAAGATGGTTCTGCGACAAGGTAAACTGTGCCCTGCCACCAGCATAGATCTTTAACAATAGCTGTGCTTTGACGGTGATGTTAGGAATATTGGCAATGGGT
>CAJKOS010000175.1 GCA_905201565.1 uncultured Erysipelotrichaceae bacterium
GGCTGAAACAGTCACAGGCCGTGACAAATAAATATATTCCGTTGGTTCTTGGAATCATTGGAATTGTGATTTGTGGAATCTACGTGATTGCAACCTGTAGCCTGTCTGGTATACAGAATATTGCAATGGCGGTATTTACAGCAGTGGTACAGGGCGTTCTTGTAGCCGGATTAAGTACATATGTGAATCAGATTTTTAAACAGCTTAATAAACTGTTTGGAACGGATATCGTTGGACAGTGGCCAGAGTTTCTTTCCAGAACCACCAGACAAAAGCAGAATATGCATTAATGTTCCTCCTTTAAAGCGTTCCTGGCTAATGCCAGTCCGCCCAATATTCCCTGTTCATCATGTAATGATGAAGGGACTATATAGTTCTCCATGTCTTCAAGAAGCGAAGCCTGGATGTAACCATTCACCATTTCTACGACATTCTTGCGAATTAATGGAAACAGTGACTCCTGGTGCATCACCCCACCTCCTAGAACAATCTTTTCTGGAGACAATATCATAATATACGAAGTAATTGCCTGTGCAATATAAAACGCCTCAAGATTCCAGACATCTTCACAATCACTTAATTCTTCTGCTGGTTTTCCCCAACGCGCGGCAATAGCAGGACCACTGGCAAGACCTTCAAAACAACTGCCATGGTATGGACAAACACCATCAAAATGATCATCTTCCCTTTTCGCAAGCAACATATGACCAAGTTCTGGATGTAACATGCCGTGCAATAACTTTCCATTTGTCATCACACCGCCTCCAATACCAGTACCGATCGTGATATATACTGCATTATCAAGTCCCCTGGCAGCGCCAAATTCTACTTCCCCTAAAAGTGCTGCATTTACATCAGTATCCAATCCTACTGGTACATGTAATGCATCTTTTAAAACAGGAACAAGTGGATAGTCTTTCCAACCTGGTTTTGGAGTAGATGTGATATATCCATATGTCTTTGATTCCTTGTGCAAATCAAGTGGACCAAAACTGCCTACACCTAACGCTTCTACTGGATGATCTTTGAAATAGGAAATCACAGCAGGCATAGACTGATCTGGTGTAAGAGAAGGAATGGATACCTTATCCAGAATCTTTCCTTCTTCATTCAACAAAGCACAAATAATCTTTGTCCCACCTGTTTCTATAGAACCAAACATATGAACCTCACTTTCTGAAAAACTTTTTCAACAGCCAGTTAATCAATCCTGCTGGAGCTATAAAATAGAATAACTGTGCAGCATCCACATAGATGACATCCCATAAATTGCAATATCCACGCTTATAAGTCACCCACATTATTTCAAGGTAACTGCTGATATTCTTCCAGCTCTTTCTTCTGCGAATTGCATTTTCTCCAGTTCTGTACAGTAGTACATCCTCCTGTAAATTACGGGCATGACATCCCATATTTACCATTCTGGAAAAGAGGTCATGGTCTTCTTTACGCAATGATCCACCATATCCTCCGCAACGAAGTACAGCACTTTTTTTATACATAACAGCAGGGTGATTAAAAGCACTTCTTCTTCTCATTTGCTTACGAATTTCTGGATCTTCAGCAGGAACAATCCGATGAGATTTGATATTGGACGGATCTGTTTCAAATTCAGCAATTGCCCCAGATACAATATCCAGATCCGGATCCTCCTTAAACAAAGCAAGTTCTTTTTCGCATCTTTGCAGCAAAGAAATGTCATCACTATCCATTCGTGCAACAAGTTCATTGCGACAGTATTTCAAGCCTTCATCCAGTGCTCTGCCAAGTCCCATATTTTCTTTGAGCTTTACAACCGTAAAGAGAGGATTATTTTCAAACGCACAGATAACTCTTTCCAGACTATCTGTTAATGGGCCATCTTCTACAAGCACGATCTGATCAGGTTTAACAGTCTGTTTGAGCATACTGTCTATTGCCTGTCTCAAAAACTCGGGATTCTCCTTGTAGTAAACAGACATCAATACACTGTACTTCATCTCAGCGGTCATTACGGAAATGTTCCCTTTCTTCTTCATATCTGAGCATTTCTTCCTGCTGCTCTTCACTAAATCCTTCCGTACTGTCCTTCTGGAAAATAACCCGGATAGTTTCAAAGATAATCTGAATATCAAGCAACAAGGAATAATTCTCTATATAGATCATGTCCATCTTCAGCTTGTCCAAAGCAGAAGTGTTGTACTTGCCATATACCTGTGCATAACCTGTAAGTCCACCTTTTACTTTGGTGCGGAACACAAACTCAGGGATATCTTCGCTGTATTTCTCTACATGTTCTACACGTTCTGGTCGCGGTCCAACAATGGACATATCTCCAAGCAAAATATTAATGATCTGAGGAAGTTCATCTACTCGTGTAGCACGAATGATCTTACCCACCTTTGTAATACGATCATCCTCTTCTCCTGCAGGATGTGGTCTTCCATCTTTTTCAGCATCCACAATCATACTGCGGAACTTGAGAATCATAAACTTCTCGCCATTCAATGTGCAGCGTTCCTGACGGAAGAAAACCGGACCTCCATCTTCTCTTTTAATGGCAATGGCAGTAATCAGGAAAACCGGAGAAAGAATAATGAGTGCAATACCCGAAAGTACAATATCCATCAATCGCTTGAAAAACCGCTGACCAAATGTCATTCCCATATTACGGTTTAAATACAATGGTGTATCAAACAGGTTCAGATTTTCACTGGATTTGACAATAATATCGCTGATTTTAGGTGTGAAGTACACTCTTTTGTCCATATCAAAACAGATTTTCAGAATGAAGTTTCTTTCAAAACTGGAAATATCATCACAAACAACCGCATCATATTTCTTGATTTCACGACGCAGGATCTGTTCATCTGTTTTACAACTGATCGAAGCAACAACAGCATATTTATCTTTTCTGCCTTCAGCCATTATTCGACCAAGACCGGATTCTTTATCACTATAAATTTCTATCAGCTTAAGAGGTGGAAACAACTTACGATATAGATCCACCATTTTAATTGTCATAAAAACCAAAAGAACACTCTGCCCAATAAACATCAATGCATAGATTTCAGTTAGTTCAAGCATAAAGCGAAACTGACCAGTAATAGCCATAGATGCAAATATTTCCAATACATCTGTCACAAAAAGACCGGACAACTGTCCTGCAATTGTATTCATTTTCCGGTGAACACCAATACGAAAACCACCAAAAATCTTATTGAAAAAGACAAGCAGAATAAGATAAATTCCTATTGCCATCAAAAGATTTCCAGTTCCAAGTAAATGACCTGTCTGGTTATTAAACCTGGCAAATTCATACCATACAAAGTAAAAAATGCCGGTCATGGCTGCCAC
>CAJKOS010000176.1 GCA_905201565.1 uncultured Erysipelotrichaceae bacterium
CAGATATTAATGAAACATTTGAGACGGTGCGAAGCGCCGTCATGGAGGAAAAAATAAAGAAGGTATCATCTAAAAATTACAAATGAGAAACTTTACAAATTCTGTAATTTGAATAGAGGTGTGAATATGGTTCAATTACATAAACGAGAATTATTTCACAAAATCTGATATGATATTTACATTAAGCGGAGGATTCGTTTCGTGAAGAAGGAAACGTGGAAACTGTTTGTAATTCTGCTCATTGTGACAACTTTAGTGTTTTTGTTCTGGGATATTACAATATCGCTTGGTTACCTTGTAGGCGGATTGCTTGCGGCACTGCTGTATTATCGCAATGCTTCTTACTGGGGTGATATACTGGATATGGGTACGGTCAGCGGAAGCCGGTATGGATTTCATTTTCTGATCAATATGGCAATCATGGCTGCACCGATGGTATTTGCAGCATTGTTTCCAGAAATATTGAATATCTTTGCGGTAGCTGTTGGATTGATGATGATTAAAATCACTGTCACTTTTGAAGTGTTATTTATGCGGAAAGGAGGCGCACATGAAGATACAGTCTGATCTATATGTCATTGTTCTGATAACGATATTGTTATCGATTGGCATTATCCTGCTTTCCCGCAAACTGGATAAGACAGATCCTTTGGAAAAGCCAAAGGGAATTATCGTTCCCTTGATAATGGGCATGCAGTCGGTATATCGCACATGTATGGATAACCTTGGCAAAAAGAAAGCGGAGAAGTATGTTCCCTATATTCTTGTACTATGGGGTTTCATCTTCATTTCGAACATCATTTCCCTGTTTGGTATTTCTTCTCCAACGGGAAATCTCAGTGTCACATTGACACTTGCCATCATCACCTGGGTGATGATCCAGTATGTGGAATTCAAATACGGTGGTATCAAGGCATACTTCCACAGTTTCCTTGAACCGATTCCGGTCATGCTGCCAATGAATATCTTTGGCAAATTCTCAACGATGATCAGTATGTCACTGCGTCTGTTTGGTAACATCCTCTGCGGTGGCATTATGATGCAGCTGGTATACAGCGCCTGCCAGGCTTTGTCTAATGCACTGCTTGGCTGGATTACAACTTCCGGGACGGTGTTCAACTTTATGGCGCCAATTCTCGCACCGGTACTACATGTCTACTTTGACCTGTTCTCCGGTTTCATCCAGACTCTCGTGTTTGTAACACTGACGGTCGTACTCGTAGGAAATGATATTCCTGAAGAAATCAAGAAAGAAAACTGACAGGAGGAATTTAGTATGGATATCAACAAAGGTTTAATCGCAATTGGAGCAGGTCTTGCTGTTATGACAGGTATGATGACCGGTATGGGTGAAGGTACCTGTGCGGCACATGCATGTGATGCCATCGGTAAGAACCCGGAAGTGGAATCCAAGATCCGTTCAACAATGATTCTTGGTATCGCTTTGTCTGAGACCTGTGCAATCTATGGTCTCCTTGTTTCCATTCTGCTGATGTTCGTTTATCCAAATCTTTGAGATTGAGGAAAAGCAATGATTAATGTCGACATTGTCGAACAGTTAATTCCCAATCCAATGACCATGGCTGCAACACTTTGTTCAGTTCTGGTTCTGTTTCTGTTGGTGAGAAGGTTTCTATGGCCTTCTGTAAAGAAGTATCTTGATGCCCGTGCTGATGCTATGCAGGAAGAGCTTGCAAAAAGCATGGAAGCCCGCAGCGATGCGCAAAAGGACAGAGAACTTGCCCGCAATGAACTGGAGAGTGCTTCAAAACGCGGAGAAGAGATAGTATCTATCGCCATCCGTGAAGCCAAGGATGAAAAGAAGACCATTCTTGAAAAAGCGGAAATGGAAGCGGATGCTCTGCGCAAAGAAGCCAGGGAACAGATGGAGAAAGAACGCATTGATATGTATTCTTCCATGCAGAAAGAGATTGTGGATGTTGCTTTTGCGGCGGCTGGAAAACTCATTGGTGAACAAAAAGGTGAAGAAGCAGATCGCCTTGCCATTGAGGCATTTGTAAAGGAAGCTGAACAAAATGATCAGTGAAGCCGCAAGAGTATACGCGGAAGGTCTGTTCAGTCTTGCTGAGGAGACAGAAACTGTCAAAGAAAAGAAAGAACAGGCTGTGATGCTCAGAGAAATCATCAGCGAAAGTGATGATCTTTCTGCTTTTCTTAGTGCTGTCAGAGTATCAAAAGAAGAAAAGGAAACCCTCATTGATAAGGTGTTTTCTGCTTCCCTTGATCACGATATGTGCAACTTTCTGAAACTGCTTGTTTCCAAAGACCGCACATATTATCTGAAAGAAATACTCGGTCATTTTATTGCGCTATGCAATGAGAAACTAGGCATTGAATGCGCAGATATCTACTCCGCAAGAAAGCTGACGGATGAGGACTATGAACGTATCCGCAAAGCTCTTGAAAAGATGCGGGGTAAAACAATACAGATTACAAAACACATCAATCCTGCTTTGATTGCTGGCATCCGTGTGAAAATCGGCAGTACGGTGATGGATGCTTCCGTACAAAAACAGATTGATGAAATGAAGAAGAATCTCTTGAAAGGAGTGAGATGATGAAACAGCTGAGACCGGAGGAAATCAGTTCTCTGATCAAAGAAGAGATCAAAAACTATGGTCAGAAAATACGTTCGGATGATGTTGGCTACGTCATCTCTGTTGGCGATGGCATTGCCAATGTACAGGGCATTGAAAAAGCAATGTCTTCCGAACTTCTCGAATTCCCGCATGGTGTTATGGGAATGGTACAGAACTTGGAGGAAGATCATATCGGTGCCGTACTATTTGGTAATGACACCCTCATCAAAGAAGGCGATGAAGTACGCCGCACAGGCAGAATTGTTGAAGTACCTGTCGGTGATGGGCTGCTTGGCAGAGTTGTAAACTCCCTTGGTCAGCCAATTGATGGCAAAGGTGAAATTCATACGGATAGAACAAGACCTGTTGAGCGTGTTGCACCAGGTGTTATGACAAGAAAGAGTGTATCACAACCATTGATGACAGGACTCAAGATCATCGATTCCATGATTCCTATCGGCAAGGGACAGCGAGAACTGATCATCGGTGACCGCGAAACGGGTAAGACTGCCATTGCTGTAGATACTATCATCAACCAGAAGGGCAAGAACGTCTACTGTATCTATGTAGCTATCGGACAGAAAGAATCCACCGTTGCGCGTATGGTGCAGAAACTGAGAGAAAGTGATGCACTTTCCTATACAGTAGTAGTCAATGCCAGTGCAGCAGATAGTGCTCCAATGCAATATCTTGCCCCATATGCCGGATGT
>CAJKOS010000177.1 GCA_905201565.1 uncultured Erysipelotrichaceae bacterium
AATCCTGTCAAGAAAGACTAAAAACAATCCGGTTTTGATCGGTGAACCGGGTGTTGGCAAGACAGCCATTGTTGAAGGTCTTGCATGGCGTATTATGAAAGGCGATGTGCCGCTTGGACTCAAGGACAAGAAAGTCATTGAGCTCGATATGGGTGCACTTATCGCTGGTGCCAAGTACAGAGGTGAGTTTGAAGAACGCCTGAAAGGTGTATTGAAACAGGTACAGAAGGCAGATGGAAACATCATCCTGTTCATCGATGAGATTCATAATCTCGTCGGGGCAGGAAAGACAGAAGGTTCCATGGATGCGGCTAACCTGTTGAAGCCAATGCTTGCAAGAGGTGAACTCAAGTGCATTGGTGCGACTACCTTTGATGAATACCGCAAATATATTGAAAAAGACAGGGCTCTGGAAAGAAGATTCCAGAAGATTCAGGTCGAAGAACCTACTGTCGAAGATACGATCAGTATTCTGCGAGGTCTCAAGGACCGCTTTGAAAGCCACCATGGCGTGACGATCAAAGATGAGGCGATTGTCGCTGCCGCAACACTCTCCAACCGCTATATCACCGACCGCTATCTTCCAGATAAGGCCATTGACCTGATCGATGAAGCCTGTGCTTCAATCCGGGTGGAAATGGATTCCATGCCGGTAGAACTTGATGAGCTGAAGCGGAAGATCATGACTCTTGAAATTGAGAAGACATCTCTTAAAGAAGACCATGATGACAAGAGCAAAGCCCGTCTTGATGAAATTGTAAAGGAACTGGCAAACCTCAATGAAGTTTATGAGGAAAAGGTTTCCAAATGGCAGAGTGAGAAGAAGAAACTTGACTCCGTCAAGGACTATAAGGAACAGCTTGAAAAAGCAAAGCTTGACCTCACCCAGGCACAGAACGATGCGGACTACAATCGTGCTGGTCAGTTACAATATTCCATCATTCCGGATCTTGAAAAGAGGATTGCGGAAAGCGAGAAGAAAGAACATGACAGTATGATTCAGGAAGTGGTCGATGAAGATATGATCGCGCGTGTTGTATCAAGATGGACACACATTGAAGTATCCAGACTCATGTCCACAGAACGGGAAAAGATTCTGCACCTTCCGGATGCACTGCGCAAGCGTGTTATGGGACAGGAAGAAGCACTACGTCTTGTCAGTGATGCCATCATGCGTTCCAAGGCACAGATCCAGGATGAAAACAGACCACTTGGTTCATTCATGTTCCTTGGACCTACCGGTGTTGGTAAGACAGAAGTAGCCAAGGCACTTGCCCAACAGCTCTTCGATGATGAAAACAAGATTGTGCGCATTGATATGTCAGAATACATGGAGAAGTTCTCCGTATCAAGACTGATCGGTGCTCCTCCTGGCTATGTCGGCTATGAAGAAGGTGGACAGCTCACGGAAGCAGTGCGCAGAAATCCATATTGCATCGTCTTGCTTGATGAGATTGAAAAAGCACATCCGGATGTATTCAATATTCTGTTACAGGTATTGGATGATGGCAGAATTACCGATTCCAAGGGTGTGACGGTGGACTTCAAGAATACGATCATCATCATGACGAGCAACCTTGGTTCTCACTATGCATTTGAAAGTGATACGGATAAGAGAAATGCAGGTTATATGGATGAAGTGCGCAAGTTCTTCAAACCGGAATTCATCAACCGTATTGATGAGATCATCGTCTTCAATGCATTGGATAATGCTGTATTGAAGCAGATTGCGGACAAGTTCCTCAACCAGCTCAAGGAACGCCTTTCTGAAAGGGATATCACCCTTGAGGTGACAGATGCTGCCAAGGAAAGAATCATCGAAGTTGGTGTGGATCCTGACTTTGGTGCCCGTCCGATGAAGCGGCATATCCAGCGTACCATTGAGACAGATGTTGCAAGGGTCATCCTTGAAAATCCGGACATTGCCAACAAGACAATTGTTGTGGATGCGGATGAAGAGGGTTACAAGATCTTTGTACAGCGCTAAAATAGACGACGGACGTTGTTCCGTCGTTTTTTGTTGGAGAGTGTTATGAAGAAGACAAATGATAGAGAAAAGAAAATAGTCAGAACAAGTGTGATTGGCATCCTTGCTAATCTTGTATTGGTGGCAGGCAAGGCATTGACAGGTCTTGCCACAAATTCCATTGCCATCATTCTCGATGCGATCAATAACCTCACCGATGCTTTGAGCTCTTTGATCACGATACTTGGTGTCAAGCTTGCCGCAAAACATCCGGACCGCAAACACCCCTTTGGGTATGGAAGGGTGGAATATCTCAGTTCCCTTGCTGTGGCGGGACTGATCCTCTATGCAGGTATTGAATCACTGCTTGCCTCGATGGATAAGATCATCCATCCGGTAACACCGGTCTATTCAAATGTTTCCCTGTTTATCCTTGCTATGGCAGTGGCAGTAAAACTTGGACTTTCTTTCTATGTCAAAAAGGTGGGCAGGGATACCAACTCCTCCACCCTTGTCGCAAGTGGTATGGATGCTTTCAATGATGCGATCATCTCTCTTTCTGTTTTTATCAGTGCCTTGTTGTTTATGGCAACAGACCTTTCCATAGAAGCTTATGTAGGTCTTGTGATTGCGATTATGATTCTCAAAAGTGCCTTTGAGATGATGCGGGATACCCTGGATGATATTCTCGGCAAGTCCGCTGAAAAAGAGACAATTCGTGAACTCAAGGCAGCTATACGCAATGTTGATCCCCGCATCCAGGGTGCCTATGACCTGATGCTGCATAACTATGGACCAGGACACTATGTTGGTTCTGTCCATATTGCAATACCTGATACGATGACGGCTAATGAAATTGATGCCCTGATACGAAGGGTCAATGCCAGTATCTATGAAACTTATGGCATATCCCTTACCGGTATTGGTATCTATTCGATCAACAGTGAAAATGATCTTGTCACCGATATGTTTCAAAAGGTACGCTCTATTGTCATGGGACATGATGGTGTCATCCAGATGCATGGCTTCTATGTGGACACAAAACAAAAAACATGCAGTCTCGATATCGTCATCGCCTGGGATGAAGAGGATCGCGAAGCGCTCTTCAATCACATCACAAATGACATCGAAACTGCATATCCTGACTATGATTTTACAGTAAATATGGATATTGAAATTTAACACATAATAAAGCAAGAAATCCCCCACCTCTACAGGTGGTGGGATGAATT
>CAJKOS010000178.1 GCA_905201565.1 uncultured Erysipelotrichaceae bacterium
TATCGTTTCTGGCACTGATGATAGCTCTAACGATGGCCATTTCAGGTTTTAATTCTTCATATCCTTTTTTGAATTCGGGATCTTTCAAACATTCTTTTTTATAATCTTCAAATTTGCACATTATTTGTCACCTATCCTTTCTAAGTAATCGACTCTTCTCTTTTTAGCTAAGTCTATTTTTTGGTGTTTTCTGTGTTTTTTTCACAAAGCCGTTAGTCAATATTATTCTCTTTCCTTTAGCAAAGAAGTATAGAGTTCTTGTAATATTGCTGCTGAACTTTACTCTTAGCTCGAATATCCCATCTTCCAGATGTTTGCTGTAAGGATGTTTCAGGTCTGGTCCATAATCTTCCGGCAGTTCAATAATATGATATATTCCATATTTATCAAGAGATACTATTTTACCATTTGCTGGCTTTTATTGATAATGAGTGGTTTTAGCCAAAAATAAAACCGGCATAACCTATAGCGGCATCCCGGTTGTGTTTTAAATAATGGTGGACGCTAAGGGACTCGAACCCCTGACCCCTTCCACGTCAAGGAAGTGCTCTCCCAACTGAGCTAAGCACTCATCAGTGCCTAGTTATGATAACATAAAGTAATGGAAATGCAAAATGTTTTTGAGGTGAATATGAAGATTCTTGTCATAGATGGATATAACTGTACATGGGTGAAGGAAAGCGTGTGTGCAGGCGGGATAGAAGTGGAATGGGTAACTCTTTCTGATACAGTTCAGGGGTGTATTGCCTGTGGCAAGTGCAACCGAAGAAACCAGTGTGTATATGAAGATGAGGTTAATCGGATTGCGGACAGGGCAGAGGAACTTGATGGAATACTCATTTTATGTCCCCTGTATTATGGAAGGGCAGATGAAAATGTGATTTCCTTTGTGACAAGGCTAATGCGCAGTGCTTCCAGGAAGTTTGCGTTTCTTCCCTGTGCAGTGTTGTATTTCAGCAGAACTGATGAGAAAAATCATATTGTTGCAATAGATGAATTACTGGCGATGGCAGATATGTTCATTCTTCATGAACAGGGTGGTAATGTCATCTTTGGAAAAGATGAACAACACGTAATAAGAACATGTGATGTGCTTTGCTGGATGGCAGGGTGTATGAACAAAAAGACAAGACCGGAATTACCAGAGAAGGTGAAGGATTTTGTGAGGTGAGCAGAATCCTTTTTTTAATGAAAAAATGCCCGGTATGGGCATATATGTGACAGGCGGTCTGTCAGATAGAAAGGGGAATTCCGCCGGACTTTTTTGTTTATGCCTTCAGTATAGTGAGGGATGGAGAAAAGAAAAGTGATATTGGGCATGTTATGACAAATGTCATGTAACATGTGACATCCGTCAGATAAAGAGCTGACAAAATACACATTACGGAAATCCAGGTGTTTTCTAAAATGTAACCGTATTCAAAAGAAAGGAAGGTGCTGGGAATGAGTACATATGAAATTCTTGTGTCACATGGTGGGTTTGCCCAAGGCCTTGGCGATACATTGAAGATGTTTGTTGGAGAGCGTGATGACATCTTGTGTATCGGATTAAAAAATGGTGAGGATGTGGCATCTTTTGGCAAACGATTCAATGAATTGATCCAATGTATAAAGGGAGAAGATGAAATCGTTGTACTTGGTGATCTCATTGGTGGTTCACCAATGACCACAGCTGTCAATTGTCTTGCGGAAAGAGGACTGCTCGGAAAAACGGTGGTGCTTGGTGGGATGAATCTTGCGATGGCACTGACAACTGCTTTAAGCAAGGACAGTGGTGTAGAGGATGCAAAAGGCAATATCCTGCATGAAGCAGGTGAAGCAATACGGGAATTCGTTGTCAAAGACAATGAAGAAGATGACATTTGAGTAAAGGAGGAAAAAACGATGTCAGTATCATTTATTCGTGTGGATGACAGGATGATCCACGGACAGACATGCACAAGATGGGCACTGGAGTATCCATGTGATGGCATTGTTGCAGTCAACGATGCGGCTGCTACAAATTCTGTGTTGAAAGCTGCGTATAAGAGTGCCAGTGGCAAGAAGACATTTATCTGGACGATGGAAGACTGGCAGAAGAAGTGTCAGAAGGTTCTGGATTCCGACACAAGATATTTCCTGATCACAAAGAATCCGGTGGATATGAAGAAGATACTTGTGGATCAGAAGTTCGATTGCGGATTGAAAAAAGTGGTGATTGGACCATGTAATGACAGACCGGGTTCTGTGAAACTTGGAAATAACCAGTCTATTACAAAAGAAGAAGCAGAAGCCATTGAAGAAATGTATAAGGCTGGTTATGAAGTCGAGTTCAGACTGATTCCGGATGAAGGAATCGGCAATTGGGAAAAGTTCAGATCTCAGTTTGGTTATTGATGGATAGGGAGGAATGAACATGGAAATCAATGTTATTCAGGCCGCATTACTTGGATTGTTTGCCTGCCTTGCCAGTATGCCTGGTATGGGTGGTTCAGCGGTAGGTAACTACACTCTTGGAAGACCACTTGTCGGTGGTCTTGTGTGTGGAATTATTCTTGGTGATGTAAGAACAGGTATTCTTGTTGGCGCAGCGATGCAGCTGCTGTATATTGCCCTTGTTACACCTGGTGGAACAGTTTCTGCCGATGTGCGTGCAGTCAGTTATATTGGTATTCCACTTGCGATGATCGCGTTGAAGTCTTATGGCATGGATGCCGCAGATGCGGATGGTATAGGTCTTGCAACATCGTTTGGGGCAATGGTCGGTACCCTTGGTACAGTGCTCTTCTATGGCACGGCTACTATGAACCTCATCTGGCAGCACATTGGCTGGAAAGCCGTTGAGGATGGCAATCTTCATCAGCTCTATGTTGTGGATATGGTATTGCCATGGATTTCTCATATTGTCTGCTCTTTCCTGCCGACATTCTTTATCTGCCTCATGGGCGCAGGAATGGTCGATACCATTAAGACGGTATTACCAATGGATGGCCTTGCTATGAAGACAATCTTCACAGTCGGAAGCCTTCTTCCTTGTGTTGGTATTGCTATCCTGCTCAAGCAGATCATCTCCAAAGCAACAGATTTTATTCCATTCTTTGTAGGTTTTGCCCTTGCGGCAGCTCTTGGCATCAATCTTGTGGTCGCAACGATTATTGCGTCGATGTTTGCCTTCATGAATTATGAAATCAAAACTATCAGACCAGCAGCGGCTGGG
>CAJKOS010000179.1 GCA_905201565.1 uncultured Erysipelotrichaceae bacterium
AACGGTTGATAGTATTCAATTAGAGAATCCGAGCAGAGAATTAATTGATACGGTATATAGTATGGAAACCATTCAGAACTGGATGAGATCTTATCGGCAGGACCTTGGATATGACAGAATATCTGTTGCTGGATCTTTAAAAGGCAGAGATATATCTGTTATCCAGATTGCGGATACAATTTGTATGGACCTAAACATAGACCGTGATTTATTCAGACAATACAATCATTCTGCTGAGCTGTTTCGTTTGCTGAGAGAAAAACTTGAGGAAAACGGTGTTGTTGTAATGATGAATGGTATTGTTGGTAACAATACGCATAGAAAACTGAATATCAAAGAATTCCGGGCTTTTGCAATGATGGATGAATGGGCACCGTTAATTTTTATTAATTCTGTCGATTCTAAAAACGCACAGCTATTTTCACTATTACATGAAATTGTGCATATATGGCTTGGTGAAAATGATTTTTACAATAGTGATGCATATGAATATCATTTTAAGAGAAATACAGAAAAAATCTGTAATGCAGTAAGTGCAGAAATTCTCGTCCCTGATCGGTGGTTTAATGAGAAGTGGAACATGGATACTTCTGCTTTGAGAAATATCGAAACTCTGTCTGATGCTTTTCATTGTAGTCAGGTTGTTATTGCCAGGAAAGCTATGGATCATAAATACATAGTGAAGACAGAATATGAATCTATTGTTGCCCGGTGTGAAGAATATTACAAAAAGGCAAATGAAAACAGGAAAAAGAGTGGTGGAGATTATTATCGGACAATGGGAAGCAGATTAGACAAAACTTTTGTGAGGGCACTTTGTGAAAGTGTGAATATTGGAAGAACATCGTTTACAGAGGCATGTCGACTGACTGGTACCACTTTGAAAACATTTAAGGAAATTGCAAGACAGATGGATGGTGGGTTATGGACAGAAAGTTTTTGATGGACTCGAATTGTTTTATCACACCAGCAAATCTGTATTACGCTTTTGATATAGTTCCTGCTTTCTGGAAAGAGATTGTGAAAAAGGACAGGTTGGATAGAATTGTGCTATTGGATCTTGTGAAAAAAGAGATTGATAAAGGTAGGGGTGTACTTACAGACTGGGTGGATAATGATTTGCATTGTGAGGTATGCAATCATAATGATGCTGAGATAGTACGTGCATATAGTGAAGTGATTAATTATGTCTTTAACTGTGGGTTATATAAACAAGATGCAGGCAGAGAATGGTCAAATAATGATGTTGCTGATGCATGGCTGATTGCAGCTGCCGCAGCAAAGGGCTACTGTCTTGTTACATTTGAGGCACGTGCTGGTGGTTTAAGTTCCAAGACACCAAGTACAAGAGCAAAAATTCCAGATGTTGCAGATCATTTCAATGTTCCTGTGGTGAATCTCTTTGAAATGATGCGATTGATTGGAATTCAAATATGATGTGCCACAACGTGAACTACTCCGACTTATAGAAGTCGGAGTAGTTCACTGAGAAGTGATCAACTGTCTGACATGGAAAAGAAATCCTTCCAAAGATTAATACATGTCAGCACATCAGGCAATTCTGATTTTGATATGACGGATTCTACACTTGTCACCAGTATACAGACACTCTCTCAGCTTTTGGAAAAACACTATAAGCAAAAAGTGATTATCCTGATTGATGAATACGATGTTCCATTAGATAAAGCGTTTCAACGTGGATATTATGATGAGATGGTAACACTGATCCGTAACCTTCTTGGCAATGCCCACAAAACAAATGGTAGTCTTTACTTTGCTGTGATGACAGGCTGCCTCAGGATTTCTAAAGAAAGTATTTTTACCGGTCTTAATAATTTGAATGTCATGTCGATGTCTGATCCTTATTATTCTGACAGCTTTGGGTTAACAGAAGAAGAGGTGATGGAACTGTTACAGTATTATGGTCTGGAAGAGTACCATGATGTCATACGTGACTGGTATGATGGCTATCAGTTTGGAAATACCTCTGTCTATTGTCCGTGGGGTGTTGTGAAATATGTGCAGGCTTTGTTAAGAGATAAAGATGCTGAACCAGAGAACTATTGGGCGAATACAAGTGGTAATGATCTGATCCGCCGGCTTTTTAAGAAAGCAAATCAGAATACAAAAAATGATATTGAACAATTGATCAATGATGGAAGTATTATAAAGCAAATCCGTCAGGAATTGACATATCGTGAAGTGGAAGACTCTATCGATAATATATGGAGTGTTTTGTATTCTACCGGGTATCTTACATGTCTTAAGAAAGTTCCAGGAAGAAAGATGGAACTTGCATTACCGAATCGGGAAGTGAGGGAATTGTTTGTCGATCTTGTAAAAGACTGGTTTGAAGAAACAACGCTTTCAGATAGTGGACGTATTCAGCGTTTCACGCAGGCATTTATACATGGTGATGTGAACACAATTCAACAGATGCTCAATGATTATCTATGGGATTCCATCAGTATCAGGGGTAGATATTCCTGTCATGGTATGTTGTTGGGATTGTTACAAAGCCAGGACACATGGTCAGTCAAATCAAATGCAGAGTCTGGGGAAGGGTATAGTGATATTTCTATAGAGACACCTGAAAGAAACGGTATTGTCATCGAAGTGAAGTATGCGGAAGATGGTAATCTTGAAAAAGCATGCGAAAAAGCTCTGCAACAGATTGAAGAGAAGCACTATGCGGAAGGTTTGAAATGCAAAGGCGTGAAATCTGTTTTGCAATATGGAATCTCTTTTCACAGGAAGATGTGTCTTGTCAGGCGGACAGGTGTGTGAATGGAGAAAATATACTATTGCTAAAGAAACTGGGGTGTGCTATAAATGATGTACACGAAAAAACAGATGATGTTTTATAAGGGCTGTGCGAATAACACAGCTCTAATTTTTGTTTGAGGCATCTTCCTTGACGGAAGTGGAATAGGAAAAGTACACTGAGCTAAAGTTAGATATCACTAACTGTTGGAGGAAATATGACAAGTGCAGTTTTATTTGGGATTTTGATACCTTTTATGGGGACTACTCTTGGTGCAGCAAGTGTGTTTGTAATGCGGCACACATTACGTGATGCAGTGCAACGTGCACTCACTGGCTTTGCGGCAGGGGTGATGGTT
>CAJKOS010000180.1 GCA_905201565.1 uncultured Erysipelotrichaceae bacterium
CAGCCACAATCAGAAAGGTCAGAATCTTGGCAAATTCAGAAGGCTGTATAGTTACTTCCGTTATACCGAGCGGTATGCGGATCCAGGCATGGGAACCATTGACTTCCGGGAATGCAATACAGATGATTAACAGGATGATTTCCAGCACCGTCAGGATCGAAAAGACATTGCCTTTTAACGATGACAGGCGGAAAGTACGTGAGAAAAAAGCCATCAGTACATAACCTGTGATAATAAACAAAAGCTGTTTGACAATTGTAATCACAAGCGAAAGCGGATTGTTCACCGCATCAGCCATAGACGCTGAACCGATCATGACAATACCGATAAAGGCCAAAAGCATGAGTGCCCCATGAATCCATATATCATATCCCTTTCCCATGGAAAGGATTGTTCCAAGCGTCAGACGTCCAGGTTTCTTTTTGTTATCCATAACGTGCATTCTATCATAGAATTGTCATCCTGGATAAAAGTTATCCGGCAGAAAGCGCTTAACACAGATTTTTGTCTTTACAACAGTCTGATGATTCACTATTATAATCACCGAGGTAAAGTATGTTGATTAATAATGATACGATTATCAAGGACAATGATCCTTTGATTCGCAGGATATCCGAACCTGTTCCTTTGCCATTGAGCGAAGAAGACAAGACCATTCTGCGCGAAATGCTGAAATATGTAGAAGACTCCACCGATGAGGAAATAGCAGCCAGGGAAAATCTGAGACCTGCTGTTGGCATCAGTGCCATCCAGATCGGTATTCCAAAGCAGCTCACTGCGGTTGTTGTTCCGGACTATGACAAAGCTGGAAATCCCATCACTTGGAAATTCATGCTCGCCAATCCGAAGATTGTCTCAAGATCCACCCAGAAAGCCTATCTTGATTCTGGGGAAGGCTGCCTTTCGGTTGTAGAACCACATGAAGGCTATGTTGTGCGCAGTGCCCGCATTACGCTAGAAGCATATGATCTGCTCACCGAGAAAAATATCCGTCTGAGAGCCCGCGGCTATCTAGCGATTGTGCTCCAGCATGAACTGGATCACTTTACTGGTACGCTCTTCTATGATCATATCAATCAGAAAGAGCCATTTGCGCAGGTCGAAGGTGCTTTGGTCATCTGACACCGCGCATCTTTTCTATTATGGATTTCATGCTATAATATAGGAAAGGAATTTGTTTTTTCATAATAAGAATCGAGGAAACCAACACATGACGAAAGAAACGAAGACGACAAAGCGATCGCCTCATGCAGTTCGTTATTCCCAGATTTCTCAGGAAACTGCCCGTACGATCAACTATGGAACAGACACTCTGGTCTATGCCCTTGGGGGTCTTGGAGAAATCGGAAAGAACATGTACTGCTTTGAACACAATGATGAGATCATCATCGTTGACTGCGGTGTTCTCTTCCCGGAGGACGACCTGCTCGGGGTCGACTATGTCATCCCGGATTACTCCTATCTGGTAAAAAACAGGGAGAAAGTCAAAGCGCTCATTATCACCCATGGTCATGAAGACCACATCGGTGGTATCCCCTTCTTCCTGCAATCTGTCCATCTGCGCGAAATCTATGCGGCACCATTTGCCAAGGCGCTCATCGAGAAGAAACTCGAAGAACACCGCATGTTGCGCAATGTGACAATCAAAGACATCAACCCTGATACAAGGATTGATACAAAGTATTTTCATATCGGCTTTTTCAACACCGTCCACTCCATGCCGGACAGCTATGGTCTATTGATCAATACGCCAAATGGCAGAATCGTGGAAACCGGTGACTTCAAGTTTGACCTCACACCGATCGGTGTCAACTCCGACTATCAGAAGATGGCATACATCGGACAGATTGGTGTCACCCTTCTCATGAGTGACAGTACAAACTCCAGCGTCCCGGGCTTCTCCATCTCAGAAAAGAAGGTTGCCCAGGCAATCAATGAACAGATGCGCAAAACACCAGGCAGACTCCTTGTCTCCACATTTGCATCCAACGTCCTGCGACTCAACCAGATCCTTGAAGCAGCAGTTGCCTGTGACAGGAAGGTTGCCGTATTTGGAAGATCCATGGAAAATGTATGCGAAATCGGCAAGAAGCTCGGTGTCATCAAAATTCCAGACAGTTCGTTCATCTCTGGCAATGAACTTAACACCCTTCCGGCAAACAAGATCTGCATTGTCTGCACCGGAAGCCAGGGTGAACCGATGGCTGCCCTCAGCAGAATTGCAAACGGCACACACCGTTTCATCAAGATTCTGCCAGGCGATACGGTACTGTTCTCCTCCAACCCGATTCCGGGCAATGGCACATCTGTTTCAGCAGTTGTCAACCAGCTGACAAGAGTCGGTGCTAACGTCATCACCAACTCCCCGCTGACTTCCTTCCATACAACAGGTCACGCACCTGTGGAAGAACAGAAGCTGATGCTGAACCTGATCAAACCAAAGTTCTTCATGCCAATGCATGGTGAATACAAGATGCTCGTCCAGCATGCCCGCACCGCTGAGGAAACCGGTGTACCAAAAGACAACTGCCTCATCTGTGCCAATGGCGACATTGTCGTGCTGCGCAATGAAGAATGCTTCATCGCCAATGAACGCGTACAGACAGATGCCATCTATGTTGATGGAAATGATGCGACAGGTCTTTCCACTTCCGTTATCAAAGACCGCAGAATTCTTGCGGAAAACGGACTTGTAGCTGTCATTGTCGCTATCGACTCCAGATACAACAAGATTCTCTGCCGTCCAAGCATTGTCTCCCGTGGCTTTGTCTATATCAAAGATTCACAGACCCTGCTCAAGGAAGCAGAACTCATCGTCTATGAGGCATTAAGCAAAAAGATGCAGCAGAGAACCACATTCAGCGAACTCAAAAACTGCATTCGTTCTTCCCTTGAACCATATCTTTACAAGAAGACACACCGCAACCCGATTGTCATTCCGGTCATTCTCAACCAGAAAGCCGCAATCGAAGAAATCAAGGCAAAGATGGGCAAGGCAAAGACTGCAAAACCACGTACTACACGCACGCCAAGACAATAAGAATCGAGTAGGAGGCGGTGACTAGCCGCCGTCCTCTCACAGCACCGCACGTACGG
>CAJKOS010000181.1 GCA_905201565.1 uncultured Erysipelotrichaceae bacterium
GCAACATGAATAACTTCCGCTATGACACAGAACATCAAAGCGTTTATTACAAAGTACTCAAAGGCATAGAACTGTTAAAAAAGCACAATGTGGAATATAACATCCTGACAGTTGTCACAAGCGAACTTGCAAAGCACCCAAAAGCTTTGTTTGACTTCTATCTTTCCCATCATTTTGACTATGTGCAGCTGATCCCCTGCCTTCCAGGACTTGCAGAAAAAGAAAATAAAATGTCCTTAACCCCAGAACACTACGCATCTTTTTTCAATACCATCTTTGACTGCTGGGTAAAAGCAATCAAAAAGCACAAAGTCATCAATATCAACCTGTTCGATAACCTTGCAAGTATGTTACAAGGCCTGCCACCATACCAGTGCGGGATGCTTGGTAAATGCCAGATATCCTATATCATCGAAGCCAATGGGGATGTCTATCCATGTGACTTCTATTGTCTTGATCAATATAAACTCGGTAATATTCACCTTACGTCCTTCAAAGAAATGAAAGAAAGCAGACAGGCTGAATCTTTTCTAAAGGACAATGACTGCTTTAAAGAACTGTGCCATACTTGTCGCTATGAGAAAATCTGCCATGGTGGCTGCAGAAGGCAGAACATATGCTGGATGAACAAAGATTACTGTGCATATAAAGCCGTTCTCGACCATGTGCTGCCAGTACTGGACGATCTGCTAGTCAAATGAAAGCAAAATAGTCAATCATGATTGACTCAACCATAATTGACTATATAATCCGCTTTCAAATCTTTATCGATGATCTCTTTCGGTGGTGAACGGAAGCACTTAACCATCATTCCGCAAAACTGTGATTGACAACAATTCTGTCTCCCTCTTCCAAAGTCAGATTCCCATCAGGAATAATATACTCATTTCCTCTTTGCACAAGCACTACAAGACCATTCTCATCTTTGTCAATGGATTTCAAACGGCTTCCAACAAGTCCGGAATCCTGATCGATACACCTTTCATACAATGCCAGTTCTATTCCTTTCTTCATTTCAAGGGCACATAACAAAACCATATCGCCACATTCCAGAACCGTATTACCCAAAGGAACGATGTTTGTATGATTCCGTTTGAGATTCACGATTATTGTGCCTGGTGGTAAAACGATATCTTTTATAGCCTTATTGCAGTAGGCATGTTCTTTTGTGATTGTGAAGCCGATATAGTTAATTGGTTTTTCATCCACATAATCCGTAAATGTTTTTAACACATCGCCATCCGCATCAACCATATCAAGTTTTCTGGCTGCCAATGGCAACAGAGTCCCCTGTATGGATATTGAAAGTAAAACAACAATAAACACAATATGAAAGATGTCATACGATATGCTTGCAGGATCAAGAATTGCCTGGATAGCAAAGACGATACTTGAGGCGCCTCTGAGTCCGGCAAACGATACAAGAAGATTCTGCCTGCTATTTCTTTTGAAAGGCAAAGACAAAAGGAAGACGGAAAGTGGTCTTGCTATAACGAGCATAAAGATCATAATCCAGACAGCCGGCAGAAGAACATCTGACATTCTCGAAGGGAAAGCCAGTAAACCAAGCAGGAAGAAGAGAATCGCCTGCATGATGGAAGTAACACCATCAAAGAATGGAACAAGAGTTTTATTCTCTTGCAAGTGTGCATTGCCAACGATAATCCCGATGATATATACACAGAGAAAGCCATTGCCATCAAGCATGGAGCATAATGCATAAGAAGCAAATACTGTTGCCGAAATAAAGATTGTTTCGATTCCCGATGTATCCAGATGAATGGTTTTAATGACTGAACGGATGATATATCCCATTCCAAAACCAAAAACAAGACCAACAGATAATTGTTTGAACAAAAGAATGACTACTTCGCCAGAACTGATTCCACTACCCATCGCTGTCAAAACGACAATTGTAAGCATATTCGCAAATGGGTCATTACTGCCGCTTTCCATTTCCAATAGTGGTGCCGTATTGTCTTTTAAGGCAAGCTTTTTACTTCGCAGTATAGAAAATACACTTGCAGCATCCGTTGAAGAAAGCACACTGCCACATAACATGCCTTCAAGAAAGCCCATGCCAAGAAAGAGATAGCAGAACAAACCGACAAAGACAGCAGTCAATACCGTGCCTAAACTGCTTAAGACAATTGCCTTAGGGGCAATGACTCTTGATGCTTTGAAGTTTGTTTCAAAGCCACCAGAAAACATAATGACAACCAATGCAACTGTACTGATCACCTGGGCAAACCCAAAGTCATCAAACGGAACCTTGAAGATGCCATCACTCCCCATCAGCATTCCCAGCAAGATGAACAAAAGCAGGGAAGGAATACCAATTTTACCTGACACTTTCTGCAAAAGTGAGCATACAAGCAATATGACAGCTACAAACAGCATCATTTCCAACACATCATCCACCCCCATCTCAAAACAGCATCATCCTGAACAATGCAAAAAATCCAACAAAAATAAAGTAATAACGCATGCAAATGCATAGCTTGTCTCTGTCATTATACCAATTATGTCTTTTCTGCCTGCCATCACCTTATCCAAGTACGACATCTAATACCATCATCAGGGTAAAACCCGCAACAAAAGCAAGAACACCCGCATGAGAATGTTTTCCAGCTGACATCTCTGGTATCAGTTCTTCTACAACAACATAGAGCATTGCCCCTGCCGCAAAGCTCAAAAGAAGAGGTAAAACCGGCACAAGAACATACGAGGCAAGGAAGGTCGCTGTTGCTGCAATTGGTTCCACCACACCAGAAAGCACGCCAGCATAAAAAGCCTTCTTCTTTGATACACCTTCCGCATGCAGTGGTAATGAGAGAATTGCGCCTTCTGGAAAATTCTGTATAGCAATACCAAGGGAAAGAGCAGTCGCAGAAGCAAATGTGATTTCCGCGTTCTCCATGAGCAGTCCTGCAAAAACTGCACCAACTGCCATACCTTCCGGGATATTGTGCAGCGTCACCGCAAGCATCAAAAGTGTACTGCGCGTGAACCTCCCACGACTAAAGTCGCGGGCTTCCCTCCAATTTAGGTAGGAGAGAC
>CAJKOS010000182.1 GCA_905201565.1 uncultured Erysipelotrichaceae bacterium
TATTCCAAACCTTGAAGAAATCACAGAAGGACTCTCCTGTCACATCGTTCGCTTTGGCAAAGACAAAGATCACGATGACTACTATGCAGAAGATGTTTCCTATAATAACAACGCTGAACTTTCCTTTACATGCCACGCCCCTGCCAAGGAAGACCGCAGAATCACCCTGAAAGTACCAGGAAAACAGTACATTGCGGATGCCCTTGCAGCAATCGCAGCTTGTGATATATGCGGTGCAGAGGATGAAGCGATACTTGCTTCACTCTATGCCTTTGAAGGCTCTGACAGGCGCTTCCAGTACAAAGGCACATGCAATGGATTCAAGATCATCGATGACTATGCCCATC
This sequence comes from uncultured Erysipelotrichaceae bacterium, assembly GCA_905201565.1. Classification (GTDB taxonomy): domain Bacteria; phylum Bacillota_I; class Bacilli_A; order Erysipelotrichales; family Erysipelotrichaceae; genus Bulleidia. Next base: position 348 of record CAJKOS010000182.1, read on the forward strand.
ACCCAACCCAGATCCGGGTTACCATCGAAGCCGCAAAGCATATTCCCCATAACAGGCTCTATGCCTGCTATGAACCACATACCTACACCAGAACAAAGGCACTGATGAATGAATATATCGATGCCCTTGCGACCGCGGATGAGGTATTGCTGGTACCGGTATTTGCAGCAAGAGAAACCGATACACTTGGGGTGACCATTGAAGCCATCGCTGAAAAAGTAGAAGCCAAAGGTACACCATGTCACTGCTTCAACTCTATTGCAGAAGCAAAGCAATGGGTACTCAGCAACCTCAAAGAAAATGATCTGTTAGTTTCTATGGGTGCTGGCAGCATCTATCAGCTGGCAGATGATCTTGTGCATTACGAATACGATTTCCCAGAAGAAAACCAGTAACGAAAAAGTCGTTTCCATCGAAACGACTTCTTTTCATATTCAGAATGTGACAACGTACCAGTTCTTCTTGCCCTTTTTGAGAATGGTGAATTCTCCATCATAGGCATCGCTCTTTGCTAGTGTGTAGCCAATGTCAGTGACCTTATCACCGTTGACAAGAATACTGCCCTGTTGTACAAGAGTACGGGCATTGCTCTTGGACTTGGCAATACCACAGGCAACCATCGCATCCAACAGTCCCATGCCATCTTCAACAGCAGTCTTTGGTGCATCGCTAAGACCTACTCGTAACTCATCTGCAGAAAGATCTTTGATGGAACCATGGAAGAATGTCTCCGTAATCTTTTTGGCAACAGCAAGACCATCACTGCCATGAACGATTTCTGTCAGTTCTTCCGCAAGGGCAATCTGTGCCTCTCTTCTTTCCGGATGTTCCTGCATAGCAGCTTCAAGTGCCATGATTTCTTCCGGTGTGCGCATGCTCAGACGCTTCAGGTAATCGATGATATCCGCATCTGGTGTGTTGAGCCAGAACTGGTAGAACTCATAGCTGTTTGTGCGTTCTGGATCAAGCCAGATGTTCTTGCCTTCTGACTTGCCAAACTTGGAACCATCGCTCTTTGTGATGAGCGGTGAAGTGATACCAAATACCTTGACTTCATCACCAAGCACCTTACGGATGAGTTCAATACCACTTGTGAGGTTGCCCCACTGGTCAGAACCACCGATCTGTGCTTCGCAATGGTACTTCTGATACAGGTTCAAAAAGTCGATTGCCTGCAGGATGGTATAGGTAAACTCGGTGTAGGAAAGACCGGAATCGAGTCTTTTTTTGATGGTATCCTTCTGCAGCATATATGCAACATTGAAGAGTTTGCCATAGTCTCTTAAGAAATCAAGAAGGCTCAGCTCACCAAGCCAGTTGTTGTTATTTTCCATGATCGCAGCATTTTCACCATCAAAATCAAGGAATTTGGCAAGCTGTTCTTTAATGCATTCCGCATTGTGCAATACTTCTTCATGAGAAAGAAGCTTTCTCTCTGTTGTCGGACGCGGGTCACCAATCATACCGGTGAAACCACCACAGAGGGCAATTGGTGTATGTCCTGCTTTCTGGTATCTTCTCAAAAGAAGAATCTGCTGCAGGTGACCAACATGCAGAGAATCCGCTGTCGGGGCAAAGCCGCAATACACCGTCATCGGTGCCTTCAGCCTTTCTACAAGGCTGTCATAATCTGTGCAGTCTTTGACAAGACCCCTCCACTTCAGTTCTTCAATAAAATCCATATTCTCCTCCATAATAACTGTTATAAAGAACAGCCGGCGTATTGCCGGCTATGTCAGTGTACATCGTGTTGTTACTGCCGTCAATTTTTCGTTGTCTGACGTGGTGTGAACAGATAACTCAGCTCAATTTCCTTGTTTGATTCACTTTCGCTCTGCAGCATCTTGGTCATGACACGCATGGAAACTGCACCAAGGTCATAACTTGGAATGGCAAAGGAAGAAATCTGTGGACGCATCATGGAATTGTACTTTGTATCGATGACACACACCACTTCCATATCATCCGGAATGGAAATTCCATTCTCCCTTGCGGCATTGACAATAGCCATTGCCTGGGAGTCACGGTTACCGATCATCAGGTCATACTTGTTATCCCTGAGCCATTTGGAAAGGAAGGCATAACTTGTCCTTGAAGATGATGGAATTTCCAGGAAACCATCAAATGTCAGACCACGTGCTGCAAAGGCTTCTTCTGTACCTGCCTTCATCTCCTGGGAAGTATATGGGTTCTTGCGGTCTTCGATGATGGCAATCTTCGTCTTGCCTTCTTCCAGATACTTCGAAGTCAGCTCATATACCGCCTTGCGGATATTGACATAGACAGAACATACATTTGGTCCCTTGGTGCGGTTGCCGATGACGACAATCGGGATGTTGTACTTGGACAGTTCTTCCATCTGTGGCATCTGCAGTTTGTCATTGTAGACAACAACACCATCGACACGGGACTTGATGATGTCTTCGATGACATCGCTGATATCGGTAATGCCGGAAGTAATCGTATGCAGCATGATATTGTAATTATAAATTTTCGCTACATCGATCAATCCGTTGATAATCTGTCCAGTATAGGTAAAAGACGCCTCCGGAACAACCAATCCGATCGTTGTCGTCTTCTGCAGGGCAAGACCCTGGGCATCGTGGGCTTTGGCCGCATCGGCCAGCATCTGG
>CAJKOS010000183.1 GCA_905201565.1 uncultured Erysipelotrichaceae bacterium
CAGCAGCTGTCATGAATGCGGTAGGTGACTATATTCCAGGCAATGTTGTCTGTGCAATTGAAGAAGGCGGATTCTCAGAAATCAGAGAAGTATTGCGCTTTGGCATCAGCCGTGTCATGAAGGTTGATGGCAAGTACATCCTGCCAGGTCTCAACCTTCTGATCCGCAACAAGCTGCACTTCTCCATCAATGACATTTCCACCGCAAGACAGCTCAAGCAGGCAGGTCTTCCGATGTTGTTTGTGCAGGGTGTCTATTCCGAATTTGTGCCGGAAAGCATGTTGTTTGATAACTACTATGCTTATGGTGGGGAGAGGGAGATGCTTATAAGGGCAGATGCGGAAGAGCATTATTTCGAACGTATCTTTTCCTTCCTCGACAAGAATTTCAAATAGGCAATACGCAGTCAGTGATAACAGCTGACTGCTTTTTTGAACCAATTTGTAAAATTGGTACTTTATATTAATATTGTAAACGGTTACTTTTTTTGTTGTTTTCACAAAGTGGCTGTCTTATAATTGAAAAAGATAATACAGGAGGCTATATGGCTAAAAAGTTTGTTTACAAGTTTGAGGAGGGTAACGCAAACATGCGCGAACTCCTCGGTGGCAAGGGCGCAAACCTCGCCGAGATGAGATCACTTGATTTACCGGTTCCAGAAGGCTTCACAATCACAACGGAAGCCTGCATGCAGTATTATGCAGATGGCGAAAAGATCAGTGATGATATTCAGAAGGAAATTGATGCACATGTAGAATGGCTGCAGGAAGTAACAGGCAAGAAGCTTGGCAGCACAGAGAATCCACTTCTTGTTTCCGTACGTTCTGGTGCACGTGCTTCCATGCCAGGTATGATGGATACCATCCTCAACCTCGGTATGAATGATGAAGTTGTCAAGGCTGTTGAAGCAGCTTCCAACAACAAGCGTTTCGCTTATGACTCTTACAGAAGATTCATCCAGATGTTCTCTGATGTCGTTATGGGTCTTTCCAAAGCAGAGTTTGAAAAGATCATTGATGAAATCAAGGAAAAGAAGGGTGTCAAACTCGATATTGACCTCGATGCGGATGATATGGAAGAACTCACAAAGCGCTTCAAGGCTTTCTATAAGGAAAACCTGAACGAAGACTTCCCACAGGATGCACGTGTTCAGCTCAACCGTGCTATCATGGCTGTCTTCCGTTCCTGGAATAATGAACGTGCTATTTACTACAGAAAGGTCAATGACATTCCTGACAGCTGGGGTACAGCCGTCAACGTTATGGAAATGGTCTTCGGTAACATGGGTAATGACTGCGGCACCGGTGTTGCCTTCACAAGAAACCCTGCAACAGGTGAAAAGAAACTGTTCGGTGAGTTCCTGATGAATGCACAGGGTGAAGACGTCGTTGCTGGTATCCGTACACCATCCCCGATTTCTGAACTTGAAAAGACTATGCCTGAGGCTTACAACGAATTCGTCAGAATTTCCACAAACCTCGAACAGCATTACCATGATATGCAGGATATGGAGTTCACCATCGAACATGGCAAGCTCTTCATGCTGCAGACAAGAAATGGTAAGAGAACTGCTAACGCTGCCCTCAAGGTTGCGGTAGATATGGTCGACGAAGGTCTTGTCACTGTTGATCAGGCACTGCTCATGGTTGAACCAAAGCAGCTCGATGACCTTCTCCATCCACAGTTCGATGCGGATGACCTCAAGGCTAAGAAAGATGACATCATCGCTACTGGTCTTGCGGCTGCACCAGGTGCTGGTGCTGGTACGGTTGTCTTCACTGCAGAAGAAGCTGAAAAGGCTGCTGCAGAAGGCAGAAAGGTTGTTCTTGTCAGACTTGAAACATCTCCTGAAGATATCAAGGGTATGGCTGCTGCACAGGCTATTGTTACAGTACGTGGTGGTATGACATCTCACGCTGCTGTTGTTGCCCGTGGTATGGGCGCATGCTGTGTCAGCGGATGCGGCGACATCAAGGTTGATGAAGAAAACAAGACATTCTCCGTCAATGGTGAAACATTCACAGAGAATGATGTCATTTCTGTAGATGGTTCTACAGGTAATGTTTACAGAGGTGAAGTCAAGTCTGTTCCGGCAACAATTTCCGGTAACTTCGCTACATTCATGAAGTGGGCTGATGAAAGAAGAACACTCCATGTCAGAACAAATGCGGATACACCAGAAGATGCAAAGCGTGCTGTTGAATTCGGTGCTGAAGGTGTTGGTCTTGTCCGTACAGAGCACATGTTCTTCAACAGTGCTGAACGTATCAAGGCTATCAGAATGCTCTGCGTAGCACAGAATGAAGAACAGAGAAAGACAGCTCTCGATACACTTGAACCATACCAGACAGAAGACTTCGTCGGTATCTTCGAAGCAATGGGTGGAAGATCTGTTACGATCCGTCTTCTCGATCCACCTCTGCATGAATTCCTGCCTAAGACTGAAGCTGAAGCAAAGGATGTTGCAGAATCCCTTGGCATTACTGTAGAAGATGTTGAAGCAGCAGCTGCTTCCCTGAAGGAATTCAACCCGATGATGGGTCATCGTGGCTGCCGTTTGGGAGTTACCTATCCGGAAATCACCGAAATGCAGGCCCGTGCGATCATCGAAGCTGCTTGTAACCTGAAACTGCGTGGTCTGGATCCTCGTCCGGAAATTATGGTTCCTTTGGTAGGTACTGTGAAAGAACTGAAACAGCAGGCTGAAATCATCAACCGTGTTGCAGCTATGGTATTCGAAGAAAAAGGCGTTAAAGTAGATTACAAAGTAGGTACGATGATCGAAATCCCGCGTGCCGCTATCACCGCAGATCAGATCGCCGAAGTAGCCGAATTCTTCTCATTCGGTACCAACGACCTGACTCAGATGACCTTCGGTTACTCCCGTGACGACGCCGGTAAATTCTTACCGGAATACATCAGGAAAGGTATCCTGAAAACCGATCCGTTCGCTGTATTGGATCAGGAAGGTG
>CAJKOS010000184.1 GCA_905201565.1 uncultured Erysipelotrichaceae bacterium
CGCACCGTACAGATGGGTACTTCAATGGCTTCAGTAGAAGCTTCTTTGAACATGGTGCGCATGGAATTAAGAAAATCATGAGGGTCGAGTTTTGACATGTCTCCATAGATCTTCTTATAGCTCTCCAGCCTCACACCAAGGTCTTCCTGAGTATGGCATTGCACGGTGAAGTAAGCACCTTTGAGGTTATCCCTTGTCGAGCTGAAGCTGTAGTTGACATGAATGCCATTGAGCTTCAAAGAAGCATAGAGTTCTTCCCCATGTGGCAGTTCTTTTGATATCTCAGCGGATATACCAGAACTATCCATATCAAAGTCCACATCAAATCCATTTGCTTCAAGATGATGGATCGGTTTTCGGAAGGAGGAATGCACAGTGCTGTGCGTTGGTAAAGGACTTACATTGCCATCGATGATTTCAGCTTTCGAGAAGTCAAGATCTGCTTCTCCAGAGATATCGATGGAGTCTGTATAGGATAAGGGATCTGCTTCTGATAGATGCAGGGTATTACCATCGACTTCTTCAATGGTGAATACGCGCATCACATGTTCCTCATCCGCAAAGCGAACAAGTTCTCCTTCCTCATATTGTGCTTCATCAACCACTTCGACAACCATCTCACTTTCATCAAACTGAATGGGAGAAATCTCAGCAATTTCAACATTCTCATCTTCCACAACTTCAAATTTCTCTTCAAATTGTGGATTGTTGAGTCTTTCGATTACCGTATCAAGCAGTGATTCTGCTTCATCTTCTGTTACATAGTCGTCCGGTTTGAATTGATCATCTTCAGCTTCCATCAGACCTGCATCCACCACTGCCTGAATCTTTGTGCCATATGGTGAATCCGCAATATCAGAAAGGGTAATTTCCCCTTCTTCCAAAAGCAACAGATTGGCTATGGTATAGGCGGTAAAACCGCGATCAAGTATTGTTTCACTATCTTCGAGTTCATCTTCTTCCAGAATGCCAAAGCCTTCCGCTTTGTCTATGGCATCCGGCAATGATACAGGGGATTGTGTATCACACAATCCCGCTTCCTGTACCATGCGTGAAATCCAATCCCCGCGCGTGAAGAGATCTTTTTGTTCTTCGCTGCACGAGGAAAGGATAACGAGTGAAGAGATGACGAAACTAAGAAGACATCGACGCCGCATTACCGGTGATCGTTGTTTCCAGTGTGTCATAACTGGAGACTGTCATATTGAGAAAGCGGACATACTCATTGATGACAGCTCTTTGTTGTTCAAAGCGAATGGAGAACGCATTGAACTTCGAACGGATTTCTCTTCCACCATCGGAGACCCATGTACCTTCGGTGGAATTGATATCGCGCTTCATGGCATTCAGCACATCATAGATCTGATTGTTGAGTGCGGAAAGATGACTTGCGGCAGAACTGACCTCTGCCAGAGATATCCGGATATTTTCCATGTTACACCTCCTTATCCGGGCAGTTTCCCTGCCATCGATGTGAGCTCCTGCTGCGTTGTCTCATAGGCATTGGCAGAGGAGCGCAGGAAATCCGAGTACTGTGAGCAGAGCACACTGAGCGTTCTCAGTGTGGACTCATACCTCTGGATTTCACTGGTAAAAGCGCTGTTGTCAGCCCCCTGCCAATGGGCCTGCAGGCTGCCAACCGTGTCGTAAAGGTCCCTGACGTACTGGTCATATCCAGCCCGGTTTTCATCCATCCGGGAAGCACAGGATATGAGCTCCGCAGGGGTAACTGTGATGTTCCTCATTGCAACATCCTCCTTTCACTTATTTATGTAGTCAGAAAAATCAAAACACCTCAAAAAAAGTAAAAAAAAACTGTATGAATTTCTCATACAGTTTCAATGTGCTCAATTTTGATCATCTTCGTGGATGCGGGCAATGATTTCATCGATGTGCTTGCCCTGTTCCATGGTCTTATCGATCACAAAGGAAAGTTCCGGTGTCCTGCGGATATCCAGGCGCTTGGAAAGCTCAGTGCGGATATAACCGCGGGCACGATTCAATGCCTTGAGCCCGGCAGCTGCCCTTTCATCCTTGCCAAGGAAGGAACAATACACTTTGGCATAGCTATGGTCATTGGTAACACTGACATCGGTGATGGTCACAAAGCCAACATTGGGATCCTTCAGGGAAAATTGGATAATATCGCTGATGTTCTTGCGAATGATGCCTTCCAGTCTTTTCTGTCTGACATTTGCCATACTCAGTCTTCCTTCACCTGCTGCTGTTCAAATGCTTCCAGAGTATCACCAACCTTGATATCGTTATAATTTTCAATCATGATACCGCATTCGTAACCACTTGTGACTTCCTTGGCATCATCCTTGAAACGTTTCAGTGACTTGATATTGCCGGTATAGACGACAATGCCTTCACGGATAAGACGAAGACCACATGTATTTGTCAGCTTGCCATCGGTAACCATACAGCCACCAATTGTACCAAGTTTGGAAACCTTGTATGTCTGACGGACTTCTGCCTGACCGATGACAACTTCTTCATAAACAGGTTCAAGCATACCCTTCATGGCAAGTTCCATTTCCTCGGTAGCCTTGTAAATAATGTTGTGCAATCTGATTTCAACCTGTGCTTCTTCTGCCTTTTTGCGGAGGTTGGCATCACCTTTATTGATGACTGCACAACCCCTCTCTGCTCTGTGCAGGGGCTTTATAAGGATGAGGCAATTACTCAAGACGAAGAGAAATATATGCGAAGGATTTTAGAGATGATGGATAAAGCTTTTGTGGGTGGATATAGCCAGGAAGGTTCTTCTGCCATCAAGGGGTTAAACAGCAGGCTGCAATTATTTGAAATGTGGCTCAACGATAATGCATCCTCTCCTTATTTATTGATTAAAGCGCCCGCCTGATTTAGGCATACCTGATTTTCACATTGCATGCCTGTTGAGGAATATACAGAAGAAC
>CAJKOS010000185.1 GCA_905201565.1 uncultured Erysipelotrichaceae bacterium
TTTTATCATTAATCATATTTTACCATATGCCATATACTTTTACAAATAAAAGCGCTGCCTTACTCACGACTAAAGTCACGAGAATGCGGCGGCGAATTTATTCAATATCTGTCCCTTTAACAACAATGAGTTTCATCTTCCCAGTTCTCTTACAAGTTCTTCTTCCTTGGCTTCAAGGTCTTCCAATAGGATCGATACCTGTGCGATGGCGTCTTCCACCTTATCCTGTGCATCAGATATCTGTCCCTGCACAAACATGTCCACAAACAAGTGGTCGAACACATAATCTGCTATACCTTCAAAAGATGAGGCATCAAAGTCAATGCCTTCCATGTTCTGCACATCTTCCAGTTCCCTGTTGAAGATCATCAGGGCATTTTGTGCCCTTTCCATCTCTGTCTGTGCTTCTTTCATCCTGGAGCGTTTGATAAATGTGGTAAACATACCACCACCGAGCATATCAAACAAGCCCCAGCCAGAAGCTGAGTTCAAACGATCCCTTGCGGCATAGAGATGTGCCAGGGCATTATCTGCAGCCGTGATTGCCTCTTCGACTTCTTTCAACATTCTTTCATTATCCATATGTCATCTCTTTCTTCAAAGATTGAAGAAATCCTCCTCTTCATCATCTGTTTCATCATCCTCTTCCGGATTTTCATATACCATCACATACCTGGTGCGGTGAAAAACTTCCTTTGCCCGGAAACCAAGCTGTTCAAACAGGGAATATGTACCGATATCTCCGGTAAAGACATATACCTGCACATTGCCCTTCGTATCGCGGATGCACTGTTTGATCACTTCTGTACCAATGCCTTTGTTCTGGTAATACGGCAGAACAAAGAGGTAGTTGATTTCATATCTGCCATTGCCTGGTGTCAATAACAAATAGCCTGCCTTATGTCCCTGATAGCGTATTACCGCAAAGCGATGGATGTTTTCCGCAATGGAATGGTGTGTCCATCCCAGTGATTTCTCTTCGTTGATCGAATGAAAATCCTCATAGCGGCGTATCACATCATCCGCAAGCTGGCAAATCTCTTCTATATCTTCTGTAGATGCTCTTGTATATTCCAATTTCATAGCAACATTATAGCATGATACAAAAAACCGGGATATTTCCCGGTCACCTTGCCGAACGGATCAATCGTTCGTTCTGTTCTTCTTTTTCTTCCCCATGGAATATATATTTTCTGGTCACCCTGCCTGATATCAGGCAAATCACTTCATAGGGAATCGTATGGAGTTCTTCCGCCATCTTTTCCAAAGAAATATGTGGTCCAAAGATTTCCACCGTTGTTCCTAAAGGCACTTCATGGTCGAGTTTTAACATCACCTGGTCCATGCATACCCTGCCAACAACTGTTGCATAGCTGCCATCAACATAGACCTGTCTGCCCTGGTTGGCACGGACGAAACCATCCGCATAACCAAGTGCGGCTGTCGCAATGATTTCGTCTTCCTTTGTCGTATAGGTTGCTCCATAGCCGATGGTTTCACCAGCAGGTACATGTTTGCACATATAGATGGTCGTGTAGAGACTGATCGGATGGGCAAGTTCATCTGTATAGGATGAAATGCCATAGAGGGTAATACCAACTCTTGTCGCATTGCTCAAAGCATCATGATGGAACAATGTCGCATCAGAGTTATCGCAATGGATGTAGCGGAACGAATAGTCTATTGCTTTGACAAGTTTTTCAAATACGGCAAACTGACGGTTTGTCATCACATGGTCTTTTTCTTCTGCACAGCAGAAATGGGTGAAGATACCTTCCACATTACAACCTGCATCCAGCAGCTTCTCTAATGCCTTCTGCAGTTCACCTTCTTCCTTGAAACCAATCCGGTTCATACCCGAATCAATCGCAAGATGTACCTTGAGACCTTTACAGTCATGTTTTATGACACAATCCACCCATTCCATGGAATAGGCAGCTGTAGCTGTATCTGCTTCAATCAGAGCATCCACATCCACCGGGTCAACCGTACCAAGCACAAGCATCTCACCATGATAGCCTTCATTGCGCAGCATCAACGCTTCATCCACAGAAGAAACAGCAACCATATCCGCGCCTGCCTCTTCCACAGCCCGGCATACCTGTATATCACCACAGCCATAGGCATCTGCCTTCAGCACGGCAATAAACTTCTTCTTTGATATTTCTTTGATCTTTCGAACATTGTCCACAATCTCATCGAGATTGACTTCCATCCACGTCTTTCGAAACATACAACACCTCTTTTAGAAAATACGGGAAGTCTGATAAGCAGTATAAATACCAGCAGCCCGGAACAATACCCCAAGAATTCCCCAGAGGCTTCCAAGCTTGCTGAGGATAAGCATCCTCACCATCAACATCCACATCGATGGAGAAACAAGTACCGTAAAGAGACTGCCAAGGCCAAATGTGCTGACAATGTCACCAACAATAATAGAAACAAAAGCAAGTATTGCCCCAAGGATGGAATACTTCATTGTCACACCATGCCCTGTATAGATGAGCAATCTGCCAATACACCATCCGATGAAGATATAGACAATTTCCATTTCAATGCGCGCAATGCTCTGCACTACACCATAGGCAATGCCAAGTAATACGGACGCAACCGCCCCGACAATAATCGAAAGAACAAATCGTTTGTTGTGATCAATATTTCCAGCGTTATAAATAATCATATTAACCGCTCCTGTAACAGACCTTATTCTAGCACAAACAGAAAAAACCATACAGATAAGCGAAAATATGATCATGTAAAACTTTTTTTGGAAAATTGCAAAATGTGTGTTGACGGGGGTCATTGAGCGTGGTATATTATGACAGCACCTTGAAAGAGGGCACGGAGGTTTAGCTCAGTTGGGAGAGCATCTGCCTTACAAGCAGAGGGTCAGCGGTT
>CAJKOS010000186.1 GCA_905201565.1 uncultured Erysipelotrichaceae bacterium
CCTGCTCAATGCGCTTGCGGTCTCCATTCACTTTGACATGGTCACCGAGGTGCACTTCAATATCGAAATTGTCCTGGTAGTGGTAGACATCGTATTTGCGCATTTCACTCTCAATCATCTCCGTGATATCAAATGGTGCTTCGCTGAGGGTGATCTTGTTTTCCTGCATGCGGGAAAGATCCAGAAGGTCATTGACCAGGTTATTCAGCCGCTTGGATTCATCGATGATGACCTGCAGGTTTTCATCTGTCTTCTCGCCTGGAAGATCGCGCATCATTTCTCCATAACCGGTAATCATGGTCAGTGGTGTGCGCAGATCATGGGAAACATTGGACAATAGATCTCGTTTTGCCTTATCTGCCTTTTTGATATCCGCAGCTGCTTCACTCAATGTCGTATTGAGCTCTTCCGCCTCCCGATACCGGTTGGACTTTGGATCGATCTGGTAGGTTCCCTTTGGCAAAGACTTTGCCGCTTCATTGATCTTCGATAGCGGTGAAGCAATACCGCGGTAAATCATAAAGGTGAGGAAACCAACCGATAACAGGATGATACCGGAAATGTACATCAGCTGGATGGTCAATGTGCGGGTAGTCGCACTGAGCGGTGAAATGTTGCTGGAGACAAGGATGACCGCATTTCCATTATTCCCCTGTACAATACGCGTATAGTAAATCGTCTTGAGCGGTTCTGAGCCATCCAGGGCATCATAGCTGTTTTCCTTGATCATCATGTAGGAGTTGTTGCGGCTGAGCCGGGCAAAACCAATCATTTCATTGATGGTCTCATTGCCGAGGTCATTAAATGCCGTACATGTCTGATTCTGGATGGTCACCGGTGCCGAATCATAGCGGATCATGACACAGGCATCATTCTGCATCATGGTCAGAAACAATACATCATCGAGTTTTTCCGAGTCGATCGCCCTCGCAATATCATTGCCGATATTGCGGACAGACTGAAGCTTCGACCTCTGGTACATCGGTTCAAGAAGAACCACCTGAAACAGAAACAGAAGACCGATGAGACCTGCCGCAAATACAAACAGATACTTACCGATCTTCCATCTGATACTAGTTCTCTTTTTCAAAACGGTAACCGACACCTCTCAGCGTTACGATATATTTTGCGTAATCGCCAAGATTCTTTCTGAGCAGTTTGATATGCGTATCCAGTGTTCTGTCATCACCGAAGAAGTCATATCCCCACACATTCTGCAGCAGCTGTTCACGTGTCAAAGCAATCCCTGCATTTTTGGCAAGGTACGCCAGAAGTTCATATTCCTTTGGAGAAAGCTGTACGCGCTCACCATTGATGGTCACCGTACGGGCGGAGAAGTTGATTTCCATATCCTTCACCCGCATGATATCTCCCGTGCTTTCTGAAGCGTTGACACGTTTGAGAATGGCATGGATTCTCATCATGAGCTCTTTGCTGGAAAATGGTTTGACGACATAGTCGTCTACACCGATATCAAAACCGTGGATGCGGTCATATTCTTCACCTAATGCAGAAAGCATGATGAACGGCATATCCGGTTTGACTTTCTTGATTTCCTTGACGGCCGAGAAACCATCCAGGTTCGGCATCATGATATCCATCACACAAAGATCGAAATTCTCTTTTGTGCACTTCTCCACCGCTTCAAGACCATCACAAGCCTCATCTGTTTCAAACCCCTCATAATGAGCATACTTGCAGATCATGTCGCGAATCTTTTCTTCATCATCCGTTATCAGGATTCTGGTCATGATACCACCTCATTTCTAACTGTATTTATGGTATGAAAAGATTGTGAATGCTGTGTGAAAAAATTATAACTTTTCAATGACATCGGCAGCAGGATCAAGAGCTGTGACCTTGAGTTCCTCAATGGTACCTGCATCGCTCATCTTTGCAATGCGGCCATCCAGCGGAACGCGGGCAAGCACATCAAGACCATACTTCTCTGCTGTTTCATCCACATGGGACTCACCGAAGACATAGATCTTTTCACCACAGTTCGGGCATTCTACATAGCTCATGTTTTCAACAATACCGAGCACCTTGATATTCATTGCCTTTGCCATATTGATAGCCTTGTCAACAACCATGCCGACAAGTTCCTGCGGGGTTGTGACAACAACGATGCCATCTAATGGAAGAGACTGGAAGGCAGTCAGCGGTACATCGCTTGTTCCTGGAGGCATATCAATTAATAAAACTTCAAGTTCTCCCCAAGCAACATCTGTATAGAATTGTTTTAAAAGTGAAGAAACAAGACTGCCTCTCCAAATAATTGGATCATCTTCATGTTCAAGCATCATATTTGAAGAAATGAGTTTAATTCCGCTTAAAGTTTCAGCAGGAACAATAAGTCTATCTTCATTTCCATACGCTTGAGAATGAATATTAAAAGATTTTGGAATAGATGGACCTACAATATCACCATCTAAAATACCAACTTTTTTACCTTCTTTATTTAAATAACTTGCAAGTAAGGAAGTGACGAAGCTTTTGCCAACTCCGCCTTTACCACTTACAACACCAATAACTTTTTTAATTTTAGTACTTTTATTAGGAACACATTTTTGAATTCCTGAACCACTACTAGCACCACATGATCCATCAGGATTTGCAGAAGCACAACCTGAACAATTTCCATCACAATCTGGACTCATTAATTTAATCATCACTTTACTTCCTCCTCATCAAGATAAGAGACTTCTCCTACATATTCAACTTTCTTTAAAAATATTTCTAAACTCTCTTTTTCAAAGTTCTTATCCGCTAAAAAATCCACAATAATTCTATCATTAAAAAGGGTCTTTATGCTTATATATTGCTTAACTTTTAAATAACTTAAAAATTTATCGTAAGTATCTAAATCAACTAAATCCCTAACTTTTTTCTT
>CAJKOS010000187.1 GCA_905201565.1 uncultured Erysipelotrichaceae bacterium
GACGACAAGGTATATAACTATGCCTTACAGCTTATAAGGGCAACAAGAGAACATGCCTTTCTTGTACAAGGTGCCAGTCCCCGTGCCTCCCTCTATCTTGTGCGGCTTGCCAAAGCGATGGCCATGCTTATGGGAAGGGACTATGTATTACCTGGGGATGTTGCGGTGCAGTTTCCTTATGTCATCAGTCATCGAATGGTGCTGCGTAATTCTGCCATCATGAAGGGCATCAAAAAACAGGATGTTATCCAGGATATTCTCAAGAGGACAAAACAGCCTTCTATCGGAGTGAAGAGAAGATGAAATTGTGCTTCTTTCTTATCACATTGTTTGCCCTTTATTATGTTGCGGTCATGTATGAAAGCCATGCTTTGATGGTACTGAGTCTTGCTGGTATTGTTGTGCTTTTGTTGTTGGTGTCTTCTTTGCTGTATGGCAGGAAACATATTTCTGTTTCCTTTGTGCAGGATGATAAACCCATGTATTGCCGGATGAATGGGGAAAGGCAGCTGCAGGTGACTAATACTGGTGTTTTACCGGTTTTGCATATGCTTGTCTTATTGAAATATGGTAAAGAAAAACAATGGTTTGTGACAGATGGGGCAGAAGAAACTGCCACAGCGGTGTTTTCCTTTAGACCGAGGCATTGTGGTCTTTTGCGTGTATCGATTGAGAAGGTGAAGGTCTATGACTGGTTTTCTTTGTTTGCATTGAAAAAGCGGTGCAAAGAAACAGCGGATGTGATTGTCATGCCACAAGTCTTTATTCTCTTTCTTCCTGCAGTGAAAGATAGTTCTGGAGAACAGGACAACCATGTGACTGTTGGTCATAGCGGGTATGAAGAAAATGATCTCAAAGATTTGCATATGTACCGGGATGGTGACAAGATCCCCCGCATTCACTGGAAGCTGTATGCAAGAAGTGATGAACTATGGGTAAAGGACATGGAGAAGTATGTGGATGAGGAAATATCCGTTGGTATTGATCTTTCTTCTCATAAGGCAGACGATGTGTTCTATACGCTTTTATATGCTTTATTACTGGGAATGATCAGAAGCAGCCATGTTGTCCATGTCATCTGTATGAGTGATACTCCATATACATGTACCATTGCAAAGGAAGAGGATGTAATCAGACTATTCGCAAGTCTTTATGAGATGGCAGAAAAGAAGGTTGTCTTTTTGCCAGTTGAAAAGAATGTGGACTATGTCATTGATGGAAATCTTTCCATCAGACGACATGGTGAAATCATCCGACAGTTTAATAAACGTACGATATGGAAAGAGCTGCGCAAAGAGACAGCTCTATGGAAGAGTGCCCATGCATAAGTTCATCAATCTTGTCATTGAAATATGTATCTGTTTTATTCCTATCGGTGTGATTCTTTTTCTGCTGCGCTCTTTTACGGGTATTACGTTTTCCTTGTGGTCATGTATGGGTATTGGTGTATTGACTATTGCACTATTTGCAGTGACGCATGCCTTGCATAAGGGATTGTACTGGTTTTCGATTTGTGCATTGATCATTGCCTATACTGGTTTTATCCATGCCTATGGTGGAGAGATGTACCAGGATGTTGTTTATGCCATACCCAATATTGTGCTTTCTGCAGAGCGTGCAAGAGATATCACAACGACCATGTTGTTTTTTACATCTCTTCTTTGTGCACTGTCTGCTTTCTTTGAATATTCTCTTTCTTTGCATGGCATCTTATCGATGGGATTGCTGGCCATCATTGTGCTGTTGCTGGTGACAGGGGCAGAGCTTTCCATTCCTGCTGTGCTTCTCTTGTTGGTGTTCTTTGTGGTCTTTGCTATACGCAAGACCATCTATAAAGAAGGAAAGACCATCACATTTTCTGCAGTCACAAAGAAGCGCATCACTGCATGTATTCTTTGTGGACTCTTAGCAGTTACCATTATTTCCCTTGTCTTTTCATCACTATTCTCTTCACCTCTCTCATCACTTGCCTATACGGCAGAAGGGTGGGTGAGCCGTACATTACAGGACATTTCCGGTATTGGTGACCTTCCAGAAGCAACAGGACAGATCAACTATGGCAATAACTACAAAACAGGAGAGACAGAACTCACCCTTGTGACAACAGAACAGCCGACAGAAACGATGTATATCCGTGGTTTTACCGGAAAGGACTACTATCATGGCAACTGGACATATGATACGGAAGAAGAGGCGATCAGCCAGGTTGCGGAAAACATGCAGTTCAGTGACTATACAAACTGGATCCGCGTTATTTATGGCAGTATGTATTTCTCCATGAACTATGATACCAACTGGGATGCACGCCGTACCAGAAGACAGATGCTTGTCTATTATGCAAATGACAATATGAATTACCATGGTTTCTTCACACCGTATTACACCAATGTGACATTTGGCAATGTGTTCATGCAGGATGATGGCTATGGCTTGCAATATTTTGAACAAAATGATATGGATGTAAACTGGGACAGAGCTGAGGAAAACCGCTATTATGGTATAGCCAACAGAGTGAGACTTGAATATCGCAAAGTGATACAGAATGTGTATACAACCGTACCTGCAGATGGTCTTGAACGTTTAAAGGCATTATGCAAGGAACAAGACATTCATTCCTTTGAAGAGGCAACCACCTTTATCCAGCAATACTTTATGGAACATCTCACCTATAGCACAACCCCTGGCAGAACACCGATCAACGAAGACATTGTAGAGACATTTCTCTTCGACAGCAGAACAGGGTATTGTCAGCACTATGCTTCTGCTGCAGTATTGATGTACAGGTTGTTTGGTATACCTTGCCGCTATGTGGCTGGGTATGTTGTTCAGCCGAATGGTT
>CAJKOS010000188.1 GCA_905201565.1 uncultured Erysipelotrichaceae bacterium
GCGCACCTTGATACCATTTGCGGCAAGAACACCAGCCGCATCGCGGGCAAAGTTCCATCCCTTGAGACGGGAGTCATAGGAAATGGCAACAGTCTGTGTGCCACCCTGTGTCTTCACCCAGTCCGCAACACCCTGTGTAGCCTGTCTTACAACCCAGATGTTCATTCTGTTGGTACCAGCACCAAGTGTTCCACGAAGTCCGGCAGTACCAAACTTCAGTGCAACTGCGAAACGTTCTTTGATGGCTTCATCATCACCAGCAATTGTCAGCAGTTCCTGTTTCAGATCAAAATCGACAAGATCTGCTTCCAGCCATCTTTTGTACTCATCCTGATACATAATTTCTCCTTATCAATTATCCTTTTAAGAAAAAAGAGAAGATGCCCATCCAGCACCTTCCCTTTTCTGCTTTCAAATCTTAAGCAATGACCTTCTGAGCACGAAGTACTTCTTCGATTGTCTTGATGGCTGTTTCTTCATCTTCACCGTCGCAGGATACTGTGATCTCGGACTGTGTAGGAATACCAAGAGACATAACGCCCATGATGGACTTCATATTGACTGTGCGTCCCTTGTAAGCAACCTTAACTTCACTCTTGAATTTGCTTGCTGCATTAACAGCAACAGTAGCCGGACGTGCGTGGAGACCGACCGGGTCAATAACAGTAACTGAAATCTGTTTCATTTTAATCATTCCTCCTGTGTTTCAATGACTAGTCTTATTTTAAACCAGTCACTTTCAGTTTACAAGCGGTTACATTGTCCTGGACATAAATTTCACATTCAGATATTCATAATCCGGGAAAATTATTTTCATGCTTTCAATGATTCCAGTTCTCTTTTCTTCTGTTCTGCTATCCAGTTATAGCGGCAATAGAGCTTCATCAGCTCTGCCAGCTCGGACGCAAGATCCGCATCCATATCCTCTTTTCTCATTCTCCAACACCAGTTGTTTTTGCCACCGGATGGATCATTGATCCGCGCACTTTCATCCTTTCGCAGTAAATCCTGCATCTGCACAATTGCAAGATCACATACTGAGGAATATCCGCAGCGCATCAACGCCAGATCAACATCTTCTTCTGCACAAAACAAATATGTTGAAGCCCGCTTCACGCGCCCTGGCTCACTCTTCATCCATCCCTGCAGGGTATTGTTATCATGGGTTCCCGTATAGACAACCGCATTATGATTATCATATTGAAAAGGCATGTAATAAGAACCAGGGTCATTGGGATCAAATGCATATTGCAATATCTTCATGCCCGGATATCCTGATTCCTTTACCATATCGGTAAATTCCTTTGTCAATTCACCAAGATCTTCCACAATCATCTCATATCTGCCATATAGCTCTTCCATCTTCTTCAAAACCGCAAGTCCGGGGCCATCATGCCATTGCCCGCTCCAGACATCATCGCTGTCTTTTTCAATAGCATAATAACTCATAAAACCACGGAAGTGATCTATCCGCATCACATCACAAAGACTATATTGAAACTTTGCTCTTTCAATCCACCAGCTGTAACCATCTTCTTTCATTCTATCCCAGTTAAATAACGGATTACCCCATTTCTGACCAGGCATGCCAGCAACCAATCTGATTTCATAATTATCATCCAGAGCAAACTGTTCCGGATGTGACCATACATCGATAGAATCTGATGCAACGTAGAAAGGCAGGTCACCAATCAGCCTAACCCCCCTGTCATTGGCATATTTCTTCAAAGCTCTTGCCTGACGGAAGAAAAAGTATTGAATTCTTTCATACCGACTGATATTTTCATGAAATACAGCTATGCTTTCCTGCACACTCTGTGAATTATGATCTCTCAGCTCTTCTGGCCAGTCCTGCCATGCTTTACCATTATTCTCTTCTTTGATAGCCATGAAAATAGCATAATCCTTCAGCCAGAAAGCATTCTCTATGAGAAATGCATCATAGTCAGACGGCCTTACAAAAGGCATATGATCAGCCGCCTTTTTGAGCACTGCCATCTTCTTGTTATATAACATGCCATAATCCACACATTCAGGATCTTTGACATCTTCCATTTCCGCAATATCTTCCTTTTCCAGATATCCTTCTTCCACAAGGTCATCCAGAGAGATCAGATAGGGATTACCTGCAAAAGAAGAAAGCGGCTGATAAGGAGAATTCCCGTAACCGGTAGGACCAAGCGGCAATATCTGCCAATAGGTTTGCCCTGCTTCCACCAGAAAATCTACAAAATCTCTCGCTGCCGCCCCAAAAGTGCCTACACCATGTTTTGCAGGCAAAGCGGTAATCGGCATCAATATACCCGCACTACGTATCATATTAACCTCTTTCAAAAAAACAATCTGTAGTGAAATTGTATTTCAACACTGCCATTCCATACAATCGATGATTTTGACAATCTGACGGATTTTAGTCTTTTTAGCACATCAATGTAAATATATATGTACTATCATGGCAGATTGAATTCTGAATAATATCCAATACGCTGCAGAATCTTTTCCAATGTGAATTATCAATGGTAAAGGTCCTCAAAAAGCCTAATTAATCCACTATACCCAGAAATGTATTATCCTATTACTTTATAGCGCAATCTGAGATATGAGTCATCCAAAACTACACACTCCTGCAATTTTAAAATAGGGGCAACGACAATATCGATATAATCAAATAGCTTCTCCCGAAGAAACAACCCATTTAAAGTACCACCGGTTTGTATGGTAATTCTTTGACAGCCAAATTAGGATTTGCCTATCCAATCCTCAAAAACCATTGAT
>CAJKOS010000189.1 GCA_905201565.1 uncultured Erysipelotrichaceae bacterium
GGGATATTCAAAGAATCCCAGCTGTCAGAGAACCATGACTGTACAGCAGCATCTGCCTTATCGAAACCATTCCATACGGCAATGGTGTATTGGGTTGTAGAACATACCATCCATTTGTCCTTACGGGCACCAAGAGGAATACCATACTGCAGACCAGCATCACCCCAGTCAGATGTACCGGACTTGGCAAATGTCTGATAGCTTCTCTGCAGGATGTTTGCATAGTTGTATTCAGAGGATACCGGAACTCTGCTCATCATATATGCAGAAAGATATGCAGCTTGTGGAGAGAGTACCTGTACCGGCTGATAATCTGGCTGTTCGGATACGGTGATCGGATCCTGTGTGCCAGAGCGGTAAGTAATTGTTGTGATGCAATGAGGTTTGATGTACTGACCTTCATTCATCAGCATACTGTGGGCAGCCGCAATTTCTTCCGGGCTTGCCGTGAACTGGTTACCACCGATTGTCCAGCTGATATCGAAGATATCCGGGGAGTATTTGGAGAAACCGAGTTTGGATACATAGTCAGTAACGGTACTGAGACCAAGTTCGTTGATTTCTTCCTGGAAGGCGATGATGGCTGGCGTGTTCAGGGAAATCTGAATTGCATATTCCAGTGTGACATCACCTCTGTAAACACCATCGAAGTTGTTATAGACATGGGTAGCATCACCTACTGGTCTATCGGTCACGACATGGCTTGTTGCCCAGCCGAGGTATTCAAAGGCAAGGGCATAAGACATGAACGGTTTGACACAGGAACCTGGGGAATGGTAGGTGCTTGTCGCATGATTCAAGAGCTGCGCACCACCACCGGAGTAGTTTCTGCCACCACCGATGGCAACGACTTCACCCGTCTGGTTGTTCATGGTGACAAAACCGAGTTCTACCTGATCGGCAGGGAATTGTACGGAAGATACGTTGCCTGCACAAATATCAGCGGATAACTGCTGGGCAGCCGGGTCCATCGCTGTCTGGATGTCCATGGCTACAGTGAGAGGATCCTGGTTTGTGATTTGTTGTGCTTCAAGAAGCACCGCATCGATATATGCCTGGTTTGGATCGACTGCTGCCTCAGCATCATTGCTGTGGTCATAGAGCAGATCTTCTACATTGACGGAACGCGCAAGGTTGTATTCATCTTCATTGATGTAACCATGCCTCAGCATCATGTCGAGTACCTGGTTGCGCCGCTCTGTGGAATAGTCCAGGAAGTTGTATGGGTCATAGTAGTAAGGGGAGTTGATAATACCGGAGAGCAGTGCGCACTCAGAAAGGTTGAGTTCTGATACGCGCTTGTTGAAGTAGAACTCAGAGGCTTTTTCAACACCGCGGATATTACCCTGACCACCAAAGTTCATCTTGTTGAGATATAATTCGAAGATTTCCTGCTTGCTTGCCTGTTTTTCCAGTTCCATGGCAAGGGCGATCTGCTGTACTTTGTATTCGATATCGCGTGACCTTGTCACTTCGCCATCATCGGTGAAGAAGTAGGTCAGCTTTACCAGCTGCATGGTGAAGGTTGAACCACCCTGGTCAACCGAACCACTTCTCAGGTTGGCAAGAGCAGCTGCTGCAAAACGTGAGATATCAAAGCCGTTATGGGTGAAGTACCGGGAGTCTTCAATAGAAAGGAAGGCATCGATCAAAGCTTCCGGAATTTCATCATAGGTGATGTTTTCACGCAGCTGTTCACCTACGTCACTGATCTGGTTGCCATCTTTATCAAAGATGCGTGTAGATTCCTGGGAATACAGTTCTTCAAGGTTCAGGGTTGGAGAATCTTTGAGCATACTGTTGATCGTAAACAGACCAGCAGCACCTACAACCAGTTCTATGCCTACGGCTACCGCAAGCAGAACGGTGAAGAAAGAGAAAATATCCAGTTTCTTTTTGCGGATATTCATGTTTTTGTATTTCTTAGGTCTTTTGATACGGGACATAGGGTTTCTCCTTTGCTATTGAAATAGAGCTGGTCGACAATTTTCAGATAATCGACAGGTTTGGTGTACGAAGAAGGGATGAGAATCCCATTTTCTTTGAACCAGTCATAGGGAATGGAAGAGCGTTCTGTCGTTTTGACAAAGCGGACCATCCTGTCTGCTGGTACATAATAGGTTTCGCTCCGTTTGACGAAGCGGACAATGACGAAGGCTATACCACCATGGCGCACGATGGCATCGAGATGCCTGATCTGATGTTCATGGATGGATTTCAAGGGAAAGGCGGTAACGATCATGTTGTCCTTTGCCTCAAAATCGATATATCTGCCACGGTATATGCCGTTGTAGTCAGTAGTACTGGGAAGTTTGAAATATGCCTCCGTTATCTTGGCGGCACTGCGGCGGGGATAGTCGACATGGACTATCATGACCGGTGTTGGTTTTTTATGGATGACGGCAATGTCACTGTTGAGGTAGAACTTGTTGGTGATGTTGATTTCTTTCTCCAGTTCCATACCTCTGCCACCGGCACTGATTTTACCTGTCTCTGCAGGATGTACAGGACAGGCTTTCTTTCCGTTTGGATAATTTATCATTTTTTCTGATCACCAAAATCTATTATAACATATATGTGGGGGGAAAGCCTGTGGGTTTAACCATGAGATGAGACAACATTTCTTGTAAACTGATTGGGTGAACTACTCCAACTTATAGAAGTCGGACCTTCCAGGAAGCTTTTTCTATTATGAAAGCAGGAAGAAACCAGTCCTGATTTCAA
>CAJKOS010000190.1 GCA_905201565.1 uncultured Erysipelotrichaceae bacterium
TGGTTGTGCATATAAACACCGAAAGTATCATTGTCGCCCTTAGTCAAAACATTGAAACGTCTTAAGGTAATCTTTTCACCGATCGTTGAGATAGCTTCGATAAAGAGATCATTTAAAGTCTTGCCGTCAACATTAAGATTTAAAGCTTCCGCAACATCCTTTGGTTCATTTTCTAAAATAACGTTAGCCGTTGTATCAAGAAGCTTTAAAAACTGTTCGTTTTTAGCTACGAAGTCTGTTTCGGTATTGATTTCGACTACACAAGCACGATTACCGTTTACGACAGCCTTAGAAAGACCTTCAGCAGCAATTCTGCCTTCCTTCTTTGCAGCATTAGCGACGCCCTTCTTACGGAGCCAGTCGATTGCCATTTCTTCATTGCCATCGCTTTCAACAAGAGCCTTCTTGCAATCCATCATGCCGGCACCTGTCTTTTCACGAAGTGCCTTGATCATTGCGGCTGTAACGTTTGCCATGAATCAGTTTTCCTCCTTCACTGTTTCTTCAACAGATGCACCTTCTGCCTTTTCAGCTGGTTTTGCAGCTGCAGTATTGTTACGGTTGTCTCTGCGGAAGACACGGCGTTCACCATTGTACTTGCCACGGTTGTTGGCAGCCATCTGTGCACGGCGTTCTTCATACTTCTGTCTTCTTCTGCGTTCATATTCAGCAGCCTGCTGTTCAACATTGATGATGACATCCTTCATTGTGATGTCTTCGCCTTCTTCTTCCTGGTGAGCAGCTTCAAGAACACCACCCTTAGCTTCAACAATAGCATCAGCTACGAGGGAAACCATCAGCTTGATGGAACGAACTGCATCATCGTTGGAAGGAATTGGATATGTAACCTTAGTTGGGTCAGCATTTGTATCGATCAATGCGAATACAGGAATGTTGAGCTTACGAGCTTCATCAACAGCGTTGTGCTCTTCGAGCGGGTCTACAACAAACAGAGCATCAGGAAGCTTCTTCATTTCCTTGATACCGCCAAGGAAGTTTTCAAGCTTATCCTTCTGCTTGAGCAGAAGAGCCTGTTCCTTCTTTGTGTAGTGCTGGATGGAACCATTAGCTTCCATCTCTTCGATGTCAACGAGCTTCTTGATGGACTTCTGAATAGTTCTGAAGTTTGTCAGTGTACCACCGAGCCATCTCTGGTTGACATAGAAGCTGCCGGAACGGATTGCTTCTTCAAGAATAGTAGCCTGTGCCTGCTTCTTTGTGCCGACAAACAGAATCTTGCCACCATCTTCAGCAATCTTCTTCAGTGCATCATATGCCTTATCAAGCTGTTCCTGTGTCTTTGCCAGGTCAATGATATAAACATTGTTCTTGGCAGTGTAGATGAACGGTTTCATCTTTGGGTTCCACTTACGTGTCTGATGACCGAAATGAACTCCGTTCTCAAGCATTTTCCTCATTGAAACAACAGTCATTTTTTATTTACCTCACTTTCCGTTGTTTTCCGCCACAGTTTCGAACACCAGCAACACAGAAATGACTGTGCACGGGATGGTGAATCCACTGTGTGAGAAGTACATCCAGATGGGCATAAAAGTCCCATCAAAAAAAGGATGCCTTGCCTATATTAGCATAGCCATGCATCCTTGAAAAGTTTTTTTACCGTTTTTGTGCGTTTTTCTTTGCATGCGGATGGGCATTTTCTACCACTTTCTTCAATCTGTCCTCTGTTACATGGGTATAGATCTGTGTAGTAGAGAGGTTGGCATGTCCTAACAGCTCCTGCACAACCCTGAGATCTGCCCCATTGTCTAACATATGTGTGGCAAAGGAATGGCGGATCATATGGGGATGGACATGGATGTAAAGTCCAGCATTTTGTGCGGCTTTGTCAGTGATGTTCTGGATCGAACGGGAAGAGATGGGATTACCCTTCTGGTTGATGAAGAGAATACCATTTTCTTCTCTGTCTTCCATAAACTGGGGACGCGCCTGTTCCATATACACCTTTAACAAAGAAGCACAACGCGGATACATCGGTACCATCCGCTCCTTGCTTTCCTTGCCAAGAACGGAAAGATATCTTTCCTCCACGTTGACATCTTTGATGCGTATACCAGCACATTCCGACACACGCAGCCCACAGGCATACATCGTTTCCAATATACATCTGTCACGCAGCTGCACCGGATCCGAAAGATCAAATGTCGATAACATCGACTCCATCTGATCAAACGTCAGATACTCTGGCAGGTGTCTGCCCTTTGTGGCATGGTGAAATGCCCTGATCGGATTGTTTGCAACACCTTCATAGAGGTTGAGATACCGCCAGAAAGATTTCAGAGCAGAAAGGTTTCTGCCATATGTCGCATTGGACAATGGCTTTCCCCCGATTTCACCACTGCGCAGCTTTGTAAAATATTCACTGATCAAAAGCTTGTCCACTTCTTCAAAAGAAGAGACATCCTCATCCTCAAGAAATGTGAGAAAGCGAGAAACATCCCGCTTGTAAGCATCTTTGGTATCTTTGGAACCTGTCCCCTTCATTTCAATATGATGAAGAAACCGTTCCAGCTGTTTTTCAAAGCGCATGATCGTTCATCAGCTTCTCTATGATCGCTAAAGACTGTGGAGCATAGGCAGCCTTTCGGTCTTTTTTCTTAACAACCGTATCCAGATGCATAATGCCAAAGTTGGCATTCATTGGCTGAAAGTTCTGTGG
>CAJKOS010000191.1 GCA_905201565.1 uncultured Erysipelotrichaceae bacterium
AGGAGATGCGCCGCAATGGCTATGTCAAAGCTTTTTCACAGGATATCTTCCTGGGATGTATATTCTTTGGCCTTCTTGGTGCCCGCCTTACCTGGTACATAGGAACCGGGTTTGCGCACTTTGAGCGTTTCTTCCTGTTCTTCTATGATGGGTTTGAAACACTGGGAGGAATACTGTTTGCGAGTATTTTCCTGTTTGTCTATACAAGAAAAAACTACATGTCCTTCTTGAGGACATTGGATTGTGCCATGCCACAGGTATTGCTTGCCATGGCGATTGCCCGCATTCCGGATGCCTTTACTTCATGGCGTGTCATCCTTGTGGTAGGGGTGGATATGCTCGGCTATCTGATGCTGCAGTTTGTCTACCGCAAGTTTTTCAATGACAAACACAGAGGTGATGCGGCTGCCCTGGCACTGTTATGGATTGGAGCATCGCGCTACTTTGTCAATGTTGCCCTCTATGGAAGGGCGAGCATGACACCATTGCTCAGTGTGCCAGGACTTGCGACGGCTGGTTTTTCCCTTGTTCTTTATGCGTTTAACCGCAAGAGGAAGATGACCACCAAGCCATTGGTGCTGTTTGATTTTGATGGCACATTGATGGATACCCAGGCGATGGTCAATGAGAGTTACCGGTATTTGTTTGACAAGTACCGCACTGTCGATGATTTCGATGACCGCACCCAGATTGAGGTGTTTGGTGCCAATGACCGCAAGGAGATCGCAAGGCTGTTCAAAGGGGAAGACCCGAATGAACTGACTACGGAATTTCGTGCTTTTCAGGCAAATCTTCCAGCTCTTGGACTTGTGAATACGATGCCCCATGCCCTGGAAGTGCTCATGTGGCTCAAGCGCAATGGCTATACGGTAGGGGTTGTGACATCCCGTCCGACCGACAACTGCCGGTATTGGATTTCAGAATTCGACCTTGATGATTATATTGACATGGTTATGGGTGCAGAGGTGTACAAGAAGGCAAAACCTGCTCCTGACGCATTGCGCAGAATTTGTGCAGAGCTCAAACGCGGTCATGACAATTGTGTCTACATTGGTGACCATGCCAGGGATGTGCGCATGGCAAGACGTGCCTGTGTCTATTCCATCGGCTATGTCACAAGTGAGAAGGGACTCAAGAGAATTACCCGTTCAAGACCGAACCGTGTGATCCGCGATCTGTTGGAACTTGAGGATATTCTCAAGGAAACGGATCATAACTGGACATATAATCTGTTGTAGTTGTGTTATAATGGTGTTAAATTAACAACAAAAAAGAGGCGGCATATGGTAAACGAACAGAAGTATGAGAGTATCATAGAGTTCAAGAAACATGAGTTTCATGTGAATGGGTGGAATGCATTGGAAGTGACCTGTGGTCAGTTGATTGGTGATAACAGGGACAACAAGGAAGAGGTGGAAGCCGCATGCAAAGCCATGGCTTCCTGTATGCTTGAAGGAGACTGCTATATCAATGACTGTCATGAACAATATGATCCGGGTATGACAGTCCGGTATTATTGTGATAATCTCTCTTCTTCCCGCCGTAAATATCAAAAATAAGTCATCGTCATGATGGCTTTTTCTTTTGCAGGGCACATGGCACACCCGTTCGCGTTGTACATCAGGTGGATGGATGATAAAATGAAGCAGGTGATGATATGGAAAACAAGAAGATGAAAAAAGTGATTCTTGTCAGTGGTATGTCTGGTGCAGGCAAGTCCACTGCCGCAAGAATCCTGGAAGATATGGGATATCATGTCATGGATAACTTCCCGGTACAGCTGATATCCATCCTTGTGGATATGATTGAAAATTCAACCGATCCACGGTACAGCTATGTGGCACTTTGCACAAGTGCACAGGACTTTCCGGAGTTTTTAAGAGGGCTGCGGGGACAGAATATTGAGATTTCTGTGCTGTTCCTGGATTGTTCGGATGCGGTGCTGCTACACCGCTATAAGAGCACAAGGCGCATGCATCCGCTGCTTTTGAGCAACCAGTGCAACACCCTGGATGAGGCGATATCGGTGGAAAGACAGATGTTTGCCCGCAACATAAACAATTCGTTCATCTGTATCGATACAACCTTCCTTTCCGAAAAGGACTTCAAGAGAAGACTGGAACAGTATTTTGCCAAAAATGCCATGCCATCCTTCTCCATTTCCTTTGTGTCTTTTGGATACAAATACGGAGTGCCGATGGATGCGGACCTCATGATTGATGTGAGATTTCTTCCAAACCCGTTCTGGGAAGTGCAGCTGAGGCCATATTCCGGCAATGATACCTGTGTGTATAACTACGTCATGGAAAAGGATGAGACAAAGGAGTTTGTCAAAAGGCTGCTTTCCTTCCTTGACTATGCATTTGAGCAGTATAAGAAAGAAGGCAAAAACCACTTCACGGTTGCGATAGGCTGTACAGGAGGCCAGCACCGTTCGGTGACCATTACGAACTTCCTCTATGATCACTACCGCCATGTGTACAATTGTTACAAGGAACACCGGGATGAAAAGGAGTGGATCAAAAATGAAGCGTAAGATTGTGGTAATCGGTGGAGGCCATGGTCAGGCACAGATCTGCCGTGGCATCAAAGATATTGTCAACACCCATATCAGTGCCATTGTGACCGTGGCGGATGATGGTG
>CAJKOS010000192.1 GCA_905201565.1 uncultured Erysipelotrichaceae bacterium
CGAATAACAGAATGGCTAACTACCGCGAACTGTTTATAATCCGGAACTCTTTCTTTATGTCCTCAAGGCAGTAAAGGGATAAAACGATGAATTGTATAAGAATTTTAACTTAACACTTGACAAAGGCTTTTACATAACAGTCTTACACTTTTTACCTGCCGGATGATGTCAGAAAGGCAGGTATTTTATTATGAAGAAATCCGGTTATTATTCCCATATCACCATTGAACAGCGCCGTATTATCGCTGAAGGTATCAGAAATGGTTCTTCTAAATCTGCTATTGCAGAAACCATTGGTAAAGACAAGTCTACTGTTGGCAAAGAGATCAAACTTCATCGCCAGCTTGTCAGGAAATGTCCTCTTCCTCTTGAATGTGCTGCTTACAAGCATTGCACTCATGGTTGTAACTGCAGTACAGACTGTCCTGACTATATTCCCTTCCACTGTTCCAGAAGAGACCGTTCTCCCGGTGCCTGTAATGGATGTACGAGGATGGGCAGCTGTCGTTTTAACAAGTACAAGTACGATCCGGAAGATGCCCATCATGATTACCGCACAACTCTTGTCGCTTCCCGTGAGGGTGTCAATCTCACAAAACAGGAAGCTCAGAATATGGCTGACATTATTGTCCCGCTTCTGAAGAAAGGGCACTCTCCTTACCAGATTGTCACTGACCATCCAGAACTTGGTATCTGTGAAAAGACACTGTACAACTACATTGATTCAGATGTCTTTCATTTCATTGGCGGGGCCATCAACCTTGACCTGCGTCGCAAGGTTTCACGAAAACCGACAAAGAAAAAATCCAATGAATATAAGAAAAGAAAAGACAGGAAACACCTGAAAGGGTGTCTTTATACTGACTATCGTGCTTATATCGAAGAAAATCCAAATGCAGCCGTAACGGAGATGGACACTGTTTATAACGACGAATCAAATGGCCCTTTTATCCAGACCTTCCGTTTCATGCGGGGAATGGTTCTGTTCGCCCTTTATCATGATGAGAAGACTGCGCAGGAAATGAAAGAAGGCGTTGACCTTCTGGAGAGAATTCTTGGAAGAGAAGTCTTCAGGAAGTATGTCAACGTCCTTCTTACTGACAGAGGTTCAGAGTTCTCTATGGCTGACGCCATGGAAACTGACCCGGATAATACCGTCAGAACGCGGGTGTTCTATTGTGATCCCCAGCAGGCTGGTCAGAAAGGCAGCCTGGAGAACAATCACATTGAGCTTCGCTATATCCTTCCAAAACAGACGGATCTGCGTGCTCTTGGTCTCACCAGTCAGGCAAAGCTCAATCTTGTACTGAGCCACGTCAATTCATCCTCTGTAGAGAGCCTTGGTGGCAAAAGTCCATTAGAGCTGACGCAGTTCCTTTATCCCGACCTCTATGAAAAACTGGAAGCTTTCGGGCTTCATCAGATAGACAAAGATCAGATCATACTGACTCCTGAACTGCTCAGGAAATAAACAGCAGAAAACAAGAACACAGACATCCCCGGCATATAAATGAATATCTCTGACCTCAAGTGGATTTTACTCTTACATTCAAAAAAAGGACAACAAAATCCGCTGTTTTCGTCGTGAAAAAACAAAAGCAGGAATCTGTGAATAATCACAAATCCCTGCAATTCTGTAACACTGAATTCCACAAAACGTATCAATAACATTGAAAACCACTGCTTCTGCAACAGTAATTTCAACTTTTCTTTTTTTGCTTTTCAAAGTGGAAATTAACTTTTCACTTCAGCACTTAGAACAATTCTGAACGGGGAAGGGAATAACAATCAGAAATATCTTTCATTTCTCCATTCTGCATGATGAAAACAAAACTGTTCACAACCAGAAACAGCAGTACCATCACCGGTATGATCTTTTGTGCTATCAGTTTTGAAAATTCCCGTTTCATTGTTCTTTCTCCTGGAAAAGATACTGGTAGACATCTTCAAGAGATGGTTCAGCCGTTTTTGTTTCAAAGGGGAGTTAATGATCTGTAATGATTCTTGCCATAGCACCATGTTCTTCCCGGGAAACAGCGGTAATGATGCCATATTGTTCAAGGGCAGATAGTTCTTCATCTTTGATATGAACAAAGAATACTTTGTCATTCAATAGAGCACGTAAGACATGTGGCTTTTCCTGATAGAGTACATGACCATGGTCCATGACAATGATTTCCCTGGCGATATATTCGATGTCTGAAACAACATGTGTAGAAAGAATGACAATGCTGGACAATGCCATTTCACCAATGAGGTTGCGAACAGTTACTCTTTGTTCGGGGTCCATACCGGCAGTGGGTTCATCGAGAATGAGCACATCCGGATGGTTGAGCATTGCCCCGGCAAGCATTAATCTTCTCTTCATTCCTCCAGAATATGCCCCAGCTTTCTTGTGTCTGTCATTCCATAAACCAACCTTTTTCAAAAGGAACCGGATTTCTTTCTTTGCCTTTGTTTTATCCATTTCTTTCAAAGCCGCAATGTAATACAAGTACTGCAAACCAGTGAAGAAAGGGTAGATTGTTTCACTTTGTGGCATGAAACCGATGTTCTTTCCCT
>CAJKOS010000193.1 GCA_905201565.1 uncultured Erysipelotrichaceae bacterium
TTGCCTGACAACAGGTGGAAACTTAAAAATCAAACTTCTTAAAGGGAAGCCAAAAACTTCCTGGAAGCTCCGACTTCTATAAGTCGGAGTAGTTCACATAGGTGTATTTTTCGATGATTGTACTTTCAACTTCATGGTTTGCAATGAGTGAAGATGTGATCAGCCCACTGCTTTCATCATATGTATCTTCGATATCGACCACACTTTCTGTGCTGTCACTCATCTTGAAATAGCGGTTCTGCATGACATCCTTGCGCATATTTCCGCGCGAGAGGTAGTACTCTTCTGTAATTGCGCCAGTTCCATCTTTGACCACAATACCATCCGGCAGCCTGTCATTTGCTGAATATGTACATTCCACCACTTCGATGAGATTTCCATCTTTATCACGGGTTTCCCTGCTCAGCACATCATTATTCACATTGCGGAATGTTCTTGTCGTGCTGCCATCTTCTTTTGTTTCTGTGGTTGTATTTCCAACACCATCCCGCTCTTTTGCCTCTATAGCATTTCCTTCTCCATCCGCCTCATGCCATCCATCTTCCTGTTTCTCAGCTTTATAGAGCAGCGCACCTGTTTCATCATAGGCATTGACCACATTGACATTGCCATTTTCATCATAGGCATATGTCTCATGTTTCAACTGTGTTTTCTCTTCACCGCTGTATTGGTAAATGGTGATTTCTGTTTTTCTTCCATCATAGTCATACGCAGTTTCGATTTCATAATCCGGTGCTTTGTCTTCTGCTTCTTCTACGGTTGTGGCTGTATCAATATAGATCTTCTTGTTTTCTCCATAATACCCGGCATGAATGATGGCTTTCCCAGCATCTTCATATGTTATCGGCTCTGTCGGTATGGTTGTGATTGGCTCAGCTTCTTCCACCTCACCACAGCCTGTCAAAACCAATAAACCTGCTAAAAGACCTTTCAGATAGTTTCTTTTCAACATTTCCTTCCTCATTCTACTGTTACGGACTTGGCGAGATTTCTTGGTTTATCCACATTGAGCCCCTTTGCCACACTGAGATAGTAGGCAAGCAGCTGTAATGGAACAATCGCAAGGCTGATGATCAGATGTTCATCAGTACGTGGCACATAGACCGTGAAGTCCGCCGTATCTTCTATATTGTAGTTGCCATAACTTGTCAATCCAAGAAGATATGCCCCTCTTGTGCCGGTTTCTACCATATTGGACCTTGTCTTTTCAAACAGTTCCTTCTGTGTGCATATGCCGATGACAAGTGTTCCATCCTCAATCAGGGAAATCGTTCCATGTTTCAATTCACCTGCCGCATATGCCTCAGAATGAATATAGGAAATTTCCTTGAGCTTCAGGGAACCTTCCATGGATATTGCATAGTCAAGACCTCTTCCGATGAAGAAGACATCTTTGGCATTGGAGAACTTAGCCGCAAACCACTGGATGCGGTCCTTGTCCTCAAGAATCCTGGAAATCTTTTCCGGAAGCTGTTCCATCTCTTCCACAAATGTGGAAAGTTCTTCTGTTGTCATCGTCCCGCGGATTCTTGCGAATTCTGCCGCAATGGCATAGATGGCAATGAGCTGTGCACTGTATGCCTTTGTGGTCGCCACCGCAATTTCCGGTCCTGCCCAGGTATACATGACACTGTCTGCTTCTCTTGCGATGGAGGACCCAACCACATTTACAATACCCAGTACCCTGGCTCCACGTGCCTTGGAATCGCGGAGTGCCTTCAGGGTATCGGCAGTTTCTCCGGACTGGCTGATGACAATCACCAGTGCTCCCTCTTCGATGATCGGATTCCGGTAACGGAATTCGGATGCCATATCCACCTCTACAGAAATCCGTGCCATGGATTCAATAACATATTTTGCCGTCATGCCTGCATGATATGCAGTACCACATGCCACAATATGAATACGGGAAAGCTTCCTGATTTCTTCATCGGTCATATGAAGCTCTTCAATCTCCACATTGCCATCCTTCATATGCTTTTCAAAGGTCTCACGGACTGCTCTGGGCTGATCGTAGATCTCCTTTAACATGAAATGTTCATATCCGCCCTTTGCAACCGCTTCTGCATCCCAGTCCACATGGGAAGGTGTCTTCTGGATCTCTTCTTCGTCTACGGTATAGAAATGAATCTCATTTTCCTTTAATGCAACGACTTCCTGATTATCAATATAATAAACTTCCCTGGTATACTTCAAAATTGCGGGCACATCCGATGCAATAAAGCTTCCTTCACTGCTTGTTCCTACAATCAAAGGACAGTCCTTACGTACTGCAAAAATTTCCTCCGGATGATCTGCAAACAGAATGCCGAGAGCATAGGAACCTTCCACACGGTGAAGCACCTTCGTAATTGCTTCTAACGGATTCCCTTTATAATAATAATCAATCAGCTGCACCAGAACTTCGGTATCGGAATAGGATACAAATTTGT
>CAJKOS010000194.1 GCA_905201565.1 uncultured Erysipelotrichaceae bacterium
CAACTGTCCAGTGGACAGTTGAGGCTTGCCCTGGGGTAGTTCATTTATGCAGGTACATTATATATCACCATTTGTACAGTCATCTTCAAACACTGTGTTATTTGATTGTTGCAGTGCATACATGTACACTTTTTTCTATTATCTGTACAATAGTGCCGGATTGGCAGAAAAATGGCGGTAGAAAGAATTATGTCAATGTTGTTTTTTGCGGTAAACTGTTATCGATGAGGGAGATGGGAGAATAGAATGCCTGTGAATAGAAAAAGTTTGAAAAAGATGGGAAAGGCTTCTTTGAAGAAGCACTATGTGATTTTTGTCATGGTATGTCTCATTGCGGCATTCCTTGGTACAGAGTTTTCCGGTTCACTTGCTTTTTCTTCTATGGAGAATGTGCAAGAAACTGCAGAACAGATAGAAGTGGATGTGAATGGAGAACAGGAAGATATCAATATCAAGACATCGTATAAAGGCGCATCATGGACTGATGTACTGCAGGTTATTTCCGAAGATGATACAGAAGCCGGCAGAGAGCTGAGTGATGAAATCAGACAAGAAGAAATTGAAAAAGCAGAAACTGGAAATCCTGCCCTGGGAAGAAGCCGCGGCGTATTAGCACAGGTGGTGAACAACCTGAGTTCCGGTTCCATCCTGGTGACAATAGTTTCTGCACTCGCATCAATTACCGGTTCTACAAATGCCGGTATTCTTGTTTTAATTTTGCTGGCATTGCTGTTTGCCTTTGCTTTCTGGTATCTTGTGACCAATGTTTTTGGTGTCATCATGCGCAGAATGTTTCTCGAAGGTATGAACTATGACGAATTGACGACAGATAGATTGGTCTTTTTATTGCGGATCAGGAAATGGCTGAAGGCATCCTGGACGATGTTCGTGAAATATATCTACCAGACACTCTGGTCGCTGACAATTGTTGGAGGCATTATCAAACACTATTCTTATTATCTTGTGCCATATATTGTTGCGGAAAATCCAACGATTAAAGCCAACCAGGCAATCAGTCTTTCCCGTAAAATGATGAAGGGACATAAGTGGCAGTGCTTTGTGCTTGAACTCTCATTCTTTGGCTGGGAAGTCCTTGGTATTCTGACCCTTGGCATCCTTAATATTTTCTATACCAACCCTTATAAGATGGCAGCTTTTGCCCGTTATTATGAAGCGGTGCGCAAACAGGCAAAGGAACAAAGCATTTCCGGGGTGGAGCTGCTGAATGATACATATCTGTATGAAAAGCCGGATGAATCATTGATTAGAGAAAAATATGGAGATGTTATTCTGGCGATGGAAAGCGATGAGGAAGTAAGCGGTCTGAAAGGCTGGAGAAGCTTTCTTGCTAATAATTTCGGCATACTTCTCATGCGTAGAAAAGAAGATCGCATATGGGAGAAACAACAGGCAGAGCGTGTACGATTCAGAACCTTGTTCGATGATATAGAAGGGCTTGCCTATCCGGTAAGGTTATATCCAATCCCCCAGGAAGAAAGAAGAATGCTCGTACAGTCTTTGAACTATATGAGGCATTACTCCATCTGGTCATTGCTTGCAGTATTCCTCTCCATGTCGGTATTTGGATGGCTGTGGGAAGTTAGTCTTCACCTCATTGAAAATGGTGAATTTGTCAATCGAGGCGCATTACATGGTCCATGGCTGCCGATTTACGGTAGTGGGGCACTGTTGATTCTGACATTGTTGTACAAATTCAGAAAGAAACCGGGATTGGAATTTGTATCAACAGTAATAGTGTGCGGCATATTGGAATACATGACATCCTGGGTCATGGAAATTGTCAATGACGGTACAAAATGGTGGGATTACAGTGGTTATTTCTTGAATCTCAACGGTAGAATCTGTGCTGAGGGTTTAATTGTCTTTGGCATAGGTGGACTAGCCATCACGTATATCATTGCACCGATTATCGATAACCTTGTCAGTAAGATCAATGAGAGAGTATTGATGGTAATTCTTTCCGCACTGATGCTCATCTTTGGAGCTGATGCTGTCTATTCCCATTTCCATCCAAACACCGGACAGGGTATCACCGATACTACAATGTATATTCTTCCTGATCGAGAAAATGAAGAACAATTGATACAATAGAAATAAGCTGCAGGGTGACAAAATCAGTCACCCTTTGTTATTGGCTGTGATTTGATCTGAAAATACTACCGGTTTGAGGATCTGGCAGTTCGATAAGAAAAACAGAGGGAGTGCCTCTGTTGTGGATGGATCAGAATTTACGCAATATGCCATCGGTGAGTTTATGAAGTTTTTCATAGCGCTCCTCCAGCTTTTCCTTTGCCTTGCGCAGAGCTTCGGTATCGAAGTTTTCTTCGTAAGCGTCAAATAGGGAACGGCTTTATCTTGTGCTGTCTCAGACGGTATACTG
>CAJKOS010000195.1 GCA_905201565.1 uncultured Erysipelotrichaceae bacterium
CTTTCTGCATGTCAATCACTGCCAGTACTTTCATAAATTCTCCTTCAGATATGCGTACATCGGATTGAATGTGAATAAAGAAACGCTCCTCCCATTCAGACGTTTCTTGCGGCCGGTCTCCCTCAGCATCCTGCGGATGTCCCGGCGGAAGTTTGGTGTATCGGTCGTATGACCGATGACCGCTTCATAGGCGGTCTGTATTTCCCGAAGGCTGAATTCCTCCGGCAAAAGGTTGAAGAGAATACCGGTAGAAGCAGCCCTGTGCTGTACCTGGTCCATGGCTATGTTGATGAGTTTGATATGGTCCAATGCAAGTGTGAGGGTGCTTTCATGCAATACCCTGGAAGTGGTGCGTATATAGTTATGCAATGCTGTATCTTCCACAACATACCGCATGGTCTCACTGCCTTTGCTTAAGGAAAGAATGGATTGTCTTCCCTCATCGCTGATTTTAGTTGTTGTCTTGGAAAGGGAAAACCACTGGTACTTTGGATCCTGTACTCTTACATTCTCAAATGCTGTCAGGGTCAGATATGCTGTGGTGATGACACGTCTTTCCTTGACCCGCAATGCCCTGCCAAGGGTGTAGAGCTGACGAAAGTAGAGATCTTCACTGCTTGTGACAAAAGTGGATAACTGCCGCATAACGGTCTCATCCATATCTTCATCAAATTGGATCATCTCTCCTGGCAATGCCCACTCTCCATTACCCTTTTCTTCAAGAAGGATGACAAGCCTTCCTTCCCTTACACTCAATAACACAACATCTGCTGTATGAATGATGCAGGATTCCTCATGTTTTTCCATCACCCACTCACCTCATGGTCATTTTAACTACAAACATCATAGTTGTGTTAAATCTATGTGTCAAGAACAAAAAATACACCTCATTGAGGTGTATTCCTACTTCTTCTTCATTCTTGTGTACTTACGGCGCAGGTTGATATCCATGAAGTGATCAACCTGTTTCTTGTTCTTTGGGTCAAAGTCAATTTCAATTGTCTTATACTGGTCAGGTTTTTTTGGATTGGTAGACTCCAATGTAAAGAAGAGTTCGATCTTCTTTGATGTCTCATGTTTGTCCCATGCGCGTACCTGATTCCATGGTGTAATCTTTCCATTGTGAACAAGACCTTCCTCACCAAGACCATCCCGTACAATCATATAGGCTGTGCAGGCAAGAACCATCACGGCAATACGGATGTAATCTAATACATTGTTACCACCGGCAAGAAGGCTGGCAACTGCTAGTATTTCGATCATAGCAAATGTGATACGAATGAAATTCCATGTTTTATCTTGGACAATCAGCTTATCACGAATGCGGAAGTAGCGGATAAACATCCATCCTCCAAGGAAGGAAAACGCCACAATCATCGCGATGTTCAGTGTTGTATTCATAATTTCTTCTACTCCTTAAACAATAACGGTATTATAACATTTCTTTGATTTATTTCTTTCATGATTGTAGTAAAATTCCAGTTGTATGAAAAAAAATATCAGAATGATCGCACTGGATATGGATGGCACACTGCTCCATAACCATGGCACATTATCGAAGGAAGGAAAGGATGCCCTCACACAGCTGCGCACAAATGGCGTCCGTGTAGTCATCGCTTCAGGCAGACCGTTTTACAGTATTGCAAGAATTCTGCCTGATACATTATTTGATTATGCCGCATGTGCCAATGGCCAGTACATCTATGATGCTAAAGGCAATTTGCTTTCTGCTAAAAAAGATCTTCAGGAAATGGAAATCAAGGAACTGATGCGCTATCTCTACCAGTATCCGATGGTCATGTCCTATAGCGATGGAGAACAGTTTCTGCATACTTGTTCCCCAGCCTATCACGCATTTGCTTCACTGTTTTCATTTGCCCGCAGAGTCTACCACAAACTGCGTGGTGTTCCTTTCTATAAGGAAACGATTACACCACTTGCCAAAGTGCACCTCACATCTACCAGCAAACTGTGCTTTGCAGGTTCTCCAAAGACATTGCGGAAGTTTGTCCAGCACGTCAACACAAAGAAGTATTCCACCTTCTTTGTATCACCAGGCTGGCTTGAGATACAGACTGCGGGTGTTTCCAAAGGTGCAGCTTTGAAGGATATTGCAAAGCTGGAAAATATCGATATTTCCATGACTGCTGCCATCGGTGATGGGGAGAATGATATACCAATGATCCAGGCAGCCGGTATTGGTGTAGCTATGGGCAATGCCATGAACTCCGTCAAGGCATGTGCAGATGAAATTGCCCTTCCTAACAGCAAAGATGGTGCTGTACGATGGATAATCGATAATCTGCTGTGAACTACTCCGACTTATAGAAGTCGGAGCTTCCTGCTTCAACCACTACT
>CAJKOS010000196.1 GCA_905201565.1 uncultured Erysipelotrichaceae bacterium
GACACTTGCCTACATCCTTGCCGGGGAAATGCACACCCATGCCCGTACGGTCTCTGGTCCTTCTGTTGAAAAAGCAGGGGATCTTGCCGCAATTCTTTCGGTATTGGAACCAGGCGATATCCTGTTCATCGATGAAATTCACAGACTCCCAAGAGCTGTGGAAGAAGTGCTCTATTCAGCAATGGAAGACTTCTACCTCGATGTCATGGTCGGTAAAGATGCTGAAGCGCGTTCACTCCGCCTTGACCTTCCTCCGTTTACCCTTGTTGGGGCAACGACCAGGGCAGGTGATCTTTCAGCACCATTAAGGGACAGGTTTGGTATTGTTTCAAAACTGGAATATTACACAAATGAACAGCTTGCAAAGATTGTGGCAAGATCAGCCAAAGTACTTGGTTCGACCATTGATGAAGATGCGGTCATGGAAGTCGCTAGACGCTCCCGTGGTACACCGCGTATTGCCAACCGCCTGTTGAGAAGAATCCGCGATTTTGCCCAGGTTTTCAATGATGGCAACATCACGAAGGAAATTGCTGAGGAAGCCCTCGACAGATTACATGTCGACTCCCTTGGTCTTGATGAGGTGGACCTGCGGTATCTGCGCGGTATCATCAACCGGTTCAACGGTGGTCCGGTTGGTCTTGAATCCCTTGCCAATGCGATCAGTGAAGAAGCCACCACCCTGGAAGATGTGTATGAGCCATATCTCATCCAGATTGGTTTCATCAACCGCACAAGCAGGGGCAGAGTCGCAACAGAAAAGGCGTATGAACATCTTCATATCGCCCACAGTAATTCATTGTTCTGATGCTTTTGTAATCTTCCTTTCATGAATGGAACAGCTTTGCACAGGGTATGCAGTTTCTCTGCAATATGCCTGTGCATTTTCTTTGGTGAGGACAATCGGTTCGCGATGGTGGATCAAGGCACAATCCCCAACCGCTTCTTCGGTGAGTATAGCAAAGTGCAGTTCATCCTGTTCTTTGCGGTAGATTGCTGCAAGGTACATCGGTTCTTCACCAAGTGAGAAGTAGTACTTCTCTTTTGGCTGTTTCGACCATTCATAATAGCCTGAACATAGCAGTACACATGGTTTTGTGTCCGCAAAGAAAGGGGACTGCCTATAGGTTTCTGCGCGGGCATTGATGACGAGCTTTTTGTTCATATGAAGACCCCACTTCATGATCGTGGAATGGTAGTGGTCATCATAGATGCCGGCAAAGACATAGGCGTCAGGAAAGACTTCAAAAAGGTTGACCTTGTCGAACATTTCTTTGTC
The DNA here is from genome assembly GCA_905201565.1 of uncultured Erysipelotrichaceae bacterium. Classification (GTDB taxonomy): domain Bacteria; phylum Bacillota_I; class Bacilli_A; order Erysipelotrichales; family Erysipelotrichaceae; genus Bulleidia. The sequence continues at coordinate 1,280 of CAJKOS010000196.1, forward strand.
AAGTTTTGCCTTTGCGGTATCGATGAATTTTGCAATACGCTGGTTATGCCCATCAAAATAGAGATATCTTCCACACATACGTGTATTTTACCATGGACGATGGTAAAATAACGCCATGGAAAAGAAACCACGCTCAAAACAGCTTGTCAAAATGGAAAGGCAGTACTTTCTGACCATGTTTCTTGTGGCGATCATCCTGATGGGGGGAATGTTAGTTATCGCTGCCAATGTCATGGCATTGTTTGCCCTTCCTGCTTATGTGAAATTGTTGATCGGCATCGTTGTATTGGTTATTGCAGGGCTGTTAACGATATGGATTGCCCGTCGGAATATGCTGCAATACTTTTTGAACAAGTTTCGGGCAGTTGAAAAATAACAGATGTGCGGTATAATCTCATCAAGGCAATTGATGGAAGCAGTACTGTGTACAAGTCTGGCAAAGAGAGTCTGCGTCTGGTGAAAGCAGAACCGTACATGCACAGGAAGTCGTCCAGCAGCCAGACTGCTGAAAGGTTTAGTAAGCAGTTTCGTATGGTGCGCGTTAAGCATATTGAGAAGTAAGCAAAGGTGGTACCACGTTTATCCAGCGTCCTTGCATGGGGACGCTTTTATTTTTGAAGGAGGAGAGAAGATGGAAAAGAACCTTGAGACTAAATACGATCACAAGGCAGTGGAAGAAGGCCGCTATAACAAGTGGCTCGAAAAGGGGTATTTTACAGCAGGCGACAAGTCCAAAGACCCGTTTACCATTGTCATCCCACCACCCAATGTCACCGGTATTCTGCACATTGGTCATGCCTGGGATAACACATTGCAGGACATCATCGCCCGCTATAAGAGAATGTGCGGCTATGACATGCTGTATCTGCCGGGTATGGACCATGCCGGTATTGCCACCCAGGCAAAGGTTGATGAACGGTTGAAGAATGAAGGCATTTCCCGCTATGATATCGGCCGTGAGAAATTCCTGGAATATGCCTGGGAGTGGAAAGAAGAGTACGGTGGAAAAATCATCAACCAACTGAAGAAACTTGGTGCATCAGCAGACTGGG
>CAJKOS010000197.1 GCA_905201565.1 uncultured Erysipelotrichaceae bacterium
AGAAAAAGGTATCCGTGCAAAAGATGTTGTACCTCTTGCACTGCTTGTGTTGACAAATAACATCCGCCGCAATGCAAAGGAAACATTTGCCTACTTCCATAAGCAGGGTGTCAATATCAAAGTCATTTCCGGGGATGATCCGGAAACTGTTTCACAGATCGCAAGGCTTGTGGAAATTGAAGGGGCAGAGAAGTACATCGATGCTTCAAAGCTGAGGGATGAAGAATTGGATGAGGCGATGGAAAACTACACCGTCTTTGGCAGAACCACACCGGAGATGAAAAAGAAGATGGTGCTTGCTTTGCAGAACAGAGGGCACTATGTGGCAATGACCGGGGATGGTGTCAATGATGTGCTGGCATTAAAAGAAGCGGATTGTGGTATTGCGATGGCTTCGGGTACAGAAGCTGCCAGCCAGATTGCCCAGCTTGTGCTGCTCAATTCCGACTTCAGTGCTGTGCCTTCCATTGTTTTGGAAGGAAGACGTGTCATTAACAACATCGGTCGTTCCGCAAGATTGTTTCTTTCGAAGAATATCTTTTCCTTCTTTCTTTCGGTGTTCTGTGTCATCCTGCAATTGAGTTATCCGCTTGTGCCATTACAGCTGTCCTTTGTCAGTGCTTTGACCATCGGCATACCGGGTTTCTTCCTTGCCATGCAGCCAAATGATGGCAGGGTCAGCGGACACTTTATTTCAACAGTTCTCTATTATGCATTCCCGGGAGGTCTGTGTAATTTCCTGATTGTGGGAAGTCTCAATGCCTATGGTTACTGGTTCCACCTGACAGAGATGGAAATCAGTACCCTTGCGGTAAGCCTTGCCTTTGCGACAGGTCTTGTCATTCTCTATAATGCATGCCGTCCATTGAACAAATTCCGTGGTGCCATCCTTTGTTCTATGGCACTGCCAGGTATTGGCGCACTGCTCATCTTTGACTGGCTCCTTGGTGTGTATCCATTATCGAAGGATGCCTGGATTGTCTTTGGGGTATTGCTTGCATTGATTATTCCACTGATGAAGTTCATCCAGCTTTTGATACGGTTTGCTAACAGGCAATATCATGCGTTATTGAATAGAAGGAAAGATTGACAACTGCAGTTTGCATAGCGTACCTTGATAGAGGAAATATGGTACAGATCTGTACCGGAAAGGAACTATATGATCAGAATTATCACCGATTCAACAAGTGATTATACGATGGAAGAGGCAGAGAAGAAGGGGATTACCATTCTGCCGCTGCGTGTTTTGTTTGGTGAGGAGGAATACCTCGACCGCATCAATCTTTCTGTAGATGACTTTTACAACAAGCTCATTGAAACAGATGTCTTTCCAAAGACAAGTCAGATTACACCATTTACGTATGAAGAAGCGATTGAAAAGGAAGTACAGGCAGGCAATGAAGTGCTTGTGTTCACCGTTTCTTCAAAGCTTTCCGGCTGTTACCAGAGTGCGATGACGGCAGCTTCAGCAGTAGAAGGCAAGGTGCGCATCATCGATACGCTATCGGTCAGTATGGGTATCCAGATTCTTGTTGAAAGGGCATTGAAGATGATCGAAGAAGGCAGAGGACTTGATGAAATAGCCGATTACCTGGAAGAAGAAAAGAAGAGAATCCGGGTTGTGGCACTGCTGGATACATTGGAATATCTCAAGAAGGGTGGACGCATTTCTTCCACAAAAGCCATGGCAGGAAAGATCCTCGGCATCAAGCCGGTCATTTCCTTCGATGGCGGAGAAGTCAACCTTCTCGGTACTGCCCGAGGCTCAAAGAGCGGTTCCAATCTGCTCATGAAGTATACACAGGAAAATGCCATTGACCTCTCTATGCCATTTGGTATGGTGTACAGCGGATTCTCTGATGTATTGTTGAAGAAGTATATCAACGACAGCGCAAAGCTCTATGAAGGAAAGAACCCGGAAGACTTCGTGATTTCCCGCCTGGGGGCATGTGTTGGTACATATGCAGGTCCTGGCACAATTGGTGTTGCCTACTTTACAAAGCAGTAGTTCAGCTGTTGTTCAGACATTCCACAAGAAAACTTAACATAATCTTCAGAGCATCTTGATTGATGCTCTGTTTTTCTTCTGGTAGACTTTGTGCATACAAGGAAAACAGAAAGGAGAATAAACATGAGTATCGTAAAAGATGGCGTAATGCTCGTCACTTACGAAACTGAGTGTTCAACGATCTGTGAGTACATGACTGAAACTGAGTTTAATATTCTTCAAAAAGACGAACTTAACGGTAAGATCAGAATCATGGGTCACAGGAACCTCAGTTATTCCAAGTGATTAGTTGCGGCTG
>CAJKOS010000198.1 GCA_905201565.1 uncultured Erysipelotrichaceae bacterium
CTACCGTATTATCTGAACTTTGTATGTTAGGCAATGAGAGAAAATCTCATTGTCTTTTTCTTTGCAAAAAGGTATAATTTCCAAGCAGCCATGGGGATATGGTGGAATTGGCAGACACGATAGATTTAGGATCTATTGGGCAACCGTAAGGGTTCGAGTCCCTTTATCCCCACGATTCAAGCCCTTTGAACAATGGGCTTTTTTTACTTTCGCAAATTCAATATTAATCTTGTGCACTTCAGAAAAAAAGAGTCAGATTCAGCAATATGATTTCTGACTCTTCTTTTTCTTCCAGGTATCAAAAACGTATGATGACAAAGCTTTCTTTTGGAAGAACAACTTTTCCATCAATTCGTGTTTCCTCTTTTTTAATACAACACGATTCAATTCCCTCAGGCATTTGTCCATCACAGGCAATAAGTATTTCCATTTTTGCCAGTACATGTAATGGCTGATCATCTTCATCCGAAAGTGGTAATGTATAGTCACTTTGATTTCTGTTTACTACCTTCAAAATGATTTCTCCTTCTGTAGTTTCAGATAGTGACACATAGACACCTTCATCCTGTAACGCTTTTTCCTGTCCATCCATATCCAGTGTCCGTACACCCATGTTATTTCCATATAGTTTCTGTACATAGTAATCCGGAGTTAGGCAGACATGTACATCATCAAACCAGATCATGTCCGGTTTCCACTGGCTATGTCCGATGCGGTTGAATAATGGCGCATAGGACGCAAGGCGTACCACATCCGCATTCTTTTCCAGCCCTGTCATAAAAGCTGCTTCAGCAAGAGCGCTTTCCATGCAATTTTCCTTTTTAATGGTATGTGCTGCATATTCCCCGGCAAATACATTGACAGCTCTTGAATAGTTGTCATAAGCATTTACATTTTCATAGAACCATTCAGTTGGACGATAGTAGTGTTCATCCACCGCATAGACAAAATCTTTTTTCTCTTCAGATTTATCCCGATAGAAGTTCCACAATTGTTCATAGACATCTCCACCAAAGAATGGTCCTGCTGTTCCCAGCAGTCGCATTTCCGGATATTTGTCGTGGATTGCCTTTTCAAATTTCTCATGGCGGCTATTCACATTGAGATATCTGGTATTCCACTGTTCATTGCCAATCGCAAGAAAGTCCATGTGAAATGGTTCCGGGTGTCCCATAGAAGCACGAACGTTTCCCCACCTGGAATTCACAGGACCATTCGCAAATTCAATGAGATCCAATGCATCCTGTATGTATGTTTCAAATTCTTCACTGTTTTCATCCACAATTTCAGTAGTCCTGAACTGGCAGGCTGTACCAATATTCAATACCGGAAGTGGTTTGGCTTCAAGCAGTTCACAAAGCAGGAAGTACTCATAGAAACCGATGCCAAATGTCTGCATATAATGAGAATCTTTACGTTGTGTCACAAGACCATACGGATCCTTCTCTTTGTCCACATCCGCATCTTCTGCAAATGACCAGAGATTGGGAATCACCTTGCGATCCTTGATATCTCCAATTGTGTTCTTCCACTGGTATCTGTATGCAAGGGAAACACCCTCCACAATACAACCACCCGGGAATCGGATAAACCCAGGATGAATATCCTTCAATGCTTCAAAGAGGTCTTTTCTGAATACCCCTGCCACAGCATCACCCGGCATCATTGAAATAAGATCAAATTCGATAACACCGGCATCATCCAGAAGAATTTCGAAGGATGCTCCCCGGACATCTTCTTCAGCAGTCAGTACACATTCATAACGAATCCAGTCTTTTTCCCTGCATCGTCCTGAAGCATGCATTTTCCGGATTTCTTTACTCTTTTCTTCAACAGAAAGATCATCAGCCTGAATGCCATCCAAGAGATCAGAAAATGGAATATACGGAGCAGATTTAGTCATCTTCACCTTTTCACAGGCATTTGTTTTTCCATCTTTTGTCACTCTGACTGTAATCGATTCTGCATTATACAGTACACATCTTGCATAGAAAGATATGTTATAGGTCGTACCTTTTCTTAAAACTATGCCATCATAACCCCGGTTTGCAAAACCCTGTCCTGCTTTCCTTGCTGTAAAGCGTAAATAGTGCGGATTGCTTTCACTAAGTGGAGAACCAGAAACATATTGCATACATGGCGCTTCGCCTTCACCATATACAGGATGCCATGCATACCCAAAGTCATCCATCGTATAAAAGCTATGTACAACACCTACTGCCTCTTTAGCTTCAAAAGAACGATTCTCAATCATTTCCGCAT
>CAJKOS010000199.1 GCA_905201565.1 uncultured Erysipelotrichaceae bacterium
ATGAAGAAAAGGTCGTCAGTGAAAAAGGTGACTATGGCAGATACTACGATGCCTGGTATGAGACGATTATGCATGGGGCAGAGCTGCTTGTGAAACCAGAAGAGACGCTGTTACAGCTGGAAATGCTTCAAACAGGTGTAAAAAAACTGAAATAATGTGAGGAAAATGCACTTCTTCAGACAATAACTATAGTGAGGAGGTGCATATGAAAAAACAGAATATCGATATGAGCCGGTTATCCGTTTTACAGAAGGAACAGGTGGACCTTGCACTGACACATGGTGTGGATATCAAAGATGTGAAGTGCTTTGCCAAGCCATGTTACAACTTCAGGAAAATGGAAGAGATCCGGATCATTTTGGAAAGGGGTGAACCCCATTCCTACAAGAAGAAAAGAATAGAGACGTGGTTTCAAAGAGAGAAGATCATCACTGCCATATGTCTTTTGTTCACAGCAATTGGTTTGTTGTTCCTTTTATCCGCATTGCTTGTAAGACCATCTTTGATCCTTACAACAAAGGAATGTGAAATTGAACAGGGAGAAGTATTTGATGCCATGCGCTATATTTCTTCATGGTCAAATCTTGATGGGACGCTCTATCTGCCAGAGAATGTGGATACGTCTAAGGAAGGTACACAGCTTGCGGTTTACCGCCTTGAGGCAAAGGGAGAGGTCATTGAGGAGACGCTTCACATTGTTGTGAAATGATTGTTTGAAACATATATAGACGCTGTTCATCAAGAGGAATATAATCTCACTGTTGTAAAGGGGGATATGTTATGAAGTCGTTGCGGATGAATATGCTGGAGGGCAGCGTAGCACGTCCAATTTTGTTGTTCTTTCTGCCAATTATGCTTGGCTCTTTTTTTCAACAACTCTATAACACAGTCGATGCCATTGTGGTAGGAAACTTCGTAGGCAAGGAGGCACTTGCGGCAGTAGGTGGTTCTACGGGTATTCTCATCAATCTGCTCGTCGGTTTTGTGGTTGGTGTCTCTTCTGGTGCGACGGTTGTCATTGCCCAGTACTTTGGTTCAAGGGAAGATGAAGGGGTGCACAAAGGTGTCGATGCGAGTATGTTCATCGCTGTTGCGCTGGGGCTGTTTCTGATGATTGTCGGCATTGTGCTTGCGCCATGGATGCTGGAACTGTTGAATGTACCAGAGGATATCTTTGATTATTCTTTGACCTATTTCCAGATTTACATGATAGGTATGATTCCTTCACTCATCTATAACAATGGTGCAGGTATCCTTCGTGCGGTTGGTGATTCGAAAAGACCGCTGTACTTCCTCATTGCGGCATGTATGACCAATATCGTATTGGACCTGTTGTTTGTGGTGGTATTCCACCTTGCGGTTGTTGGTGTAGCTGTTGCGACTGTGCTTTCCCAGGTTGTGTCCTGTGTGCTGACGATGCGGGTTCTTTCCGTAAGTGAAGAGAGTTATGCCTTCCATCTGAAGAGTTGCAAAGTTGACTGGTCCATCGTCAGTCGTATTGTTGTCATCGGTCTTCCGGTTGGTATCCAGTCCTGCCTCTACAGTGTTGCCAACTTGTTTGTGCAGGCTTCCATCAATGGCTATGGAACAGATACGGTAGCTGCCTATACGGCATTTGGCAAGATTGATGCCATCTTCTGGAACACTTCTGCTGCCCTTGGTCAGTCAGTATTGACATTCTGTGGTCAGAACTTTGGTGCAGGCAAGATTGACAGGGTGAAGAAGGGTATCCGCACAAGTACGTTGATTTACATCATCGGTGCAGGTGCGATTTCTCTGTTCTGCTTTGTGGGTGGAGAGTTCATCTATCGCCTGTTTACACCTGAAGAAGAAGTTATCCAGATCGGTTTGTCCATGTTGCGGTATCTCTGTCCGCTATGGATTACGTTTGCGGGTGTGGAAATTCTTTCTTCCGGCATCCGTGCCTGTGGAGATTCCATCATTCCGATGATCATGACAGCGGTTGGTATCGGTGCTTTCCGCATCATCTGGATCATCTTCTATCCGGGTACGACAATCTTTGATACATTGATCTGCTATCCGATTTCCTGGGTTGCGACAAGCCTCTTGTTCCTGGTGTATTACCTGCAGGGAGGATGGCTGAAGCGTTCCATGAAACAAAGGGAGAAGCTGAGTCAGGCACTGTGAACTACTTCGACTTATAGAAGTCGGAGCTTCCAGGAAGCTTTTGGCTTCCCTTTAAGAAGTTT
>CAJKOS010000200.1 GCA_905201565.1 uncultured Erysipelotrichaceae bacterium
ATTCATCTCACCACCTGTAGAGGTGGGAGTATTCTGCTGGGGTTTTAGATAAATGAATTTTGCCATTCGTTTTCTGTTGCATAAGACCGGTATAATTGCGATAATGCTTAAACGGAGATTAGATTATGCAATGGTATGAACAAAGATTTGTCAATCACCGGGACTGGATCCTTGACCACCTGGAGTATCTTGGTCTTGATGCTGAGGAGACGGTCATCGTCCTGTTGATTGATTTTATGAATGAACATGGTATTGAAATTACACTGGCTTCACTTGCCATGAAAACAGGAAGAACAGAGGAAGAAGTAGATAGAACGGTATCTCTTTTGTGTGCCAAGAAATATGTTAGCATTCATGCGGAAAGAGGTATTGTGAAATGGGACCTCAACAACCTTTTCAAAGTAGATGTCGCACATGTTTCTACAGTCATGGATTCCTCTTTGTTTGATGTGTTTGAAACTGAATTTGGCAGAACACTCAGCCAGAAGGAAATGGAAATGATCAGTGACTGGAACCGCACCATGGATAAGAAAGTTATCCTCTATGCTCTTCGCACAGCAAGTTCCAAAAACAAATTGAATTTTGTTTACATAGACAGAATTCTTTCTGACTGGAAGCAGAGACATGTGACAGCTGAGTCAATAGAAAGGACGATCAACCGCTGATGGAACATATGACACCAGTAGAAATCATGGACCATCTGGAAGAGATGTTTCCCGATGCCCATTGTGAATTAGACCATCGCAACAACTATGAAATGGCAGTGGCAGTAGTCCTTTCTGCCCAGACTACCGATGCTTCCGTAAACAGGATCACACCAGCCTTGTTTGCAAAATACCCGGATGCGCAAAGCCTTGCGCAAGGGGATATTCATGATATTGAAGATTGCATACGAACCCTTGGTCTTTACCGCAACAAAGCCCGTTCTATTCAGTCTATGGCAAAAGGTATGGTAGAAAAGTTCCATGGAGAAGTACCGGATACAATGCAGAAACTAGTTACATTGCCAGGTGTTGGCAGGAAGTGTGCAAATGTCATCCTTGCGGAATGTTTTGGTGTGCCTTCTCTTGCCGTAGATACCCATGTGAGCCGGATTTCCAGAAGACTTGGGTTGGCAAAACCGGATGATTCACTACTTGAAGTAGAAACTAAACTGAAACGGAAGATTCCAAGAGATAGATGGATAAAAGGACATCATCAGATGATCTTCTTCGGGCGATACAGATGTCATGCCCGCAATCCGAAGTGTGATGGGTGCCCGTTTACTTCTATATGTAAATATCTCAAAGGCAAAGCAAAATGAAAACAGCGTTAGTGATTAACGCTGTTTTTCATTTACTCTTCAGATGAAATACTTGCGACGAAGTATTCTACGGCAACACTTGTTCCTCTTAGGGTAGAAGGTTTTTGTGCTGTGCCGGAAAGTACAGTGCCATCGGAAATTCGGACGATGTTGACTTGTCCTGCCCGTGAGGCATCCATAGTTTCAGTTCTTCTTGAAATCGTTATGCCATATTGAGAAAGGAAAGCCTCAATTTCTTCCTGTGATCCGCTGGAAGGAACATTGATCTTCTCTTCAGGTGTTCTGAATACAGTACAGGATTCAGAACTGCTTCTTCCTCCGAGATCTTCATGTTCATATGCATAATAACCGCATACTGTCGTTTCTGTATCTGGTGCTAGTCCACTGATATCTTGGTCATAGGATTCAGATGTACTTGTAATATTAATATCTGATTGTCCTGCCTGAGATATGCGAGCCTTATAAACAATTGGTCCGTATACCCATGAGTAATCGAACATTACATTACCGGTAGCTCCCTGGATGACCTGGTTGCCAATTTTAAGTGATATATCTTTAGTCTTTTCAGCTACTTTCAGCTTGGATTCATCTGGATATTTCGTCCAATTGATAGTTACTGTATTAGAATCTTCGTTTGCACGAGCGGTGACTGCACCTTCAGAAATATCTGCTACAGCATCTGCACCTTCTGGAGAACCAAGTTTGGCAAATTCGCTCTTGACCATGCCTGTTGTTACATATTGCTGATCCATACCTTCAATGGTTGTAACATATGGGTAAACGCCTTTGATGTGGGTGATATCAGAAATTCCATCAGGTCTTGTCAAATCTGCCGGCTGACTGTCACCAGTA
>CAJKOS010000201.1 GCA_905201565.1 uncultured Erysipelotrichaceae bacterium
GAATTTTTTCCTTGTTCCCATAGCCGTCTCCTTCTTCCTGCCTTCAGTATACCATAGTTCATGCCGCTATGGGTCTTTTCCTTGTCCACTTCCTAGGGTATAGTTTAGTCCGCGGATCTCTCAATACAGCGAAAGAAACACGATTTTTGAAAGAAGTTCAATCGTCACTTTCTAATCGAAGTGAATCAATTACATCCTCCGTTTTCGCATGCAATGGCAGAAAATTTCTTTTCTATTCTGAAAACAGAGTGTATCTACCGGCACAAGCCAAAGACATTCATGGAAGCAAACGATCTGATTGACAGATACATTCACTTCTACAACCATGAGCGTATCCAGAATAAAACGGGAGTGGCGCCGCGACGCTGCGCCACTCCGCATAAAACTAAATATTCCTACATAGGGGTCTTTTGTGCTGCCCGCACAAACTGGGGCAGTTCATACTCAGAAGAGGGGGACTTCTTATTAGGATATCATCTCGATACGATATGTTAATGATACTCTACGTAATTTGAAAGTAACGGCAGTTTGATTTTCTGCTCATTTGCTCATTATTCCGGAAGATTAAACCCGAAAACCTGTACCAGATCCGGCATAATTCCGGTGGCAGGATCTACATCAAATACCATCACATCGTTCATATAGACATTCCATTTTGCAACAACAGGACTCTCTGCCTGAACCCGGGCAGCTTCTTTCAGGTTATCACATTCATAATAACCGAAAAGCTTGTCCTTCACTGTCCAAATCGTATAATTGCGGATACCACTCTGGTAAAGAACTTCTTTCATTTCAGGCCAGATTTCATCATGTCGGCGTATATATTCTTCCTTCTTTCCAGGAAGAAGTGTAGCACACCATGCGTATCTTTCCATGCACGTTCCTCCTACAATTGAAACCAGTTTAGGATTTACCTCTATTCTTGATGATATCGAATACAACAGCAATGACCAAAACGATACCACTGATAACATCTTGCCAGTAAGAATTGATGTTCATCATAACCATACCATTTTCCAACGTACCGATCAGGATCGCACCGATCAGAGCGCCAACGATCGTGCCTTTACCTCCAGACATACTGGTACCGCCAAGAACAACAGCAGTAATAACATCAAATTCCATACCAGTTGCATTCTGAGGCATACCTGCGCCCAACTGAGAACAGTAAACCAAAGTTGCGATACCCGTTACCAGACCATTTAGAGCAAACACACCGATCAAAGTGAGGTCAACATTGATGCCGGACAAAAATGCAACATTTGCATTGCCACCAATAACGTAAATTCTGCGGCCAAAGGTTGTATATTTAGCAAGCAGAGAGAACCCCACCACCATAATTACCATAATAATAACAGCATTGGGAATAGCACCAGTATAACCACGACCAATAGCCTTGATGACAGGATCGGCAATCGGAATGGATTTACCACTGGTCATTAGATATGCAATACCACGAAAAATCTGCATACCTGCCAAAGTTGTGATAAATGCATTGACCTTGACTTTTGTAATCATAATGCCGTTATACAATCCCGTAAGCAGACAGACCAACATGGTGATGCCGATAGAGGCCCAAACCGACATGCCGCCTTCCATACACTTACCCAAAACCACACCAGCCAAGGCAATTACAGAACCAATAGAAAGGTCAATATGTCCTGCTACTAAAATCAGGGTCATTGTACATGCCAAGATCGCAACATTTGCCGCATACAGGAGGATGTTCAGAAAGTTTCTGACAGCAAAGAAATTTGGCGCCATGATACCAAAAAAGGCGACAATAATGGCAAATGCAATGATCAGCGGTAAATAGTCGGAAATCGCACTTTGTTTCAGTTTAAGCATTTTGTTCTTCATGAATATTTCCTCCTATTGCTGCAATCATAACATTGTTTTCTGTCATTTGCTCTTCATTTAAAGTAGTCTGTAAGCGGCCCTCATGCATTACCAATACACGGTTAGCCATTGCAAGAAGCTCCGGCATTTCGGATGTGATCATAATGACAGAAATACCTTCCTTGCACATTTTATTCAACAGCTTATAAATCTCTGCTTTTGCACCGACATCAATTCCTCGAGTCGGCTCATCCAGGATCAGAATCTTC
>CAJKOS010000202.1 GCA_905201565.1 uncultured Erysipelotrichaceae bacterium
CAAAAGGTACAGAGATTCTCTCTTTCATCAAAGCACCGAGGTCTGTTTCATCCACATACTTCAAAGCACCACTGGTGAAGAAATAACCAGTTTTGGAATCAATGCGGCCAGGGGCACTCATCACAAACGCCTCCACTCTGCCTTCATACTTCTTATACAGGGATGTCAGGGTATCGAGATATACCTCGAGACCTTCCATCGGTGTCGGTACTTCTCCCTTTTCAAGGATTTCGGCTTCTTCGCTCATCAGGGCATATTTGATGGCGGTTCCACCAACATCTACAGTCAGATAGTTTTTCATGATCTTCTCCTAAAATTAATCTGCCTTTATTATATAACGTACTCTCACTATCAATCGATCCTTTTTTCAAAACTGGTACTTTATCTGCCACAATTTCTTTCCAACCGTATCTGAAAACAAAGACAGCACATCTTCCCTGCACATTTCTTCGCAGTTGGAAAATGCCCTCTTTCTATAGAACAATTCCACTGCTTCCTTCATCCTGCCAAACGGCACAAGATATACATTGCCATCCCCCAGCAAAACATCATCTATCCCTTTGCCCTCTTCCATATTCCATGTCAAAGCTTTGATGACATAGTCATCTTTTAACATCTCATAGAGCTTGTTTTCCATCATAAACACATTCTCATTCACCGCCATATCCGCATCAAAGGCAAGGATGATGGTCTTCACCCGTTTCAATTGTCCAATGACCTGTTTAAGACCATGATGAGAACCAATCCCCTGCAGGCTGAGAGCAGTGCAGTCAAAATGCTCTGCTGCCCGGATTGCCTTGAAATGCCCTTCGGTGATGAGTATGGTTTTCGTTGTCCCATTGCGTATGACATCAATCGGTGAACCAGGTGATGCCCCACCATCCAGCAGTTCCTTTGCCTTTGGATTTTCATTGATCCAGGAAGAAGAAAACCAAACATAACGGGAATCATATGCACTCTGCAGCACATCCCTGCGGATCTGGATACCGGCTATGTCTCCCTCTGCAGTATGAATGGGAATACCGATACCTTCGGTAACTGACATATCGATCTTTCCCGTCTTCTTCCAGCGGTAGAACCCTGGCACTTCTACCAATATGCTTTCCGCAAAACCCGCCTTGCGCACTGCCTTGCATAATGAAGGAAGGATGGACCTGTCCGGCATGGTGAAGTAACCAAAACGTTTGATCTCTTCTTCATGAATGCCTCTTTCAAGAAGATACTTGTGATGGGCATCTGACAGTTTCATTCCATCTGGTAATAAAGACATGCCTTTGACAAAGATTGAATAGATGGCATGCCTTACCGATACCGGTGCACATGTGATTTCGACAGGTTTTTCTTTCTCAGGCAAGGGAACATGTTTCTCATGGAGAAACTGCTTTGCCAGCAGTGCGATCGCTTCTTCTTTGTCACACTGTCTCACCTGTTTGACAAGGTCAATACTGTTACCAAATGCTCCACAGGAGAAACACTTGAAGCGGTTGTTGGAGGAAAAGACCTTGAAGGAACCAGGATGATGGTCATCATGAAAAGGACATAACCATTTCCTTGGGTTGTCCTCTTCGAGCACCCATGATGCAGCATCACGGATGTCTATTTCCTCCAATATGCGTTTTTCAAGAGATTCATCTTTTTTCATCATAATTTACTCTTTTCTGTTGACAGAATACAGGGATACCTGTAAACTAAAGACAGTTAGTTAGTGCTGACTAACAATTATGAGAACAAAGAAGCACGCTGTCCTTCTATTCAATCGATTTCCAAAAAACTGTACTCAGTTCCTTCTCTCTGTTCTCATGATCCTTCGAAAATCCGGTCCCCCGGATTTTTTCTTTATACCATCATAGCGAAAAAGGAAGAAGTTTTCACGCCTCTTCCTTCCCTCTTTTCAATTTTCGCTTTGCGACTTCAATAATACTTGTATGGAATACTTCATCCGGCAGCTTTAACAAAGAAGAAATGCCAAAGTAAGCAGCCATGACCACAATACCATTGATAGCAAACTTCACAAAAGCGATGAGCTTGGAACCAGATGCCCCATC
>CAJKOS010000203.1 GCA_905201565.1 uncultured Erysipelotrichaceae bacterium
ACCTTCTGTATTAGCGATAACTGTTGGTTTACCGCCTTCCATAACTGCTACGCAGCTGTTTGTTGTACCTAAGTCAATACCAATGATCTTGCTCATAATTGCCTCCTTATATTGCAGCTTATTCGCTGACTTTTACCATCGCAGCCCGAAGGATGCGGTCCTTAAGCTTATAACCTTTCTGCAGCACCTGAATGACCATACCGGCTTCTACACCATCCACATGTTCTGCCATGATCGCCTGATGCCAGTTGCCATCGAATGGTACATTCTCTGCTTCAATTTCTTCGACGCCTTCCGCAGCAAGGGCAGCCTTGAGTTTGTAGTAAACCATCTCAAATCCCTTGCGGTAAGCCTCGTCGCTTGTTTCCTGGGCAAGTGCCCTTTCACAATCATCGAGCACCGGAAGAACGGACAATGCAAACTTCTGAATGCTGTACTTGCTGAGCTGTTCATATTCCTTTGTCAGCCTCTTGCGGGTATTTTCCGTATCCGCATATGCCCTTGCATATTCGTTCTTCAATACGGCAACCTGTTCCACAAGTTTTGCATTTTCTTCTTTCAATGCATCGATTTCCTTGTTCTTGTTGGAGAAGATTGACTTCTTCTCTTTTGTCTCCTGTTTCTTTTCTTCTTCAGCAGGTGTATTTTCTTCCTGAACAGGTTCTGCTTCCTTTGTCACTTCCTCTTCAGTTGTTTGTTCCTTCTTTACTGTTTCAGCCATCGCGGTTTCCACCTCCTTCGTTGTACATCTTCTCTATCAGATGTGATACATATTCAATCATCGTTATGACCTTGTCATAATCCATACGGCTTGGTCCGACAACCATCAGCTGTCCGCTTTCATCATCGTTTACCCGGAAGGTACTTCTGACAACTGCAACATCGTTGACCCATGTCAGCTGTGCCCCCTGCTGGGTGGTCACCGCAACAGCATTCTCATTTGCATCAAGCTGTTTCCATCTTGCTGAAGATGTATCTTCGAGCATGTTCATCAGCTTCTTGAGCTTGTTGATGTCTTCAAATTCAGGCTGGTAGAGGATGCGGTCCTTACCGCTGAAGTAGACATTGTCACTGGCAAACTTGACAAATGCTTTGACAAATGCGGTAAACAGAATGTCGTGTTTCTGCACGACAGAGTTCAGTTCTGGCCGGATGTTTTCCATCCTTTCAGCGAGCTGATCGATTGGTACACCCCTGAGTCGACTGTTCAGGATGTCCGTGCAGTTTTCCATATCGCTGAATGGAATGTCATCTTCAAAGTAGAAGTTCTTTGTCTCCGTATGACCAGTACTTGTGATAAACACCGCTACACATTTGCGGCTGTCGATCTGAAACAGTTTGATGTGCTCAAGCCGCTGCTTGGAAGCATCCGGTCCGATGGCACCAGTTGTCATGTTCGTCATTTCCGAAATGATCCGGCATGACTGCTGCACTGCTTCATCAAGGTTGAAGTTCGACACATCGAAGGCAGATTTGATGGCAACTTCCATCTTCTTGTCAATCTGTGCCTCATCCAACAGATTCTCGCAATAGAACTTGTAGCCAGCAGTACTTGGGATGCGCCCTGAAGAAGTATGTGTCTTTTCAAGGTATCCCATCTCTTCAAGAGCCTGCATATCATTGCGGATCGTCGCACTGGAGTAGGACATCTTGTGGCGCTGCTGCAGTGCCTTGGAACTGACAGGTTCACCCGTTTTGATATACTCATCAACGATCGCTTTGAATATTTCTATCCGCCGTGGTGTAAGCACAATCAGCACCTCCTTTAGCACTCTTTTCCATTGCCTGCTAGTATATTACATCCCGGCTTTAGCACTGTCAAGGGTCAAGTGCTAAAATCTTTCATGATTTTCATTCCATGAAAAACAGCACCAGATATCTCACTGGTGCCGGTAATACGTAATCTTCATAATGCCATATACCGCTTCTTTGCGATAGACAAGATGGCTGTAATTATCCCGATATTCCTCTTCC
>CAJKOS010000204.1 GCA_905201565.1 uncultured Erysipelotrichaceae bacterium
CATATCAGCGTCTCCTTTCACTTATCTATATAGACAACAAAATGAGATCTCCTCAAAAAAAGTGAAAGAAAAAAGAGAAATGTGCTTTCACATTTCCCTGTTGGCATACTTGGCAAAGTATTGCCTTCTTTTCAACAGTTGTTCGTCTTGTCTATGTGACAAGATCATCGTGAGCTTTTCAACCTGGTGTGTGCAGTAGTCCTGAAAAGCTTGTTCATTTCTTTCTTTGAGCACTGGTCCAAGGATGACATCTTCTTCACTATATGGTGCGTGCTTTGCTGTGTTAAAGCTGATGATGACATAGTCATGACGGCGTTCGTGGACAACACGTTCATCTTCTATGGTTAATCCATGGTCAGATATCCACCTGCGCATCTTCTCGGGATCATTGTTTGCTTCAACGATGATCTGTTCCATCTTCATGATATGGTCCATCCCCCGCTCAAGGATGGAAATGATGGTATCACATCCCATGCCGGCAATTACCGCACATTGCGCGTCTTGTGGCACATGTTCAAAGCCATCGCTGCAAACAGGGATAATCCTGTCTTCGAGGTTTTCGCGGGCAATGTTGGTTTTCGCAATGGAAAGTGGTCCCTTTGTGATGTCACAGGCATAAGCTTTTGGGCTTATGCCCTGTTTGATGAGCATAATGGGAAGAAAGGCATGATCGGTACCGATATCGGCAAGGATCATGCCTTGTTTTACCATTGATGCTATGGATTGAATCCTGATCACCGGTCAAAGAAATCCTTGAGTCTCTTTGAGCGGGTTGGGTGCTTCAGCTTGCGCAGTGCCTTGGCTTCAATCTGACGGATTCTTTCACGGGTGACATTGAACTCACGGCCAACTTCTTCCAGTGTTCTTGTCCTTCCATCATAAAGACCAAATCTCAGACGCAATACCTTCTCTTCTCTTTCGGTAAGACCAGAGAGAACATTGTTGATTTCGTCTTTGAGCAGCTGGTTGTTTGCATATTCATCTGGTGACATCGCATCTTTATCTTCGATGAAGTCACCAAGATGGGAATCATCCTCTTCACCAATTGGTGTTTCAAGAGAAACCGGTTCAAGGGCAATCTTCTGGATTTCCCTGACCTTTTCTGGTGTTACACCATCCATGCGGGCACTGATTTCTTCCGCACTTGGATCTCTGCCGAGTTCCTGTACGAGCTGTCTCTGCACACGGGTCAGCTTATTGATGGTTTCTACCATATGTACCGGAATACGGATGGTTCTTGCCTGGTCCGCAATGGCTCTTGTGATGGCCTGGCGGATCCACCATGTCGCATAGGTAGAGAATTTGAAACCCTTTGTATAATCGAATTTCTCCACTGCCTTGACAAGACCCATGTTACCTTCCTGGATGAGGTCGAGGAATAACATACCTCTGCCGACATATTTCTTGGCAATGGAGACAACAAGTCTCAGGTTGGAAGAAATCAGAATATTCTTGGCTTCTTCATCACCTTCTTCAATACGCTTGGCAATTTCTGGTTCATCTTCCGGTTTCAGCAGCGGTACACGACCGATTTCCTTGAGGTACATCTTGACCGGATCGTTGAGCTGTACAGCTGTGTTGGTCGTGGTCAGCTCTTCAGGCGCATAGCGCTTTCTGAGGATATCCATTTCATCATCTTCAGGAAGACCACCATGTAGTTCTAATGCATCACTACCTGCAAGTCTATGTAAGCCATCAATATTCATTGTGATAATAGGAATATGATACTCTGCCAAGGCGTAATGCGCATCATTTGGTTTTGCACCATTCATATTCGCTTTTAATTGTCTAATCACTTCATTGTACTCTTCATGATGTCTTTGTGCATAACTTCTAAATAGCTTTTCTCTGACATCCGGCCTTTCCATAAATGTAGGAATATTACTCTGTTTAGATATTCCTGCACCT
This sequence comes from uncultured Erysipelotrichaceae bacterium, assembly GCA_905201565.1. GTDB lineage: Bacteria > Bacillota_I > Bacilli_A > Erysipelotrichales > Erysipelotrichaceae > Bulleidia. The sequence goes on from CAJKOS010000204.1 coordinate 1,909, forward strand.
GTAAATGCGATTATCTTCATAACATCATCTCCTTGTGTTATATTATAGCACTT
>CAJKOS010000205.1 GCA_905201565.1 uncultured Erysipelotrichaceae bacterium
CCGGAAGGACTTCGCTTCCCACCCCTATCCTCTTGAAATCATCGCCGATCTCATCGCCATATCCTTTGCCCGCAAAAAACAATCCACAAACTAAAAAATCTCCTGCAATTCACAGGAGATTCTTTCTATTTCAGATCTTTCTGACCCATGCACTTTCCGGGGCGATATATCCATCTTCGGCAGTAGTAGAACCGATGGAATAAATGAGCTCACCTTCCTGTGCCTTGGCATAAGCTTTCTTCACACCTGCCGGGTTGATGATGATGCGCAATGTTTCACCTTCACCCTTTCTTTCATAGACAAGCGGATAATCCTTACTGATCAATGTGAAGTCAGCAGCCGGTGCCAGCGAAGCGTGTTCTCTGCGGAAGGCGATGAGATTTCTCACTTCCCAATACAGGGAACTCTTATCAGCCATCTCACTTTCCGCATTGATCGTATTCCTCATCTCTTCATCAAGCGGCAGATAGAGGTCTTCATATGAAGCTGAAGAGAATCCTGCATTTGTTGTCTTGTCCCACTGCATCGGTGTTCTCGAACCAGTGCGGTTATAACCACCTTCCTTGCTGTGAAGACCCAATACCTTTCGCATACCGATTTCATCACCATAGTAGACGAACGGAACACCAGGCATTGTCATGATAAACAGGAAGGCAAGCCTTGCCTCATGGCTGTCAAGGGTATGACCCATACGATCCATATCATGGTTGCCGCTTGGAATACAGATCAATCCCTTGCCTGCTGTCTTTCCTCTGTTTTCCATATACAGTTCAAAGAAAGCATCAAGGTTGCCCTTGCCTTCACGGGCAAAGAATGGTGTATCGGTACGGAAAAGATCAGGATAATGGCTTGGACCAAAGTGCAGCAGGAAGTCCATATCAAAGCCGGCAAGCAGTGCCTTATCCGGTTCACCCCATTCTGAAACAAACTTGGAATCAGGATATTCGCTCTTCACACGGGAGAACACATCATTCCAGAGTTCAATTGTACCTTTGCTTTCCGGGTCATTTTTGACAAGGGAATGTGCCATGTCAACACGGAAGCCATCACAGCCCATACCGAGCCAGAACTTCATGATATCTTCAATTGCACGTCTAGTGTTCATCGGTCCTTCATCCGTATAGGACATCTCCCAGTCACAACCCGCATCCTTCTGATAGAAACCATAGTTCAATGCCGGCTGAGCAGTAAAGAAGTTCAATGCGGCTGCACCATCTCTGTCATAGCCAGCTCTCAGCCAGCCGCTGATACTGCCAACTCCTGTTGGTGCATTCCATACCGTGTCCGTCCATACATAGCGGTCACTGTATTCGTTTCTTTCCGGCTTGGAAGACTCCTTGAACCACTTGCACTCATTTGATGTATGCCCCGGTACAAGGTCCAGCAGAATGTGCATGCCTCTGTTATGCGCTTCTGTAAACAGCCTTCTCAAATCTTCATTTGTGCCATACCGCGGTGCCACTTTGTAATAATCCCTCACATCATAGCCGGCATCCACAAAAGGTGAATCAAAACACGGATTGATCCAGATTGCATTACATCCAAGATCCTGGATATAGTCTAGTTTTTCAATGATTCCCTGAATGTCACCAATTCCATCCGCATTGGTGTCATAAAAGGACTGTGGATAAATTTCATAGAATATCGCATCATTCAACCAGTCTGTCATATCTTCCTCCTTAGTCATATCAGACTTATTGTTGTTAAAATTATCATAATCCTTCGCACAAAACTTGTACAAGAAATTTTATGCCAAAAAAAATTGCCAGTAATCACATAAAATGCAGCAGAAGCTTTGAGAAACGATGATATGCATCATAAAGCGCATTTTATAATATCAGCGAAGTTACAACATTAGAAATACAGTAACCAAGTGACAAAGACAGCAGCCCGCCATCATGCATATATGCGTCAAAAACAGCTACTCTAATGGCTAAAA
>CAJKOS010000206.1 GCA_905201565.1 uncultured Erysipelotrichaceae bacterium
ACTCCCACCATTCCCACACAGACATCCACTATTATCATAACTGTCAGATGGATAGCCATCTGGCACATGATCGTTCTTCCCATAATAGTATTTCCCTTTCCAAAGAATTGCACCAGCACCCCCTCGCTGGTGCTTTTCTCTGATAAAAAAGAAGTCATACCTTGAATGGTATGACTTCAATTGCTATACAATAGATGAACAAAGAGCAACCGCCCACAAAGTGGTTGACCTTCGATGAATGGAGAAGCCACTCGGTCACTGGTCAAGTTCGAGAGTGGTTTTTCTTATACCTGTTTCCTTATTATCATCTGCAAAAGCTGAAGATGAAGGTCAGTAAACTCAGGATGAACGTGGCAAATGTCATGAGATCCTTGAAATCGAATGATTTGCCTTTGAAAATGTGAAAACAGCAGGCGTGATTGCCTGCTGTTCCTATAGGTATTTACAGTCTGTCAGACGACGCTTCTTCCCATTGAGGATGACATAACCAAGTTCTGGTTCTTCATGGACGATGTATCTTGGAAGTTTGTCATAGCCACGAGGGGCGTGGTAGTGGTCTTCTATGTTGGCACATGTGATGTCATCTTTGGCGGGAATGGCATGTCCGTCACTGGATACAGGCCGTTTGTAGAAGCGCTTTGTATGGATTGAACCGCTCTTTTTGTTTTTATTGGCGAGTGATGGTAATACACCGATCAATACGGAAATGATGATCCATGCAAAGACGATGATGAACAGGGTGTAGCCCATTATTTCTTAATGGCTTCTGTTACTCCTTCCGCAAGACCTGCCAGTGAAGCAATTTCGGAAGGAATGATGATCTTGGTGGATTGTCCATCTGCTGCCTTGGCAAAGGCTTCAAGTGCCTTGAGGCGGATGACTGCATCATCTGCACCAGCTTCTTTGATCATGATAAGGCCTTTGGCATTGGCTTCCTGAATGGTGCGGATGGCTTCTGCACGACCCTGGGCATCGAGGATTTCTTTTTCTTTCTGACCTTCGGCTTTGAGAATCATTGCCTGTTTGTCAGCTTCCGCATTGAGGACAGAGGATTCTTTGTTACCTTCTGCCTGCAGGATCATTGCCTGTTTTTCACCTTCAGCGGTGAGGATGGCAGCTCTCTTTTCACGTTCTGCCTTCATTTGTTTTTCCATGGCTTCACGGATAGCTGCTGGTGGCTGGATGTTTTTGAGTTCGACTCTTGTGCCTTTGATACCCCATGGATCTGTAGCCGCATCAATTGTTGCGAGCATCTGGCTGTTGATGGATTCACGGGATGTGAGTGTTGCGTCCAGTTCCATGTCACCGATGATGTTACGCAGTGTTGTTGCGGTGAGGTTTTCCATTGCCATGATCGGGTTTTCTACACCATAGGCATAGAGTTTTGGATCAAGGACTTTGAAGTAGATGACGGAGTCGATCATCATCGTGACATTATCCTTGGTAATGACCGGCTGTGGCGCAAAGTCTGCGACTTGTTCCTTGAGCAGTACTCTTCTGGAAATTCTGTCGATGACCGGAATTTTGAGATGAATACCTGCCTGCCATGTGGCATGGTATTTACCAAGTCTTTCGACGACGTAGGCACTTGCCTGCGGTACGATGTTGACCATGGAGAGCAGCAGTGCCAGTATCAGAACAATAATCACTGCCCAGAAAATAATTGGTCCCATAGTAGAACCTCCTCTCTTTGTGAATAGTATAACATGTTTATATGAAGGTGAAGTAAAGGTTGCGTTAAATTGAGTAATGTGAAAATTCCTTCACATAATAATCGTTTTGGGAAAAAGTCATGGCTC
>CAJKOS010000207.1 GCA_905201565.1 uncultured Erysipelotrichaceae bacterium
CCATTCAAAGATGTCTTGATCCATGGTCTCATCCGTGATGAACAGGGCAGAAAGATGTCCAAGTCCCTGGGTAATGGTATTGATCCGATGAAGGTCATCGATGACTATGGTGTTGATGCATTGCGCTTCTTTTTAACGACTAACAGCACACCTGGTCAGGATATGCGCTACATCGACAGCAAGGTCGAAGCCGCATGGAACTTCATTAACAAGATCTGGAATGCATCGCGCTTTGTGCTCATGAACCTGAGAGAGGTTATGAGAATGGAAGATGTGGACCTCTCTACACTTTCTTCAGCTGATGCATGGATTCTCAACAAGCTCAATGAAACCATTGACCATGTCACAGAAAACATGGAGAAGTATGAGTTTGCTTTGGTTGGCAATGAATTGTATTCCTTTGTCTGGGATGATTTCTGCAGCTGGTATGTGGAAATGTCCAAGGCTTCTTTGAATTCTGATGATGCAAAGATCAGAAAGGGTGCAGAGAGCACATTGCTGATCATGTTGAATGCGATTGTGAGATTGCTGCATCCATTCATGCCATTTGTGACAGAAGAGATTTATCTCACCATGCCCCATGACCTGGAAAGCATCAACCTTGAAACATGGCCGGCAAAGATTGAAGGTATTGCGTCCACAGATATGGAAGGTATGGAAAGACTGATTTCCGTCATCCAGAAGATCCGTGAAGTCAAGGTCACAAATGACCTCAAACCTTCTGCACCACTCACATGTATGATCAAAGACCTCGATGGTAATGTCATTACACCTGATGAGAACCTTGCGGCAATGTTACAGCGTATGGCAAAGACAGAATGGAAGGAAACACTCGATGGTGACCTTACCGTAGAAACAGTCCATGGTGGTACATTGTACATTCCTTCTTCTGAACTTTCCGATCCGGAAGAAGAGATGAAGAAGCTTGAGGCAGAAAAGGCAAGACTGGAAGGAGAACTCAAGAGATCTGAGAACATTCTCAACAACAAGGGTTTCCTTGCCAAGGCACCAGCTGCCAAGGTAGAAGCGGAGAAGAAGAAGCAGGAAGCTTACCGCAGCCAGTACCAGGTTATCCTTGATCGTATTGCTGTATTGAAGAAATAAGAATGGATGGTTTCATGGAAACATGAGACCATTTTTCTTCGCAATACAGACAATGTTCACAATAGGATTGTAAAACCATGGTATAATTTTCCTAATGATTGATGAAAGGAGCTCAATGATGGGCGAAAAGAAACATCCAATTTTAAAATTTGTTGGAACAACTGCTGCTACAGCGGCAGCGGCATATGCCGGTGTCAGTGCATATGTATTCCGTGAGGTATTTGATTTACAGAAATCCTCTCTATATTCCGGCAGGGGTGGAACTGCATTTCTGACCTTTACGGACAGTGAAAAGACAGAGTGGTATCATCACAGCACAATTGATGATGCATGGATTGATTCCTTTGATGGATTAAGACTCCATGCGCTTTCCCTCAACAACCACAGTGATTCTCACAAGTGGGTCGTGCTTGCTTTTGGGCCAGGCAGCTATGACCGCAACCTGCTCGACTACCTCTATGAACTCGACCATGCCGGATATAATGTGCTGGCAGTGGATTCAAGAGGCTGTGGCAAGAGTGAAGGACAGTTTACAACCCTTGGCTGGTCTGAACATTATGACATCATCAGCTGGGTGAATTATCTGGTCAACCATGACAGCGAGGCAAAGA
>CAJKOS010000208.1 GCA_905201565.1 uncultured Erysipelotrichaceae bacterium
TTCTCCACATCCAGTTAGGTGCGCCAACTGTTCCCGGTGTGTTAATTCTGCCGGAATGCGGCAGATGCAGCCAGTCATACATCGGAATGATGACCATGTCCGCACTTCTTTCAAGAGAATACTGGATGACATCATCCATAAAGGAACCAGAATGGTAACCGAGCCTCTTTAATATCTTTCTCATCCACCTCTGTTCACCATGACTCAATGACTTATACCAGGCAAAGGTAGTGTCATTATCATGGGTACCGGTATAGACAAGCAGGTGTTCCTTGTCAGAATACATCTCTTCTTCATTGAAAGAGAACTGGATGACACGCATACCACGGAAGGCATAATGGTCTCTGAGTTCGAGTACCTCTGCCCTTAAATCACCAAGGTCTTCTGCCACAATCCTGAGATCTGGATTTTCTTTGAACAATGTATCAAACAAAGCATAGCCAGGTGCTTCCACCCATTCCCCTTCAATCGCTGTAGGACAGGAAGAAGGAATCTTCCAGTATGTATCAAAGGCACGGAAATGATCTACGCGAACAATATCCATCATCTTTCCGCAATATGAAAGCCTCTCAATCCAAAATTTGAAACCATCTTTTTCCATATAGTCCCAGTCATAAATCGGATTTCCCCATCTTTGACCAGTGGCAGAGAAATAATCTGGTGGTACACCCGCAATGAAGGATGGTCTTCCATCTTCATCCAGCAGAAAGTTCTTCCGGCTGGAGAAGACATCCGCCGAATCGAGGCCAACATAGAAAGGCAAATCACCCATAATTTCAATACCAAGGGTATTCACAAAAGCTTTAAGAGCCGTCCATTGCAGATAAAGTTCATATTGCTTGAACAACTCATAATCCATTTCTTCTCTATAAAGCGAAAGATCTGCCTCTTCATCCATCAATATGTCTCTTTCTTCTTTTTCCCACTCCGTCCATGCCTTCATGCCATTTTTCTTTTTCAAAGCCATGAACAGCGCATAATCCTGAAGCCACTTCTGCTTCACATATGATGCATATGCATCATCCGGCACAAAGTTTGCATAAGCCTCCCTGAGAATAGGCTCCCTGAACTTTCGGATAGCTTCATAGTCAATCTTGTCAAAATTCTTATGGAAGGCATATGGTCTATGGATCAGACCTTCTTTTGCCAAAAGATCCAGAGAGAGATACAAATCATCCATTGCATAGGATGAATATGGCTGGTACGGGGAATTCCCATACCCGAGCGGATTCAGCGGCAGTATCTGCCAGATAGAAAAACCTGCCTGTTTCAGCAGTTGTGCAAAATGATATGCCTGCGGACCGAAGTCACCACACCCGTAACGGGATGGAAGCGATGCGACAGGCATGAGAATTCCTGCTTTTCTCATGATCGTGTCCTCTTTTCTTCAAACTATATTTAGTGTATCTTAATCAGGTAAGATTTTCTATACACGGAGGTAACAACATGATAGTCATTGAAATGGATAATGGTCATACCATCAAACTCGAGCTCGATGAAAAAGCTGCACCTATCACGGTCGCAAACTTCACAAAACTCGTTAAGGAAGGCTTCTATGACGGATTGACATTCCACCGCATCATCAAGGGATTCATGATTCAGGGCGGTGACCCTCTCGGCAATGGAACCGGCGGTTCAAAAGAGAACATCAAAGGTGAATTTGCCGCAAACGGTGTCAATAACCCGATCAGTCACAA
>CAJKOS010000209.1 GCA_905201565.1 uncultured Erysipelotrichaceae bacterium
CATTCATCTCACCACCTGTAGAGGTGGGAGTATTCTGCTGGGGTTTTAGATAAAAGAGATCAGGCAAATGGATCTTGATCTTTGAGTCTTTTGACAAGTGTTGTAGCACGGATATGTCTTTCTTCTGCCTCTACACCTCTTTCAAAGGCCTCTTTGTTTCCAAGCAGGACAAGTGATCTTCGCGCCCTGGTGATGGCGGTATAGATCAGTTTTTTCTGCAACATAATCGTATGGGCTCTTGAAAAAGGCATGATGACAATCGGATACTCGGAACCCTGTGCCTTATGTACGCTGATGCAATAGGCAAGGGTGATGTTGTTCCAGTTGTCCTGGTTGTATTCGACATAGTTTTCCTGGAAGTTTACGATGATGGTTGTTTTATGATCATCGCGTTCTTTGGCATCTTCGATTGCTTCAAGTATACCGATATCTCCATTGAACACCGCATCATCCGGCTGATTCTTCAATTGCAATATCTTGTCCCCTTCCCGGAATGTGGTATAGCCATAGCGCACTTCTTTTTTGGAAATATCCGGTGGATTGAAGGCTTCCTGCAAGGAGGCATTCAATGTATCAATACCAGCAGCTCCCTTATACATGGGTGAGAGTACCTGGATGTCATTGATCGTGTAGTTTTTGTTCAAAGCATCGCGGACAACAGTTACCGCATTTGTTGCAATCATATCATCCGGACAGTTGAAGAAGGCAACATTTGTCTTCAGGGCATCCAGGTTTACATGACCATCATGGATGTCATGGGCAATGGTGATGACATCAGAACCACTGCTCTGCCGGTAGATGTGGTCAAGGCGGATGAGCGGAAACTGTTGGCTGTCGATGAGATCACGCAGCACAGAACCCGGTCCGACACTTGGCAGCTGGTCTTCATCACCGATGATACAGATCTTTTTGATGTTATGTGATGCCAGGGCAAGTCTTGAGAAAAGCCATGCATCGACCATCGAAAACTCATCGATGATCAAAAGATCTTCGGTTAATGGATTTTCTGCATTTCTGCCAAACCGGTTGGATGTAACAGGGAGTGAATGGTAGAGGACTGGGCACCTGTTACTTCATAGAGTCTCTTGGCCGCCCTGCCGGTTGGTGCAGCACAGATGATATTGCTGGAAGGATAGAGAAGCTGAAACAGCCTGACCATTGCCTGTACAACGGTTGTCTTTCCTGTACCTGGTCCTCCTGTCACAATGAGGAATGGGTTTTCAAAGAAAGAGATGATCGCATCTTTTTGCGTTTCATCATAGGTGATGCCGGAAGCCTGTTCCAGTTGGTCGAGATATTGTTCTAACAGCTCTTTGTCGCATGGTTCAAGGAACTTATACGGAAAGCCATGGAGAAAGTGGGCAATTTCCGTTTCTGCTTCAAACTGGGTGATCGGATAGATTCTTGTATCTTCCTGCATAAGCTGTCTGTTCATGACTGCCTTATAGAGCAAATCATCAAAAGAAGCTGTTAATCGCTTTGTCTTGTTTTCAAACTGCATGCGCAATGCGTCAAGTTCTATATAGCTGTCACCATCACGGACACATAAGTCCATGACCTGAGAAACAAGATAGGCATACAGCCTTCTTTCATCATTCTGTGCAAAGCCGAGGTTCATGGCAATTTTATCTGCTGTCGCAAAGCCGAT
>CAJKOS010000210.1 GCA_905201565.1 uncultured Erysipelotrichaceae bacterium
TTTTGCTGCAGAAATATAGTATCCGATCAGCTGAAGCGGAATCACTGCCAGACTGCCGATAAAATGATGATCCACCTTCGGAATATACGTAACAAAATCTGCTGTGTCTTCCATTTCATAATGTCCGTATGTTGTAATTCCCATCAGATATGCACCTCTGGACTTACATTCTACCATATTGGAGAGTGTTTTTTCATACAGATCATCCTGCGTCAGAATACCGATCACAAGTGTTCCGTTCTCGATCAGGCTGATCGTTCCATGCTTCAGTTCCCCTGCTGCATAAGCTTCGGAATGGATATAAGAAATCTCCTTCATCTTCAGAGATCCTTCCAGACTGATCGCATAGTCGATACCACGTCCGACAAAGAATACGTCATGTGTATTGGCAAACTTTGCCGCAAACCACTGGATACGCTCTTTGTCATCTTCAATGATCTTGGTAATCTTATCCGGAAGTGTTTTCAGCTCTGCAATCAGCTCCTGATATTTTTCTTCTGTAATCTGTTCTCTGACTTTTCCAAACTGCACTGCCAGTGCATAGGAGGCAATCAGCTGAGTACTGTATGCCTTGGTAGTTGCTACAGAAATTTCCGGTCCCGCCAGAGTGTAAAAAACATTATCCGCTTCTCTGGCAATGGAAGAACCTACCACATTGACAATTGCCAGCGTCTTTGCGCCAAGTTCCTTTGCCTCACGCAATGCCGCAAGGGAATCTGCTGTTTCTCCGGACTGGGAAATGACAATCACAAGTGTATCCTCTGTGGATAACACCGGTTTTCTGTAACGGAACTCCGAAGCCAGTTCTACCCTTACCGGAATAGAAGCCATGTCCTCAATGATATACTGGGCTGCCATACCGACATGATATGCACTGCCACATGCCACAATCTCAATATGGTTGATGGATTTCAACAAATCATCATCGATACCCGTACTTTCAAGATTGATCTTTCCATCTTTGACAAGGGCATTGATCGTATCCTGCACCGCTTTTGGCTGTTCATGGATTTCTTTGATCATGAAGTGCTCAAATCCACCGCGTTCTGCCGCCTCTGTGTCCCAGGCAACCTCTGTTGGTTCTACGCTCACCTCTTCCCGATCAATGTTGAAAAATGTCACCTCACCTTTGCCAAGCCTTGCTATCTGCATATTCCCGATGTAATACACAGTTCTTGTAAAGCTGAGCAGTGCTGTCACATCCGAAGCTAATAATGTCGCCCCATCAACTGTACCGATAATCATCGGGGCATCTTTTCTTACCGCAAAGATCTCATCCGGATATTCTTTAAACATCACCGCAATGGCATAGGAACCACGGATTCTGGTCATCGCCCTTGCTATCGCATCGACCGGTCCTTCATGATATTTCTTAATGTAATAATCAATGAGCTTTACCGCCACTTCCGTATCTGTTTCAGAATAGAAACGATACCCATGTTTTGAAAGCTTATCCCTAAGTTCCTGGTAGTTTTCGATAATACCGTTATGAACTGCCACAACATTGCCATCATCACTGCAATGTGGATGGGCATTGTTCTCACTTGGTTCACCATGTGTTGCCCACCTCGTATGGCCTATACCACAAGTGCCTGCAACCGCT
>CAJKOS010000211.1 GCA_905201565.1 uncultured Erysipelotrichaceae bacterium
TGGTCAATGGTCATCTACTGTCAGAATATTGTCCTTGACAAGGGGACCATTTCAAAAAGCCTCCTTTTGTTATGGATTGGATTCTTCTTCCATATAGAGGGAGAAGAATCCGCCCACAGTACAACCGTGTTTAGTATTGCTTTCAAAATGGACAAGAGAATCAGAACTTCTGTAAACCATACCGGTGAACTCAGCAGAAAGATTGCTGAACCTGCTGTACCATGGCAGGTTGTCAGAGGTCAGTGAGAAGGAAACGGTAAAGCCATCATAGGCTTCAGTAATCCTTCCTTCTTCATAACCGCTGATGATGAGGGATTCCTCATCGTGTAGTAGTGCATAACCACATGTTTCAAGCTCCTGTATGAGAAGGGCTTCAGCTTCCTGGATGATGGAATCAGCTTCTTCATCGCTCAATTCATCCATTGAGGTAATCAATACCGGTTTTGTACCGACTGGATAGTCCTTTGTTGTAGAAGTGAGCACATAACCGTTTTGTGCTAATTGTTCTTCGTCTGCTATAGCAGTTATGGTGATGGACGTTTCATCTTTTGTATCCCATGTATAGGTGATGCCAAAGGATTGCAGTGTATCAGGAATGGTGATCTCTATATCCGCTATACCATCCTGCATGATCCATGTGGCAGTGACATCCTGGAAGGGGTCGAGTGGTATGAGGTCTGCCAGTCCTTCTACCTTGTAGTTTTTCTGTGTATCGATGGGGTTATAGCCGGCATTGCGGGCAAGGTCTTCATCGATGGTGCATGAATAGGTGATCACTTCATCGTTGGACAGTGCACTGTCTTTATTGAAACCGCAGATGATGCTTTCTTTGAACTGGGAGAGGCAGATGGTACTTTCACCAGCCGCATCTTTTTGTTCGATGGTTTCTGAAAGCTTGTCGAGCATTGCCTGTTCGGGATGAAAGTCTTCTCCTACCACACCATTGCCGTTATAACCAGAGAAGGTGATGGTGGAATCATCGAGTATGGCAAGCGGTGTGCCGTTGTAGTTCTGGTATTGGTAGACACAAACTGCAACAACAAAGAGCACGATACCAGCGGTGATAGCCGCAACACTTGCATTAGATAAATGCTTTCTATTCTTTTTCTGTTTTGGGATATGGTTATGAATCCAGTCCCTGATTTTTGTGATATATGCCTTCATGGCTACAATATAGCATAAACTGACCGAAGGTCAAATGAAATGTTTCGCAATTTTCTGTTGCAAATATCGTAAAGAATTGGTAATATAAACAAGCACAGCGAAAGATGGTTCCTTAGCCAAGTGGTAAGGCAGCAGACTGCAACTCTGCGAGCGCCGGTTCGACTCCGGCAGGAACCTCCATAAACATCCATATGGATGTTTTTCTTTACTTGCGTATTCTGCAAATTGCTTGTAAAATGAATACGCTGTTTTGGGGTCATGGCGGAACCGGTAGACGCATCGGACTTAAAATCCGGTGATGGAAACATCGTGTGGGTTCAAGTCCCACTGGCCCCATCTTTTTTTATCTAAAACCCCAGCAGAATACTCCCACCTCTACAGGTGGTGAGATGA